>NZ_BAABRP010000001.1:487500-787500 GCF_039545055.1 Deinococcus carri
CCGTCCGCCCCTCCCGCCAACTTCACCTGGAGCGTCGGTGCGCCGCCTGCTCAGGCCCCGGCGCAGAACGCTGGGCAGAGCGGGAGGAGCGACCCGGAGGCCGAACGCCAGGAGGACCCGGAAGGGGAGGCGAACCAGCCCCTGTTCATCGACATCAAGCTCGACTGAGTGGGTTATGTCAGCGTCCTGCCGCCTCCGCTCGCGCTTCCGCCGCTGAGGAACGGGGCCAGTTGGCGAGCGCCGCTCCGGCCAGGATGACCAGCGCCGCCAGCCATACCCCCGGCGGCAGGCGTTCGTGCAGCACGCCCGCGCTCAGCAGCAGGGCGACGGCGGGGGCCACCGTGTTCCAGACACTCGTTCTGGCGGCCCCCAGCACCCGCGCGCCGTTGGCCCAGGCGACGTAGGCGACAACGTTCGCCCCCAGCGCGCTGAGGATGATGCCGGCCCAGCCCCAGGCGGGCACCGCGCCCGGTGGCGTGAGGTGCGGGAGCGCCCAGACCACATACGGCACGCATCCCAGCGCAAGGCTGAAGGCCACGAAGGGAGTCGCGCCCAGCCGCGCGGTGAGGGGCCGGTTCCAGAGGGTGTACAGCGCCCAGGTGCCCGCCGCCGCGAGAACCCAGGCGAAGCCGCCGGGGGTGACGGCCATGCCCGGTTGCCGCGTGCCCAGGAGCAGCCCCAGCAGGCCCGCAAAGGCCAGCGTCACCCCGCCGATCTGCCGCCCCGTGGCCCGCTGCCCCAGCAATAACCCCAGCGGCACCACCAGCACGGGCACGATGCCGTTCACCAGCCCCGCCACGCCCGCCGGGTTGGCCCGGATAGCCGTCAGAAAACACGCCTGAAACAGGCTGTTGCCCAGCAGCCCCACCAGCGCCACCTGCCCCCAGGTCCGCGCGTCCCAGCGGGGCCAGCCGTGCGCGCGCACACTCAGGCCGACCAGCACGACCCCCGCCAGCACGAAGCGGCCCAGATTGATCGTCTCGGCGTTCAGGTGACCGCGCACCAGCAGCGCCTTGAGCAGCACCACGTTCCCGCCCCACAGGCAGACGGTCAGCATCACCCCGGCCAGCGCGCGTCTCGTCTGGGCCGGGGTGGTGGGGGGTGTGGCAGTCATGGGCGCAAGGATACGCCCTGGCTGGGAGGGGGCAGGGAAAAGGGAGCGCGGGCTGCTCGCCTCACGCTCCCGCCACGTGCCCCGCGCTCAGAGCTTCACGGTGTCGTTGTTGCCCATGTCGGTCGCGGGCTTGCCGGTCACGGCGGCACGGGCCATCTGGAAGAGGGCCTTCATGCGCCCGCTGCCTTCCCAGTATTCGGCCCCCTGCGCCTCGATCTTGATCAGCTGCACGTTGGGGTCGTCGATGCCCTGGGGAAAGTACGCCTTGTAGAAGTCGCTCCACAGTTCTTCCAGCTTGGCGCGGTCCTCCACGAGCTGCGCCGTGCCGCCCACGCTGACGTAGTTGTTCTTGCCGGGGTCCGAGTAGCTGACGTTCACCTGGGGCCGCTCGCCCATGCACTGCACCTGCTCGGTGTCCTTGCCGCCGATGAACCAGATGTCGCCGTCGAACTCGGTCTGCTGGGTGGTCATGGGGTGGGCCTTGAGGTGGCCCTCGGCCGTCGTGACCGTCAGCATGGCGAACTTGACATCCTTGATGATGCTCGCCAGCGTCTTGATGCCTTCCTCGCGGGTCGGTTGCTCGTTGCTCATAAAGTGAGCATTCCACGTTCCCTGCCGCTGCTTCTGGCAGAAGGGGCACCGTCTAAAGGTTCCCGTCAGGTTGCGTGAGCGCGGGTGTGGGCCGTCTCCGGCACGTTGCGCACCAGCACCACGCCTGCCAGAAAGAACAGCGCCGCGATGCCGAAGACCAGCGTGTAGCCCAGATTCCCGCCCTGCGCGTTGCCCCAGTCCAGCAGCGCCCCCTGCGGCGCACTCGAAAGCTGCGGCGCGACAAAGGCCACGTGCCAGATGCCCATGTCGCGGGCGTAGCTGCTCGCGCTGGGCATGGCGTCACTGCCCAGCGCCCAGTCCACACTCGTGAACGCGCCGAAGCCCAGCCCGAAGAACACCGCCAGCGCGAGCGCGACTGGGTAGCTCGGCGCGACCAGCAGCAGCAGCGCGGCCAGGGCCATCGCCGTGCCCGCCACATAGATCACCGGCTTGCGGCCCACCCGGTCACTGACGCGCCCGCCGATCAGCGCCGACACGATGCTGCCCACGATGATGCACAGCAGCATGATGGACGTGCTGGTTCCCGCGTCCCGCTGCCGCAGAACATCCACGTTGTAGTACTGGAGGAAGGGCTGCACGCTGTACTGCCCCAGCGCGAACAGCACCCGCGTCACGAACACCCACAGGAAGGGCTGATACGCGAAGAGCTGCCGCCAGGAGAGGGTGGGGCCTCCGCTGGCCTGGGTCGGCGTGTCCACCGACGCGGGCACGCCCCGCAGCGTGATCAGCGCGGGGACCGCCAGCATCAGCGCAATCAGCACAAAGGACACCAGCACCGGCAGTTTCAGCAGGCCCACCACAAAGGCCGCAACCGCCCCCAGCAGTTGCCCGACCGCCTGAAGCAGCCCCATCACGCCGCTGTAGCGTCCGCGCTCCTCCGGGGCCACGAGCTGCGGAATCAGCGCGCTGTAGGGCGCAGTGGCGTAATTGTTCCCGAACTGCACCAGCAGGAAGCCCAGCACGTACACCCAGAACCCACCCATGCCCCCCAGTGTCGAGGCCGCGAAGGCCATCACGGCCAGGCCGGCCAGGTTCACGCCCAGGCCCAGGCGGATATACGGCAGCCGCCGCCCGGTGCGGTCACTGCGCGCCCCGATGATGGGCGGCAGCACCAGCGCCATCACCGCGCCGACGGCCGTCAGCACGCCCAGATACGTGCCTTTCTGTTCCTGGCCCACGAAATGCACGACGTTGGCAGGCATCAGGATCAGCAGCAGCAGCAGCCAGTGAAAGGCCGTGCCGAACCAGAACGCCGACAGAACCCACGGGTTGACGCGCGGGGCCGCAGAGGAGAGGGTGGTCATGTGCGGCGAGTATAAGCCCCTCCTTTACCCCCTCTTTACGCGCCCCCCAGCCTGTGGCGAGAACAGCAGTTCGGGTGGGGGCGCTCACGCAGACTGCCCGCATGACCGCACGCCTGAACCTGCAAGACGCCCTGACCGCCTTTCGCGCCGCCTTCACCTACGAGCACCCGGAAGGCATCACCATCACCCCCCAGGTGGAGGACGGAAAGTTGCGCGTCGAGGTCCGCGCGCCCGACGTGAACACCACGCGCGGCTTCGACGTGGTGGCCGAGCCGCTGGAGTCCGAGGAGCGTGACGCCGCGCAACTGGGCGAGGACATCGCCCGCGTCGTGGAGCAGGAACTGATGTACGGGCAGCTTCCCGCCGTGGGCGAGGACGGGGCCTACCGGCGCATCGTGGTGTGAAGACAGAGGGAAGGGGGCGGGCCTGTTCATTCGGTCCGCCCCCTTCGTTTGTCCCGTCAGCCCCGTGGCTGTGGCCCTCAGCCCAGCCGCTTCAGGTACGCCTCGCCCCGTGTGGTCAGCCGCAGCAGGTGCAGCGGCGCGGCCTCGCCGCCGGCATTGCGGCACATGCTCTTGAGGGCGCAGGGGCCGCAGGCACAGCCTTCCGTCTGGGGCGCGGCCTCCTGCACGTAGCCGCCGGCCTGGAGAGTCCGCAGCATCCCCGCGAGCGCGGCCTCACTGCTGCCCAGCGTGCGTGCCAGTTCGGCGGGGGTGCGTGGCTCGCCCGCCACCGCGCCCAGAATGGCGGCCAGGGGGGCGGTCACAGCAGCCCCCTCATCACAGCAGTCTCTGGGCCAGTTGGTACACCAGGAACGCGGCCACCCAGGCGGTCGCCAACTGGTACGCCACCGTCGTCCAGGCCACCCGCCGCCCGTGTTCCTGCGCGAGCGCGCCCACGGTGGCGATGCAGGGCGTGTACAGCAGCACGAACACCAGATAGGCCAGGGCACCGGCCGGGGTAAAGGCCCGCGCGAGGGCGGCGGCCAGCGGCGTTTTCGCGTCGGCGCTGGTGTCGGCCCCCAGGCTGGGCAGCGCCAGGACCGTCGGGATGGCCGAGACGCTGGCCTTGATGGCGTCCCAGGTGGCCGTCAGCGCCTGCCCTGCGCCCGCGAGCAGGCCCAGCGGCTGGGGCGCGGCGGCCTGCTCGCCCAGGTAAATCTGCCCCAGCGTGCCCACCACGACCTCCTTGGCAATGAAGCCGGGCACCAGCGCCCCGGTCGCCTGCCAGTTGCCGAAGCCCAGCGGCGCGAAGACGGGCAATGCGGCCTCGCTCACCCGCCCGAAGAGGCTGTCCTGCGGGGGCACCGTGGCGAACTTGCCCCCGGCCACGGCCGGGAGCGCCAGCAGCAGCCACACCACCGCGACGGTCGCCAGCACGGTCGTCCGGGCGCGCCTCGCAAAGCTCGCGGTGCGCCGCCAGGCGTGCTTCCACAGCACCTTCCAGGCCGGGAAGCGGTAGGGCGGCAGCTCCAGCAGCACCCCGCCCCCCTCGGCGGGCAGCGAGGTCCGGCGCAGCAGCAGCGCGAACGCAAAGGCCACCCCCATGCCCAACACGTACAGCGCCCACACGATCCAGCTCCCGTGGCGCGGGAACAGCGCGGCGGCGAACACCACGTACACTGGCAACCGCGCCGAGCAGCTCATGAAGGGCAGAATCATGCTGACCAGCACACGGTCGCTGCGGCGCTCCAGCGTGCGGGTGGCATACACGGCGGGCACGTTGCACCCGAAGCCCAGAATCAGCGGGATAAAGGCCCGCCCGTCCAGCCCGATGCCGCGCATGGCCCGGTCCATCAGGAAGGCGGCGCGCGCCATGTAGCCGCTGTCTTCCAGAAAGCTCATGGCGAGGTACAGCACCAGCAGCGTGGGCAGGAAGCTCAGCACCGTCCCCACGCCGGGGATGATGGCCCCCACCACCAGGTCGCGGGCCAGCGGGAACCAGCCCAGCGCGGCCGTGGCCCACCCGCTCACCGTGTCTTGCAGCGGTCCCCCGATCAGGTCCACGAAGGGCGAGGCCACGCTGAAGGTCAGGCGGAACACCAGCAGCACCAGCGCCAGGAACAGCGGAATGCCCAGCAGCGGGTGCAGCGCCAGCCGGTCCAGCCGCTCGCTCAGCGTCCGCCGCGCCTCCGCCTGCGGAACGGCCACCCGCGCCAGGTCCCCCGCGCGGGCGTAGCGCGCCTCCGCAATCTCGATCAGCGCGTCCACGCCGCCGGTGTCCAGCGCGGCCAGATGCGCGTCCGCCGCGTCCAGCAGGGCCGCATGTCCGGTGGCGGCCAGCCGTCCGCGCACGCTGGGGTCGCCCTCCAGCAGCGCCAGCGCGAGGTAACGGTGCGCGTGGGGCGGCAGGGTGGGAAGGTCGGCCATGCGTGCGGTGAGGTCGTTCGCGGCGGCCTCGACCGCCTCCGGGTAGCGCACGCCGATGCCCAGCGTGGCCCCCCCGAGCGCCAGGTCGAGCAGCCTTCCCGTGCCGTCACCCCGGCTCGCCACCGTCTCTGCCACCGGCACGCCCAGCGCCCGCGAGAGGGCCGCTGCGTCCACCGTCAGGCCCTTGTCGCGTGCCTCGTCCACCAGGTTCAGCGCGACCGCCAGCGGCACCCGGAAGTCCAGCAGTTGCAGCGTGAGGTAGAGGTTGCGCTCCAGATTCCCCGCGTCCAGCACGTTGATGACGGCGTCGGGGGCCTCGTCCAGCAGGGCCGTGCGGGTGATCAGTTCCTCCGGCGTGTGGGGGCTGAGCGAGTACGCGCCGGGGAGGTCGAGCAGGTGGACCGAGCGCCCCGCGTGCGTCAGCCGCGCCTCGCGCTTCTCCACCGTCACGCCCGACCAGTTGCCGACCTTGAGCCGGGTGCCCGCCACCGCGTTGATCAGGGTGGTCTTGCCGACGTTGGGGTTGCCGACGACCACCACGCGGGGTTCGCGGGCCGCACGCAGCTTTTCCAGGGTGGCGGCGCAGGCGGCCTCGTCGGGCAGGTGCAGGCCCGGCGGGGGCGAGGCGGGCGGGGGCAGCACCGTCATGCCCGCACCCGGATGCCGCGCAGGTCGTCCGCGCGCAGGGCCAGGTCCGTCCCGTTCACGCGCACCTCCACCGGGTCGCCCATCGGGGCGCGGCGCACCACGGCCACCCGCGCCCCCCGCACGAAGCCCAGTTCCAGCAGCCGCCGCCGCAACGGGTGCCGGGGGTCCAGCGTCACCACATGCGCCGCCTCGCCCGGCTTCAGTTCATTCAAGGTCCGCTCGTCCATCTCGCCCCCTATACCCGACCAGTCTAATCAGCATTGTGGGAAAGGCAAGGGTAGAAGAAGGCGGAAGGCGGAAGGCGGAAGGCGGAAGGCGGAAGGCGGAAGGCGGAAGGCGGAAGGCGGAAGGCGGAAGGCGGAAGGCGGAAGGGCCGTGAAGCCTTTCACTAACTCCTAACCCCTAACTCCTAACCCCTTCCAGAACGCCTGCAAATCCGGCGCGAGCGGCACCTCCGCCGCGAACTGGGCACCCGCCCAGGGAAAGGCGATGCGGGCCGCATGTAGCGCCTGCCGGGGCAGCAGCAGCCGTGCGGTGAGTTCGGGCGTCTGGCCGGTCTGCATGAAGTCTAAAAAGGCCTCGGGGTCGCGCCCGTAGATCTTGTCGCCCACCATCGGCAGGCCCAGGTGCGAGAGGTGTGCGCGAATCTGGTGCAGGCGGCCCGAGCGGGGGGCGGCCTCCAGTAGCGTGAAGCCTCCCCGCCGTTCCACCACCCGGAAGTCGGTCACGGCGGGTCGCCCGTCCGGCACCACCGCCTGCCGGATGACGACCCGGTTTGCCCCACCCAGCCCCAGGTCCCCCAGCGGCGCGTCCAGCGTGTGCCGCTCCCAGCCCGGCGAGCCATGCACGACGGCGAGGTACGTCTTGCCCACCAGATGCTCCTTGAACAGGGTAAAGAACCGGCGGGCGGCGTCCGCGTCGCGCGAGAGCAGTTGCGTGCCGCTCGTCTCGCGGTCGAGGCGGTGGGGCGGCGCGAGGCCAGCTTCCCCCGTCTCCGCCTGCATAAAGGTCAGGATATCCGGCACGTCCACCCGTGCCCGCACCGGATGCGTGAGCCACAGCGCGGGCTTGTGGACCACGTAGAAGTCGGGATGCTCCACCACGACGCGCGGCTTCTCGGTGGGCGGCAGGAGGGGAGCGCGGGCGGTCACGGGAGGCAGGGTAGCAGGGGAGGGGACATCCGGCTTAACGCCTCCTCGCCGCCTCCACAATTTGCGGCAGCCTCTCGGGCAGGCGGTGCATGGGCAGGTCGAACACTGTCCGCGCGGGTTCGTTGGGCGCGGTATTGCCCGCCTTGAGCATCGCGTACTGGTCGCGGGTGATGGGCGGATGCGGGAGGACCTGCATCAGCGGCACGGCCAGATTCATCAGCGCGAGGGGCACCGGCATCACGGGCCGGTGCTGCCCCAGCGCCGCCTGCTCCTGGTCGAGCAGCTCGCGGAAGGTGTACTCCTCCGGGCCGGTCAGGGCGTAGGTCTGCCCGGCCGTCTCCGGCCTGTCCAGCGCCCCGGCAAAGGCCAGCGCCACATCCTCCACGCTGACCGGGCGAAAGGGAAAGGAGCCGTCGCCAATCTGCGGCACGACGGGCGCGGCCGTGACGAGTTCGCGCAGCACCCGCCCGAAGAAGTCGTCGCCCACCCCGAACACCAGACTGGGCCGGAAGATGGTCCAGGCCAGCCCGCTTTCCCGCACCAGGCGCTCGGCCTCGCCCTTGGTGGCGCTGTAGCGGCTGGCGCTTTGCTCGTCCGCGCCCAGGGCGCTCATGTGCAGGTAGCGGGCGCGGCGCGGGGTGGCGGCCAGCACGTGGCGGGTGCCCTCCACATGGACCCGCCCGAAGGTCTGTGCCCCCTCCTCCTGGATGATGCCCACCAGGTGAATCACCGCGTCCGGGTCGGCCTCGCCCACCGCGCGCAGCACGCTGCCGGGGTCGGTCACGTCCAGCGGGAGGCCCCGCGCCCCCGGCAGCGCCTCGCCCCCCCGCGACCCGGCGAAGACGGTGTGCCCCCGCCCCACCAGTCCCTGCACGATGGAACGTCCGACAAAACCCGTTGCTCCCGTGACGAGGACGCGGTGGGGACCTGTTCCGGAAATGGCAGTCATACCCTATTGCCCTACATTTCGGGGGGCGGGACCGTAAGCGGGCGTGCAGCTTTCCCAACCTTCCCTAAGCCACCCGGCGCACGTTCACCGGGCGGGTGCGTTGTTATCCTCCTGGCTGACATGCCGTTCGCCCCCCGTGCCCTGACTGCCCTCGATTTTCCCCGTATCCGTGACGCCCTCGCGGAGCGCAGCGCCACGTCGCTGGGCGTCGAGCGGGCGCGGGCGCTGCTGCCCTCCGACGACGCGGAGCGCATTGCCCGCGAACTGGACGAGGTGGAGGACGCCCTTTTCGGCGTGAGCCTCAGCCTGGGCGGCATCCAGGACATCCGCGAGCTGCACGCGCGCGCGCAGGAGGGCCGGGTGCTGTCCGGCCAGGAACTGCTGAACGCCGCCTATTCCCTCGACGGCGCTATGACGGTCCGGCGGGCCATCAACGCCAACTCGCGCGGGCCGCTGCGGGAGGTGGCGCTGGGCCTGGGCGACCACAGCGAACTGGTGCGCCGGGTGCTGGGGTCGCTGGACCGTGACGGGGCGGTGCGCGACGACGCCAGTCCCCGTCTGCGCGACCTGCGCAAGCGTATCGAGCCGCTGCGGGGCCGCATCCGCGAGAAACTGGCCGCGACGCTCGAACGCTGGGCGGACGTGCTTCAGGAACACATCGTCACCATCCGCCGCGACCGCTACGTGCTGCCGGTGCAGGCCAGCCGGGTGGGGCAGGTGCAGGGCATCATCGTGGACGCCTCCGCGACCGGGCAGACGTATTTCGTCGAACCCGCCGCCGTCACGCAGCTCAACAACGAACTCACCCGCCTGATTCTGGACGAGGAGGCCGAGGTCCGGCGCATCCTCACCGAACTGTCGGGCCTGCTGGCCGCCGATGTGGACGTGCCGATGACCCTCGCCACGCTGGGCGAACTCGACCTGATTGCCGCCAAGGCCCGCCTCGCCCGCGACTGGCGGCTCAACCGGCCCCAGCCCGCCAGCGACCACACCTACGACCTGCGGGAAGCCCGCCACCCCCTGATTGAAAATCCGGTGCCCAACGACATCGAGCTGGGCGCAACCAAGCTGCTGCTGATCACCGGGCCGAACATGGGCGGCAAGACGGCCACCCTCAAGACGCTGGGCCTCGCGGTGCTGATGCACCAGTGCGGGCTGTACGTGGCGGCGGCCTCCGCCCGGCTGCCGGTGGTCCGCGACGTGCTGGTGGACATCGGGGACGAGCAGAGCATTGAGGCGAGCCTGTCCACCTTCGCCTCGCACCTCAAGCACCTGCGCTTCGTGCTGCGCCACGCCGCGCCCGACACGCTGGTCCTGATCGACGAGCTGGGCAGCGGCACCGACCCCGCCGAGGGGGCCGCGCTGGCGCAATCCCTCATCGAGACGCTGCTGGCGCAGGACGCGCGGGGCATCATCACCTCGCACCTCTCGCCCCTCAAGCTGTTCGCGCTGGAGACGCCCGGCCTCCGGAACGCCAGCATGGGCTTCGACGTGGCGACCCTCGCTCCCACCTACCACCTCCAGGTGGGGCAGCCGGGCCGCTCCTACGCGCTGGCGATTGCCCGGCGCATGGGCCTGCCCCAGAATGTGCTGTCGCGCGCCGAGGACCTGCTCGGCCCCGACGCCGGCCTGATGGAGCGGATGCTGGAGGGCCTGGAACGCGAACGCGCCGACCTCGCCACCGAGCTGGAGGAGGCCTCGACCGCCCGGCGCGAGGCGGAGGCCGAACTGGCCCGCGTCCGCCAGGAACGCGAGACGCTGGAGCAGAGGCGGGGGGAGATGCTGGCCGAGGCCGCGCAGAAGGCCGAGAGCCTGTACGCCGAGGCCATCGAGCGCGTCCGCAGCCTGCGCGCCCGCGCCCAGGAGGACAGCGCCCGCCCCCGCGTGATGCAGGAGCTGCGCGAACTGCGCTCGGCGGCGCAAAAGGCCAGGCCCGCGCCCCCCGCCCCCCGCGAGGAGCGCGGCGACCCCATCCGGGTGGGCAGCAGGGTGGACGTGCCCGCCTACGGCGCGACCGGCCAGGTGCTGGAACTGCGCGGCGACGACCTGGTGGTGCAGCTCGGCGTGATGAAGGTCGGCGTCAAGCGCCGCGACGTGCGGCTGAAACAGGAACCCAAAGCGCCGGCCCCGCGCCCCAGCTTTGCCGGGACCCGGCCCAGCACCTTCCAGAACGAATTGCAACTGCGCGGCCTGGGTGTGGAGGAGGCCGTCGAGGAACTGCGGACCGCCATCACCGAGGCGCAGGCGCTCAGGGAAACGCCCCTGCGGGTGGTCCACGGCAAGGGCCAGGGCGTGCTGCGCCGGCTCCTGCGCGACTACCTCAAGACCGACAAGCGCGTCGAATCCTTCCACGACGCTGAAGCCAACCAGGGCGGCCACGGCGTGACCATCGTGAATGTGCGCACCTGAGCGCAGGTTGTGATCTTCAATTATCGCACTGCCTGATGCCCGCGTCAGAAACCTGTCCAGAACACTTTCATCAAAGTGACCCGGCAGGCGGGCAAGATGCTGGGGTGTCGAACCGAACCCACATGACCATGAAGATTGGGGCCGCAGCCCTGGTGCTCAGCGCCCCCGCAGGGGCGGCGGCCCAGGACACGGCGGCTCCGGCTCCGCTCTTCCGGCTC
Organism: Deinococcus carri; assembly: GCF_039545055.1. Taxonomy (NCBI): domain Bacteria; kingdom Thermotogati; phylum Deinococcota; class Deinococci; order Deinococcales; family Deinococcaceae; genus Deinococcus; species Deinococcus carri. The sequence goes on from NZ_BAABRP010000001.1 coordinate 498,275, forward strand.
CCCCCCAACTACATCTCGCGCTTCGGTGGGACCGAGACGCTGGCTGACAGTGCCACGGGCTTCGGCGTCCGCGGCTTCCCGCTGCCCTTTACGCAGGACATCCGGCTGAACCTCGCCAAACGGCCCAACTATTGGGAGTACGCCCTCTCGACTCGCCTGAACGACACGACCTTCGCGGCCGGTGTGTTCGACAACGGTGCGGCAGCGAAGGCAGGCATTCCCCGCCTGGACGTGAACCACGACCCCTGGAAGGGCGTGCAGTACCGCGGGCTGGTACAGGGCAACGGGGCCTCTTCCCGGTTCACGGGCGGTTACGCCTTTACCGCCTTTCAGGACCGGGTGCGTGTGTTGAACAACGTGGGTGTGGCATATCAGGGTACGGCTGTTGCGCCTTACACCCAGACCGAGGTGTATGGAAACTATGGCCGGTCGTTCGGCAAGGTGAACGCCAGCATCAACAGCACAGGGCGCGTGTTTACCCTTCCAGTGCAAAAGGAAGTGCAGGGCAGTATCGACGTGACGGTGGCCGGCAACGTCTCGCCGGTGGAAGGGTTGACCCTGGAGGCCTCGCACCTCGAACGTTTTACAGCGGGTAAGATCACCACGATTCCTGATCTGAACCTGGCCCGCTACTACGAGACGAACGCGGCCATCACCTACCGCCTGCCCGTATCCGAGCCTAATCAGTTCGGCGTGGGCGCGGTGCGTACCCGTCTGACCAACAACTCCGACAAGTACACCTACTGGCGCAACGATGTGCTGTTCCGTGCTGGGAACTTGCCCGTCCTGATTGGACCCAGCGTCGGCTATCAGTGGTCGCCCGCCGGAACACCCAACCAGGTGCTCTTCGGCGTGTCGATCCTGGGCAAATGAGTTTTTAAACCGGCTGCTCCCCTAGACCTGCATGGGGACTGGTTGAGCTGGTGGGGCGGACAGGGACGTATGGGGTTCCTGTCCGCCCCACTGCTTTGGAGTGTTCGTTAGGGCGGCGCTCCGTTGCGTTGCCGCATGTCTGAGACTGATTCCGATTGAAGGGTGTTGAAAACACCCGGAAATCCGACCAGAGGGAGAAGGAACAAGAGCGGATTTCGGGAGATGGATGAACAGGCGGTGCCCTCCCGACTGTTCAGGAATTGGACGGAATCCGTATGAGAGCCTGTTTTAAAAGGTTGGCGGATGCCCTCATTTCGCCGTAGAACACGAGCTTTTTGCTCCTCCCTCCTTGCGGGGGAGGCTGGGACTGGTACAGCTCCACAGGAGAGGGGGAACGGGCATGCCCTCCCAGCGCACTCCGCCTGTAATGGAGACCCTTCTAAAACACGCTCTCAGGCGTCCATTCCACTGCACGTGCCCTTTATGCGCCCCGCCCTAAATTCCGGATTGCCGTGGAAAGGCTTTTCTTAAGCCTACGCAGTTTGGTGACTACGCCAGCAGGTCTACGCCAGCCTGACCCCCCTCCGGCTGCGTCGCCGGTTCGCCGTCATCCACCGGAACGCCCTGCCTGGGCAGGTCGGTGGCCTGTGGAACGTTCCCCTCGGGGTGCTGCTGCTCCTGCTCGTCTGCGCGGCGGTGTTCGGCGTCGGCGTAAGGGTCAGGGCGGGTCATGCCGCAGGGTAGGGGAGGGGGGAGTCACTGCGGGAGCGGTTGTCTGGCTGTGCTAGGCTCCCTGGCCGATGGGTGCTCCTCCTGCCGCCGCTTCGCGCCTGACGCCCACCATGCTGGCACCGGGGGCCGTCGCCTTTCTGACGCTGGGGGTGCTCCAGGCGATGTACGGGGCGGCCTTTCCGCTGTTCCAGGCCCGCTACGGCGTGGGCCTCGGGGTGGTGGGCTGGGTGGCGAGCGCGCATTTTCTGGGTTCGGCGGTCGCGCCGCCCCTGGCCGGCGTGGCCCTGATGCGCGTCAGTGTCCGCGCGGTGGTGATGGTGAGCGTGCTGGTGCTGGCCGCCGGGGTAACGGTGGTCGCCCTGGCTCCCACCTGGCCCGCGGCGGTGGGCGGGGCGCTGGTGGGGGGCCTCGGGCTGGGCGGGGTCAGTGCGGCCCTGAACGCCGCCTATGCCAGCCTGGGGACGCGGGCGGTGAACCTGGTCAATGCGGTCTTCGGGCTGGGCAGCATCCTGTCGCCGCTGCTGGTGCTGTCGCTGGGACCTGCCTCGCTGGCCTGGCCGTTTCTGGCCGTGGCGGGGCTGGCCCTGGGTACCCTGCTGGCAGCGCGGGTCTGGGGGGTCCCCGGGTTGCGTCCCCCGGACCGGGCTGCGGCTCCCGTACAGCCCGGCTTAGGCTTCGTGCTGTTTGCCCTGCTGATCGGTCTGTACGTGGGGCTGGAGGTCGGTTTCGGCGCGTGGCTGGCGCGGCATCTGGAGGCGCTGGGCACGGCCCGCCCTGCCCTGGTGCTGAGCGGGTACTGGGCGGGCCTGACTGCCGGGCGCGTCCTGACCGGACTGCTGGGGGGGCGTGTTCGTCCGCCCGCGCTGGTGCTGGGCGCGGCGCTGCTCGCGGCGCTGGCCGCCCTGGCCGCGACCCGGCCCCTGCTCGCGCCGGGAGCCTATGTGGTGGCCGGGCTGGCCCTCGGCCCCATCTTCGGGACCACGCTGGCCTGGATGACGCGCAGCCTCCCCGCGCGGTGGGTGCCCTACCTGCTGGTGTCGGGGTCGGTCGGGGGCATTCTCGCGCCCGCCGCGCTGGGCCTGCTGGTCGCCCGCAGCGGGACGGGCAGCATTCCCCTGGCCCTGGCCGGGCTGGCGCTGCTTCTGACGGGCGTGGTGGGCCTCACGGCCCGCGTGACGCGACAGCGCTGATGCGGCTTGAGACGGAGGCTGTCCAGATGGACCTGTCACTTTTCCGTTGCCCCTGAAACGGGCGTGTGGCAGAATGCTCACCGATTCTCAGAAATCCGTTCCTCTTGTTCCCGCACTCCCCAGACCCACAGGGCAGACCCACAGCGGAGGTCAGAAGTGGCACAGGCGACCCGGCAAGTCAGACTCACGCGCGAGGGCTTCGAGCGCCTTCAGCGCATGCTTACGCAGGAGCAGGCCCGCCTGCTGGAAGCGACCCGCATCCTGCAAGAACAGATGGAAACCAGCGCCGATTACGAGGACACCGGCCTGGAAGACGCCAAGCGCGAGAAACTGGGCATCGAGGCCCGCATCGAGGAACTCGAAGACACCCTGGCCCGCGCCACCCTGATCGAGGAGCATGAGAACGACGGCCGCGTCGAACTCGGCGCGGTGGTCACCCTGAACAACGAGACGACCAAAAAGGCCATGCGCGTGCAGGTCGTCAGCGCCCCCGAGGCGACCGTCCTGGGCGGCAGCCTCCCCCGCATCAGCGAGGAAAGCCCCGTCGGCCGGCAACTGATGGGCCGCAAGAAGGACGAAACCTTCGTCGTGAACCTGGAAAACGGCAAACAGGTGAAGTACCGGGTGCAGGACATCGAGTATTAGGGCGGGAGGCAGAAGGCAGATGGCAGAAGGCTTTGGACCCTTTGCCATCTGCCTTCTGCCCTCGGCCTTGCGCCTCCCCCCTATACTTCCCCCCATGTCTGGCGACCACACCCCCGACGACCGCCGCGCGGGCCTGCACGAGCAGACCGTCAGCCGCCTGAACAACCAGGACGCGCTGCGCGAGGCGGGTTTCGAGACGCATCCCTACAGCTACCCGCAGACGCACCACGCCCGCGACGTGCTGGCCGCCCATCCCGACGCCGAGCCGGGGCAGGAGTGGCCCGAGGAAACCTACGCGCTGGCGGGCCGCGTCACGCTGATGCGGCACATGGGCAAGGCCGCCTTTGCCGACCTGACCGACGAGGACGGGCGCATCCAGCTCCACTTCAGCAAGCAGGACACCGAGCAGTTCGACGCTTCCAAAAAGATTGACCTGGGCGACATCATCGGCGTGACAGGCTTTCCGTTTGTCACGCGGACCGGGCAGCTCACCCTGCGCGTGAAGTCGTGGCAGCCGCTGGTCAAGAGCCTGCACCCCCTGCCCAGCAAGTTCCACGGCCTGCAAGACGAGGAGTTGCGTGCCCGCCGCCGCTACCTGGACCTGATGGTGACGGAGGGCGCGCGGCAGAAGTTCCAGGCGCGCAGCCGCATCATCCGCTACATCAGGAACGAGCTGGACGCGCGGGGCTTCATGGAGGTGGAGGGGCCGACCCTCCAGGTGACGGCGGGCGGCGCGGAGGCCCGGCCCTTCATGACGCACCACAACGCGCTCTCGCACGACTTCAAGCTGCGGATCAGCCTGGAGCTGTACCTCAAGCGGCTGCTGGTTGGCGGCTTCGAGCGCCTCTACGAGATCGGGCGCGTGTACCGCAACGAGGGCATCGACCGCACCCACAACCCCGAGTTCACCATGCTGGAACTGTACTGGGCCTACGTGGACTACTCGGACATCGCCCGGCTGGTCGAGGATCTGCTCAGCGGGCTGGCGCAGGAGCTGCACGGCTCGTACCACTTTGACTATGGGGGCGAAACGCTGGACTTCACGCCGCCCTTCGCGCGGGTGGACTACGTGGGGGCGCTGCGCGAACATGTGCCGGGGCTGGACTTTGACCCCCTGGACCTGGATCGCCTGCGCGAGTTCAGCGACGCCCGTTTCCCTCAGTGGAAGGACGTGCCCGCCTACAAGCTGCTCGACAAGCTGTTCGGGGAGTTCGTGGAGCCGCTGCTCACCAATCCGACCTTCGTGATGGACCACCCGGCGGTGATCAGCCCGCTCGCCAAGGCCCACCGCACCCGCCCCGGCCTCACCGAGCGCTTCGAGGTGTTCTGCTCGGGCTTTGAGCTGGCGAACGCCTTTTCGGAGCTGAACGACGCCTTCGACCAGCGTGACCGCTTCGAGGCACAGTCCGCCCGCCGTGACGCCGGGGACGACGAGGCCCACGCCCAGGATGAGGACTTCCTGCTGGCCCTGGAATACGGCATGCCGCCCGCCGGGGGCCTGGGCATCGGCATCGACCGCCTCGCCATGCTGCTCACGGGCAGCGACTCCATCCGCGACGTGCTGCTGTTTCCGCTGCTGCGCCCCGAGGGCCAGGGCCGGGCCGAAGCCGGGGAGGAACCCGGCGCGGAGCCGTCCGGCGAGGGTTGAGCGTCACGGTTGACCGGGCCGGAGGGGAAGACCTTCCGGCCCGCTTCATGGGTGGCTTCCTGACCGGGGGAGTTAATTAGTTCATTTGACAAACAAAATTGGCGAGGCGCACCATGAGGGCCTCAATCAGGTTTCCCCGTCCGCCGCTGGCGGCTTTTCCCCGGTCCCTTCCCGCTTTCCGGAGTTGGTGTGATGTCTTCTGCTGCCCTGCCTGACACCCTGGACCTGGCCGCGATTCGCGCGCGCCATACGCTGCTGCTGCTGAACCGGCTGTGGCAGGGCGACCGGGCGCGGGTGGACCTGGCGCGGGAGCTGGGGCTGTCGCGCAGCGCCATCAGCTCCATCGTGACCGAGCTGCTGGAGGCAGGCCTGGTGCAGGAGGTGGGGCCGCGGCTCAGCGGGTGCGCCGGGGGCCAGGGCAGCGGGGGCAAGAGCGGGAGCGGGCAGGTGGGCCGCCGCGCCACCCTGCTGGCCCTGAATGCCCGCGCCGCGGCCCTGCTGGCCGTGGACCTGGGGGCCAGCCACGCGCGGGTCGACCTGCTGGACCTGCGCTGCACCACGCTGGCGAGCCGCACTGCCCAACACGACATCCTGCGCGGCCCGGCGGCCACCTACGCGCTGCTCTCACGCCTCGCGCGGGCCGTGCTGGCCGAGGCAGGGGTGCCCCGCGAGCAGGTGGCGGGCGTCGGCGCGGGCGTACCCGGCCCGGTGGATCACGCTACCGGCTGCGTGGTGCAGCCCCCCAACATGCCCGGCTGGGACGGCGAGAACGTGATGGCGGGGCTGGAGGAGGCCCTCGGCCTGCCCACCCGCGTGGACAACGATGCGAACCTGGGGGCGCTGGCCGAGACGCGCTTCGGTGCCCACCGGGGGGCCTCGGATCTCATCTATGTGAAGGCCGCGACGGGCATCGGGGCGGGCGTGTTGCTGGGGGGGCGGCTGCACCGGGGCGTGCGGGGCGGCGCGGGCGAGATCGGGCACATCAGCATCAACGAGCAGGGGCCGGTGGGCCGCAGCGGCAATCCCGGCAGTCTGGAAAGCTACGCGGCGGCGCAGGTGCTGGTCGAGACGGCCAGAACGCGCCGCGCCGCGGGCACGCCCTCCACGCTCCCCGACCCCCTCACGCTCGCGGACCTGCTGGCCCACGCGGGCACGGACCCCCTCGCCCGCGCGGTCTGGGCCGAGGCGGGGCATCACCTCGGCGTGGCGATCAGCACCGCGCTGAACCTCTTTAACCCCAGCGCCGTCGTGATCGGCGGGCGGCTGGCGCAGGCGGGCGAGGTATTTCTGCACCCCCTGCGCGAGAGTGCGCTCAGCCGCACCATGCGGATCAACGCGGGCGGTACCCGCATCGACCTCAGCACGCTGGGTGCGGACGCTGGGGTGCTGGGCGCGGGCGCGATGCTGCTCGACCACCTCTTCACGCCGCTCGGCCTGCGCCACCTCTACCGGGTCGCCGGGTCGGGCCGGGGGCCACCACAGACCCCGTCCGCCGCCCCGCTCCCGCTTCCCCACTCCCCCGGAGGAACCCTATGAAAAAAGCTCTTCTTATCGCCGCCGCCCTCGCCGTCACGTCCACCGCCGCCGCCGCGGGCAGGCTCGAAATCTTTTCCTGGTGGTCGGGCGACGAAGGTCCCGCCCTCGACGCCCTGGTCAAGCTCTACAAGCAGAAGTACCCCAGCGTGAACGTGGTCAACGCCACCGTCGCGGGCGGCGCGGGCACCAACGCCAAGGCGGTCCTCAAGACCCGCATGCTGGGCGGCACGCCCCCCGATTCCTTCCAGGTTCACGCCGGGCAGGAACTGATCGGCACCTGGGTGGTGGCGAACCGCATGGAAGACCTCAGCAGCCTCTTCAAGTCCGAGGGCTGGAACAAGGCGCTGCCGCAGGACGTGATCGACCTGATCTCCAGCAAGGGCGGCATCTGGAGCGTGCCCGTCAACGTCCACCGCAGCAACGTTATGTGGTACAACCCCGCCAAGCTCAAGGCCTGGGGCGTGACCCCGCCCAAAACCTGGACCGAGTTCCTGACCACCTGCTCCAAGCTCAAGGCCAAGGGTGTGACCGCGCCGCTGGTCGTCGGTGAGAACTGGACCCAGCAGCACCTCTGGGAAAACGTGATGATCGGGACGCTGGGGCCGCAGGGCTGGAAGGACCTGTGGGCCGGGAAGCTCAAGTTCACCGACCCGCGCGTCTTGCAGGGCTTCACCAACTTCGGCAAGGTGATGGACTGCGCCAACAAGGACGCCAGCGGCCTGAGCTGGCAGCAGGCCTCCGACCGCATCGCGGACGGCACCAGCGCCTTCAACATCATGGGCGACTGGGCGGCCGGGTACTTCACCACCACCAAGAAGCTCAAGCCCAACACCGGCTTCGGCTGGACCACCACGCCCGGCACCAGCGGCACCTTCGTGATGCTGGCCGACTCCTTCGGGCTGCCCAAGGGGGCCAAGGACCGCGCCGAGGCGATCAACTGGCTCAAACTGCTGGGGAGCCGAGCTGGGCAGGACACCTTCAACCCCCTCAAGGGCAGCATCGCCGCCCGCACCGACTCCGACCTGAGCAAGTACAACACCTACAGCAAGAGCGCCGCCGCCGACTGGAAGAAGAACAAGATCGTGGGCAGCATGGTCCACGGCGCAGTCGCTCCCGAGAGCTTCACGAGTGCGTTCGGGGCCATCATCGACCAGTTCGTCGCCAGCAAGAACGCGCAGGGCGCTGCCGCCGCCGCACAGCAGCTCGCGGACCGCGCGGGCATCGGCAAGTAAGAGCCGGGACGTGGTGCGCGGTAGGCGGTACGCGGTGCAGGTTCCCGCGCACTGCGTACCGCGCACCGCTGACCAGAAAGGAGGTGACCCCACCTGAAACGCCTCTCCCGTGACCGCTTATGGTCCATGCTGGTGCTGCTGCCCAGCATCCTGCTGCTGGCCGTGTTCGTCTACGGCTTTATTGGGCGCACCGTGTACGTCAGTCTGACCGACTGGGGCAACGACCCCGCGCAGGCGCTGGCGACCAACCCCATCATCCGCTGGGTGGGCCTCGCCAACTATCAGGACCTCTTTACCGGTTTCCTGCAACTGCGCTTCCGGCAGGAACTGGTCAACACCATCTTCTTCACGCTGTTCTTCATCCTGGGCTGCCTGGGGCTGGGGCTGGGCCTGGCGCTGATCCTCGACCGTAACCCGAAGGGCGAGGGGCTGTGGCGCACCATCTTCCTGTTCCCGATGAGCCTGAGTTTTATCGTGACCGGCACCATCTGGCGCTGGATGCTGCAACCGCAGGGGGGCCTGAACCAGTTCCCCACGGTGCTGGGGTTGCCTGCCGGGTCCTTCGGCTGGCTGAGCAGTACGGGTGCCATCTGGAAGTTCGACTGGAACAAGCTGCCGCTGCTGACGGCGGGTGTCGTCGCGCTGGTGCTGGTGTGGGTGGCGGTGCGCGCGGCCCGTGCCGGGGACCGCACCCGGACCATCGTTGCCGGGCTGTGCGCCGCGCTGCTGCTGGGCTGGGCACTGTTCGTCGGGCCGAACGTCAAGCTGCTGCCCGCGCCGGAACCGCACGGCTTCAACCTCGCCCTGATCGGCATCATCCTCGCCGCCGTGTGGCAGATGAGCGGCTACACGATGGCGCTGTATCTGGCCGGGCTGCGCGGCATTCCCGAGGAACTGCGCGAGGCAGCGCGGGTGGACGGCGCGAACGACTTCGGCATGTACCGCCACGTCATCTTCCCGCTGCTGGCCCCCATCACGCTCAGCGCGATGATCATCCTGGGGCACATCAGCCTCAAGATCTTCGACCTGGTGTACGCGATGGCCGGGCCGGACAACACCTACACCAGCGTGCCCGCGCTGAACATGTACCTCACCTCCTTCCGCCAGAACCAGTTCGCGCTGGGTGCGGCGATCGGCACCATCCTGCTGATTCTGGTGGCGTTCGTGATCGTGCCGTACCTCAGCAGCGCGTTCCGCGGTGAGGAGGGCCACGCATGAAGCGGGGCGCAGAAGGCAGCAGGCAGAGGGCAGAAGGCCCGGGGGAGGCCCGTCCATGACCACCACCGTTCCCGCCTCCACCGTGCAGCCCGCCCCCGCCTCCCGCAAGACGGGCCTGGGCCGGATTGGTCTGTACGTCTTGCTGGTGATCGCCGCGCTGTTTTTCCTGCTGCCGATCTACCTGCTGGTAGCGACGGCCCTCAAGACGCCGGACGCCATCAATCTGGCGACGACCTGGCAGTGGCCGCGCGCCCTGAACTGGGCCAGCTTCGCGGATGCCTGGGCCAAGATCGGCGGCAACGTCGGCAACAGCCTGTTTCTGGCCGTCGTGTCCACCATCCTGGCCGCATTTCTGGGGTCGCTGAACGGCTACGCGCTGTCCAAGTGGCAGTTTCGCGGTGCGAACATCCTCTTCGCGCTGATGCTGTTCGGGATGTTCATTCCCTATCAGGCGGTGCTGATTCCGCTGTTCCAGTTCGTCAAGTCGCTGGGGCTGTACGGCAGCATCTGGGGACTGATCCTGGCGCACGTCGTGTACGGCCTGCCGATTACCACCCTGATCTTCCGCAACTACTACGCCGAGGTGCCCGACGCGCTGGTGGAGGCCGCCACGATTGACGGCGCGGGCTTCTGGAGCATTTACCGCCAGGTGATCCTGCCGCTGAGCGTGCCCGCCTTCGTGGTGGTGGTGATCTGGGAGTTCACGCAGGTCTGGAACGAGTTCCTGTTCGCGGCCACGCTGACCAACACCACCTCGCAGCCCGTCACCTACGCGCTGTCGCAACTGGCGGGCGGGCAGGCGGTGAGCTGGAACCTGCCGATGGCGGGCGCGATTCTGGCGGCGCTGCCCACCCTGCTGGTGTACATCCTGCTGGGGCGCTACTTCGTGCGCGGCCTGCTGGCCGGGAGCGTCAAGGGGTAGGAGAGGAGACCGCTACATTCTTTCCGGCGCGCCGCCTGGGTTCGGGGGCGCGCTTTTTGCTGCCGTTGCAGGGTGACACGAATTCCGGTGGAGCAGGTATGCCCTCCCTGCGAAACCCGGCTGCAAGGAGCAGGAACAAGGACGGCTTCCGGAACGGCTGGGGCCGGAGTCCCTATGATGTGGCATATCTGACGTCCCGGACTGGGCGGCGACAGTAGACTGCTCGGCACCTCATGCCCAGTGCCGACTTTCAGGTGGCTCCTTCCCCAGTGGTATTCGTGGTGTCCCACGACCGCGCGCGGGCCGACCTGCTCGCGCCCGCCCTGGGGCAGGCCCAGGTCCACGCCATCCCCGACGCCGAGACGTTGCTGCGCGAGGCCCACGTCCATCCGCCCGCGGTGGCGCTGCTGTATGCCGATACGCGCGGCGTGCCGCTGGCCGAGGTGCTGCCGCTGCTGCGTCAGCGCGCCGAGCTGGCGGGCACCCAGTGGATCGGGGTGGGCAGCGCGGGGCTGGGGGCGCTGCTCGCGGCGGGCGCGGACGCCCTGGTCAGCGACGCCACGGCCCCGGATGCCCTGGCCCTCCAGGTGCGCAACCTGCTGACCCGTGCCGGGCAACACCGCGAGCTGGAGGGCCGGATTGCCCAGCTTCAGCGCCGCCTGGACGACTGGGAGCACGAGGAGCGCGTGCGCGACCAGCTCGTGCATATGCTCGTCCACGACCTCAAAAATCCCATCGCCGCCGTGATGGGCCTGCTGGAAGTGGTCGGGGACGACGACCGTGTGCCCGACGACAGCCGCGAACTGGTCAAGGTCGCCCGAGACGAGACGCAGCACCTGCTGCACCTCGCCGTCAACATGCTTGATGTCCGCAAGATTCAGGCGGGCAAGATGAACCTGCGTCCCGAACTGGTCTTCAGCCCGATGTTCGAGGAGGTGATCGAGCAGGCGCGCGGCGACGTGGGCAGCGGCCTGCGCGAGCGCCACATGCGGGTGGAGGTCGCCCCCGGCCTCAGCCCCACCCGCGCCGACCCCGAGATCCTGCGCCGCGTGCTGGCCAACCTCATCAGCAACGCCATGAAGCACACCACCACCGGCGGCGTGATTCAGGTCAAGGTCTGGCAGGAGGGTGACGAAACGCGCGTCCTGGTCTGTGACGATGGCGAGGGCATTCCCGCCGAGGACCTGCCCAACCTGTTCGCCGCCTTCGAGCAGTCCCGCCTGACCCTGCATGGCCGCTTCGATACCGGCATGGGCCTGGCCTTTTGCAAGCTGGCCGTCGAGGAACACGGTGGCCACATCTGGGCCGAGTCCGAACGGGGCCGGGGGTCGACCTTCACCTTCACCCTCCCCCTGGCCCAGGACAGCGACGAGGAAGATTTCGTCGAGCTGCTGAGTTAGGGAAGGGGGAGGTAGACCAGGGGCCGCTGTATCTGCTGCGTTAGCCCACCCGAAGGCGGGCTGCAGCCGAACCGAGTCGGCAGGACACCGCACCAAGACCGGTGTTTCAATCCTCAGCCCACCCAAAGGCAGGCTGCAACCCAGGCCCTCGTCGCCGGTCAGGCGGAAAGTGCGGTTTCAATCCTCAGCCCACCCGAAGGCGGGCTGCAACCCAGGCGCGGTTCTTGTCCTCCGCCTCGACGTCCTGTTTCAATCCTCAGCCCACCCGAAGGCGGGCTGCAACGCAAGCGGCCCATCTGTCAGGGGGATGACAGCAGAGGTCATGTTTCAATCCTCAGCCCACCCGAAGGCGGGCTGCAACGGAGCATGTTCGGGTCGGCGTGCCAGCGGGCGTTTCAATCCTCAGCCCACCCGAAGGCGGGCTGCAACGAAACTGACGCCCGAGCGCCGCAATGCCAGGGCCGGTGTTTCAATCCTCAGCCCACCCGAAGGCGGGCTGCAACAGTAGTGTTGCTTTTTTGCGTTGAGAGCGCAACTTTCCTGCCCGGAAGCGCGAACGTACCCGCAGATGGAGGACCACTCCAGCGCCCTCCCCGCTCGCGGATGGGTTTGCTGGCGCTGCACCTCTCTTTTGGGGGAGCGCGAACCCCCCAGGGTTCCGGCGCTGCGTGACGTTCGCGCTCCCCCAAACGCTTTTCCGTGCTAGAACTGTGGCGTACCACAAGTCGGTTGCAGATTCGGTTCGTCAGGCCCGCATCTCTTTTTTTCACTGCTTTCGTGCGTTTTTTCACAAGCTGTGTCAGAAAGAGGCGAGGGCAGAAGGGAGACTCCCATCGAGTACGCGAATTTCGTGATCATGCTGCTGGTCGCGCTGGGCATCGGGGTGCTGGCGGTCGTCGCCAGTGCGCTGCTAGGGCCGAAAAAGGCCACGCGCGCCAAGCTGATGGCCTACGAGAGCGGCAACGACCCCGAGGGCGGTGGCGTGGGCACCGGCCAACGCTTCCCGGTGCATTTCTACCTGGTCGCCATGCTGTTCATCGTCTTCGACATCGAGACGGCCTTTTTCTACCCCCTCGCGGTGGCGTACCAGAAGCTGGTGCCCTTCGCCTTCTGGGAAGCGGTGACGTTCGTGGGGCTACTGCTGGTGGGGTACTTCTACATCCTGAAAAAAGGGGTGCTGGAATGGGCGTGAGGGATGCAGAAAGCAGAAGGCGGAAGGCTGATGGCCGAGGAACTTTTTGCCTTCTGCCATCAGCCTTCCGCCCTCTGCAACAACTGGACTTGCAAAGCCGCGAAGCGGAGGCTTGCACATGGCCCTGAAGGAACTCTTCGACCGCGACTGGCAGGAACTCGAATCCGAGGGGGTCCTCTTCAGCAGTCTGGAAAAGCTGGTGGCGTGGGGGCGCAGCAACAGCCTGTGGCCCGCGACCTTCGGGCTGGCGTGCTGCGCCATCGAGATGATGAGCAGCACCGATGGGCGCAACGACCTCAGCCGCTTCGGCTCGGAGGTGTTCCGCGCCTCGCCGCGGCAGGCAGACGTGATGATCGTGGCCGGGCGGCTTTCCAAGAAGATGGCCCCGATCATGCGCCGGGTCTACGACCAGATGCCCGATCCCAAGTGGGTGATCAGCATGGGGGCCTGCGCGAGTTCGGGCGGCATGTTCAACAACTACGCCATCGTGCAGAACGTGGACCATGTGGTGCCGGTGGACGTGTTCGTGCCCGGTTGCCCGCCCCGCCCCGAAGCCCTGATCTACGCCGTGATGCAGCTTCAGAAAAAGGTGCGCGGCGAGGCCTACGACGAACGCAGCCAGGAACTCCCGATGGTGGAGGCGTGGACAAGGTGACGGGGACAGAGATGCCGGAACAGATCGTCGTCACCACGGCGGCGGGGACGGGCCGGGACGCGACCGCGCTGATGGCCGAACTCGGCCTGACCGCGGAGGGCGGCACCGAACCCACCGCCGCCCTCCCCCCCGAGCGGCTGCGCGAGGTGGCGCTGGCCCTCAAGGAACGCGGCTTCATGCTGATGGACACGGTGGGCGTGGATTACGGGGCCTACCCGGAGCGTCGGCCCGCCCGCTTCGCCGTCCTGCACAACGTCTACCACCCCGAGGACCACCGCCGCCTCTTCCTGCGGGTCTGGCTGGACGACGGGCAGCCGCTGGACAGCCTGTATCCCGTGTGGCGGGCGGCGAATTACCTGGAGCGCGAGGTGTACGACCTGCTGGGCGTGGAGTTCGTGGACCACCCCGACCTCCGCAAGATTCTGACGCCCGACGACCTCGAAGGCCACCCCCTGCGCAAGGATTTCCCCATCGGGGAGTCGCCCACGATGTTCCGCGAGGGCCGCTTTATCGACCCCGCCGCCTTCCGCGCAGGCCTCAGCGGCCAGAACGCGGGCCTGACCGGCTGGCGCGGCGAACTGCGCCGGGGCCAGGGCGAGGACCGCGTGCCGCCGGTGATGCCGGAAGGGGGGCCGAAGTGAGAAGGACAGGAGGTGGGGCGCAGTGCGCGGTGCGCAGAAAGGTTCTTTCACCGCGTCCTGCGTCCCGCGTACCGCGCACCCCCCGGAGGTCCCCCCATGACCGCTGAACCCCTCACTCCCCCGGCCGGCGGTGCCCTGCTGCACACCGAAATCATGAGCCTGAACGTGGGGCCGCAGCATCCCTCCACGCACGGCGTGCTGCGGCTGGTGGTGGACATGGACGGCGAGTACGTCCGCCGGGTCACGCCGCACATGGGCTACCTGCACACGGGGTTCGAGAAGACCTTCGAGCACCGGACCTACCACCAGGGCGTGACCTACGCGCCGCGCACCGATTACCTGCACTGCTTCGGCCACGAACTCGCCTACGTGCTGAGCGTGGAAAAGCTCCTCTCGGCCGAGGTGCCGGAGCGGGCCACCACCATCCGCGTGATTCTGCACGAGCTGGGGCGCATCCACTCCCATCTGGTGTTTGTCGGAACGGGCCTGCTTGACCTCGGCGCGCTGACGCCCTTCTTCTACGCCTTCCGTGAAAAGGAGGCGTTGCAGGACCTGTTCGAGGCGGTATGTGGCTACCGGATGAATCAGGGCTACTTCCGGGTGGGCGGCCTCGCGCGCGATGTCCCGGAAGACTGGCCCGCCCGCGTCGCCGCCTTCCTCGACCCCTTCGAGCGTGGCGTGGACGAGTACGAGACGCTGTTTGCCAGGAACCCGATTTTCCTCGACCGGGCGACCGGCGTCGGCGTGATTCCGCGTGATGTGGCGATTGACCTGGGGCTGACCGGGCCGAACCTGCGGGCCTCCGGCGTGCCCCTCGACAACCGCAAGGCGAACCCCTACTGCGGCTACGAGACCTACGATTTCGAGGTGCCCTACTCCACGGCTGGAGACAGTCTGGCCCGCTTCCAGCTCCGACTGATGGAGTTCCGGGAGAGCGCGAAGATTGTCCGGCAGGCACTGAAGCGCCTCACGCCCGGCCCCATCAAGGACCCCAACCGCAAGATTTCGCTGCCGCCGCGCCCCGAACTCGAAACCAGCATGGAGGCGGTCATCCACCACTTCAAGCTGGTGACGGAGGGCTTTCACCCGCCTGTAGGCGAGGTCTACGTGCCCACCGAATCGGCCCGCGGCGAGGTCGGCTACTACATCGTGTCGGACGGCGGCTCGATGCCCTACCGCGTCAAGATTCGCGCGCCCAGCTTCGTGAACCTGCAAGCCCTGGAGTACGCCTGCGTGGGCGCGCAGTTCGCGGACCTGATCACGATTCTGGCGACGATTGACCCGGTGCTGGGGGATGTGGATAGGTGAGCCATCTCAGTGTCACGGGTTCGGACGTGAGGCGTGATTTGCTTTCTGATCTCCTCTTGGGAGGCGTGCCTGGAGTGGTGCTCCTGTGCTACTCCGCCGCAGTCGTGAGCGGCAGCTTCGTGGTGTTGGGGCAAGCGCCGTTGAAGGGCTGGGGCTGGGCTGCGCTGATGTTCCTGGCCGGAACGCTGGGCATACTCGCCTGCCTTTCGCTCCTCGCCGTGCTGCTGCGGTTTGCTCAGGGGACCCAGGCATCGCTCAAGCCCCGAATGGCCGCCTCCTTGCGCTGGGGTTTGGTGATGGGCATGGTCCTGGCCGCTGCTGTGATCCTCCTGCTCGTGTTCGACCTCTTCCAAAGGGAAACGGGCGTGGACGGCACCACGGCGCTGATCTGCGCGTTGTTTCTCGCTCCCGCTGTGGTTGCGGCCAAGTACATCCGGGTACTTCAAAAGGTTGGAGGCTAGGCTTGACCTACTTCGCAGACAAACAACTCCTCGTCACCGACATCTTCAGCCGCTACCCTGCCACTCCGCAGGGCCGCCGCTCGGCGCTGATGCCGCTGCTGCGGGAAGTGCAGGACGCGCTGGGGTACGTGTCGGAAGCGCACATGGCCGAAATTGCCAGGCTGTGCGGCACGACCGCCACCGAGGTCCGCTCCGTCATGAGCTTCTATTCCACCTACCATACGCTGCCGACCGGGCGGTACCACCTCCAGGTCTGCTCGACGCTGATGTGCGCGCTGGCGGGCAGTGATGAGCTGTGGGACCACCTCGTCTCGGTGCTGGACGTGCAGCCGGGCGAGGTGACGGCGGACGGACGCTTCAGCGTGCAGAAGGTGGAATGCCTCGGCTCCTGCGGGACGGCCCCGGTAGTGCAACTGAACGACGAGGGCTATTACGAGCAGGTCACCCGGACGAAGTGTGACCGCCTGCTTGCCGCCATGCGCGCCGATGCCCCGCCCCCACCCGACAACCCCGTCCCTGTCACCGTGCGGGAAGACGGGCGGCAGATGACGGCCAAGGGGGAGCGGGTCGGGGCCAGCATCCACGACCTCGCCCCACTCGCCGGAGGTGAAGCGTGACCGTCGCGGAACCCGCCCCCAAACCCATCACCAGCGGCAAGGACCCCCGCTTTGCCCCCACCCTCTACGCCCACGTCGGGCAGCCGGAAAGCTGGACGCTCGACTACTACCAGCGTCACGGGGGGTATCAGGCGGTGCGCCGGGCCTTTGCGATGGGACCGGACGCCGTCATCGAGGAAGTCAAGAAATCGGGCCTGCGCGGGCGCGGCGGCGCGGGCTTCGCCACCGGGCTGAAGTGGTCCTTCATGCCGCTGAACGACGGCAAGCAGCACTACATCATCTGCAACGCCGACGAGTCCGAGCCGGGCAGCTTCAAGGACCGCTATCTGCTGTCGGAAGACCCGCACCAGCTCATTGAGGGGATGCTGATCGGCGGCTACGCCATGCGTGCCTCGGTGGGCTACATCTACATTCGCGGAGAGTACGTCCACGCCGCCGAGCGGGTGTGGGCCGCCATCCACGAGGCGCGGGCGGCGGGCCTCCTCGGCAAGAACGTGCTGGGCAGCGGCTTCGACTTCGACCTGCAAGTCCACCGGGGGGCCGGGGCGTACATCTGCGGCGAGGAAACCGCGCTGATGAACTCCCTGGAAGGGCTGCGCGCCAACCCGCGCCTCAAGCCGCCCTTTCCCGCCGCCGCCGGGCTGTACGGGATGCCCACCACCATCAACAACGTCGAAACCTTCTGCGCGGCCACCCAAATCCTGAAGTACGGCGCGGACTGGCACGCCCGCATGGGCACCGAGAAGAGCAAGGGCATGAAGCTCTTCCAGATTTCCGGCCCGGTGCGCCGCCCCGGCGTGTACGAACTCCCGCTGGGCACCACCTTCCGCGAACTCATCTACGACTGGGCAGGCGGCCCGCTGGAGGACATCAAGGCCGTCATTCCCGGCGGCTCCAGTTGCCCGATGCTCCCCTGGGACGACAAGACGCTGGACACGCCGATGGACTACGAGAGCGTGGCCGCCGCTGGCTCCATGCTCGGCACGGGCGGCGTCACCCTGGTTCCCCGCGCCGACTGCATCGTGAACGTCACCTGGAATTTGGTGCGCTTCTACGGGCACGAGTCCTGCGGCAAATGCACGCCCTGCCGCGAGGGCATCAGCGGCTGGATGGTGCGGATGTACGAGAAGCTCGTGCGCGGCCACGGTCAGCCCAGCGACGTGCAACTGATCCTCGACATGAGCGACAACATCGGCGGCCGGAGCTTCTGCGCCCTCGCGGACGCCTGCCTGGGGCCGGTGCTGAGCAGCATCAAGCTCTTCCGCGAGGAATACGACGTGCTGGCGCAGACCGGGCAGGCGATGTATTCGGCGCGGTCGCGGTGGAGGGAGTCGTAATGCAGATGGCAGAAAGCAGATGGCAGATGGTGAAGGGAGCTGAAGCAAAGGCGTTCATGGCCTTCTGCCTTCTGCCTTCGGCCATCTGCGCCCGCCCCAAGGAGCAACCATGAAAGTCGTTGTCGACGGCATCCCCCTCGACCTCCCGGCGGGCACCAGCGGCATCGACGCCGTGTTCGCCGCCGGGCGGGACGTGCCGTATTTCTGCGCGCACAGTTACCTCTCGCCGGTGGGCGCGTGCCGGATGTGCCTGGTGGAATCCGGCTCGCCGCGCAAGGGCAAGGACGGGAACTTCGAACTGGACGAGAGCGGCCAGCCCAAAATTTTCTGGTTCCCCAAGCCGATGGCGGCCTGCACGATGCAGGCGACCGACGGGATGCATATCCGCACCGCCAAGACCTCGGACGTGGTGGCGAAGGCGCAGGCGGGCATGATGGAGTTCACCCTCCTGAACCACCCGCTCGACTGCCCCACCTGCGACAAGGGCGGCGCGTGCGAGCTGCAAGACCGCGCCTTCGAGTACGGCTACGGCGCGAGCCGCTTCGGCTTCGACCGCCGCCACGCCGACAAGCATTACCCGCTCTCCGACTTCGTGATTCTCGACCAGGAGCGCTGCATCCACTGCAAACGCTGCGTGCGTTACTTCGAGGAAGTGCCGGGCCAGGAGGTGCTGGACTTCATCGAGCGCGGCGGCCACACCTTTATCGACACGGAGGAAGGTGGCCTGCCCACCGGCTTCCAGGGCAACATCACCGACATCTGTCCGGTGGGGGCGCTGCTGGACAACGTGGCCCGCTTCCGGGGCCGCAACTGGGAATACGACCACACGCCGACGACCTGCACCCTCTGCCCGGTCGGTTGCTCGATTACGGCCGACGCGCGCAATGGACGCCTGGAGCGCGTCGTCGCCCGCGAGAACCGCGAGGTGAACGAGGTCTGGATTTGCGACGCGGGCCGCTTCGGGCACGTCTTCGCCTCGGAGGACCGTCTGACCGTGCCGCTGGTGCGCGTGGACGGCGAATTGCGGCCTAGTGACTGGGACGGGGCCATTCTCGCCATCCGCCGCGGCCTGACCGGAATGAACCCAGCCGACCTCGCCCTGTACCTGAATGCCGACAGCACGCTGGAGGAGGGGGCGGCGCTGGAGACCCTCGCGGGGCTGACGGACACACCCTCGGTGGACCACTGGCCGCGCTACGCGGCGAACGTGGAGACGACTGCCACCCTGACGGACGTGGCGACTGCCGACGCTGTCATTGTGCTGGGCGCGGACCTGGGCGAGGAAGCCCCGGTGCTGGAACTGCGCGTGCTGGAGATGCTGCGCGGTGGCATCCTCCCGCCCGAGTTCCCGCACGGCACCGCGATTGCCGACCTGCGCCTGGTGGAACGCCCCACCCGCCACCCCGAACGCCTCGCGGTCATCGGTGGCGAGTCGCGGCTCTCGGCCCATGCCGGAATGCGCGTCTCCGCCAACGGGCACAACGCCCTCGCCCGGCTGATGAGGCCCGACACCGACGACCTGCGCGCGGCGGCAAAGCTCCTTGCGGAAGTGAAGAAGCCGGTGCTGATTCTCGGCGCGGACGTGCTGAACACCGTCACGCGGGAGTTCACCGCGCAACTGGCCGACCTCGTGACCCGGACCGGCGCGAAAGTGCTGCCCATCTCCGCCGGGCCGAACAGCAAGGGGCTGGCGCACCTGAACCTCGTCCCGCGCGCCGGAGGCCTCGGCTATGACCGGCTGGAGGAGGCACGGGCGGCGTTCATCTCGCGGCTGGACCCCGCCACTCACGGTCTGCCAGGGCGCGCACGCGGCTTCACCATCGTCCACGACACGCACCTGACTGCTACGGCGCGGCTGGCCGATGTGGTCCTCCCCGCCGTCACCAACTACGAGAAGCGTGGGACGACCGTGAACCTCGAAGGCCGCCTCCTCCCGCTGCGGCAGGCGGCGCTGAGCGCGGGCGAGGGGGCCGACCTGATCCGCACGCTGACCGCGCTGGCCGAGGCGCTGGGCGTCCGCACCCGCATCCGCGGTCTGAAGTCGGCGCAGGCCCTCCTGGCGGACCGCCTGGGCGTAGACCTGACCGACCTGCCGGAGAGCGGCGTCATTCGCCCGCTAGGCGTGACGTTCACGGCCCCCGCCCTGCCACACACTCCGCAACTCTGGAAGGAGCGGATGCACGCCAACCCCGAGCGGCGCGGCAGCCGCGTGCCCGACCGCGCGGACCGCATCGCCACCTGGCAACTGACGGGACAGGACGGGGCACTGCCGGTGGGGGGGGACGACTGATGGGGGAGCGGTCAGCTTTCAGCCGTCAGCCATCAGCCAGGGAACGGGCCTTCTGCCTTCTGCCTTCTGCCACCTGCCTTCTGCCCTCCGAAGGAGTCCCCCATGCCTGACTGGCTCGCCCAGCTTCTCATTACCCTGCTCAAGGCCGTGCTGGTGGCCTTTGCGCTGCTGACGACCTTCGCGTACATGACCCTGATCGAGCGGCGGTTGCTGGCGCGGATGCAGATTCGCGTGGGGCCGAATCGCGTGGGGCCGGGTGGCCTGCTGCAACCGCTGGCGGACGCCATCAAGAGCATCTTCAAGGAGGACCTCAGCGTCACCCTGGCCGACAAGCTGGTGTACACGCTCGCGCCGATTGTCGCCATCGGCATGGCGCTGACGGCCTTTGGGGGGATTCCCGCTGGGCCGCCCCGCAGCCTGTTCGGGACCGACCCCTGGGTGTACCAGCTCGACGCGGGCATTCTTGCGCTGCTGGCGCTGACCAGCATGGGCGTCTACGGCATCTTTCTAGGCGGCTGGGCGTCGGGCAGCAAGTACCCGATTCTGGGCGGCCTCCGTTCCAGCGCGCAGATGATCAGTTACGAACTCGGCATGGGCCTGAGCGTCCTGGGCCTGCTGATGCTGGTGGGCAGCACGTCCTTCGTCCGCCTCGTGGAGTGGCAAGCCGCGAACGGGTGGTTGATTCTCTTTCAGGTGCTGGGCTTCGCGCTGTTTCTGGTCAGCTCCTTTGCCGAAACCAACCGCACGCCCTTCGACCTGCCCGAGGCCGAACAGGAACTCGTGGCCGGGTACCTGACCGAGTATTCCGCGATCAAGTGGGCGCTGTTTCAGATGGCCGAGTACGTGAACATGATCACCGCCTCCGCCATCATGGCGACCCTCTTTTTCGGTGGCTACCGGGGGCCGGTGTTCCTGGACGGTCTGATTCCCGGCATCTCCGGCTGGCCGATTATCTGGCTAGTCGTGAAAATCGCCTTCTTCCTGTTCCTGTTCATCTGGGTGCGCGCCACACTGCCCCGCCTGCGCTACGACCAACTCATGCGCTTCGGCTGGAAGCTGGTGCTGCCCGTCGCCCTCGCCAACACGCTAATGACCGCCGCCTTCCTCGCCTTCGGGCGCGGCGTGGGCCTGTGGCTGCTGGCCCTGCTGAGCCTCGCCGGACTGCTCCTCCTCTTCGCCCTGAGCGACCGCGTGCGCGCCCTGTGGAACACGCCCACGCAGCGCCGGGAAGCGGAAGGCGCGCGGGTTCGCCCGCTGGGGGGCGACTGATGGGGCGCAGCGACGGTCTGGACACGCAGTTTTCATTCAGGGCAGCCAGCGACCAGCAGCCAGCTTCCAGCCAGCGTGGGCTTTGGCCTTTGTCTGCTGTCTGCTGGCGGCTGGAAGCTGGCGGCTCCCCCGGAGGTTCACATGGGCGTTCTTGACATCGCCAAGGGCATGGGCGTCACCCTCGGCAAGCTCTTTCAGAAGCCGGTGACGGTCAGTTACCCGGAGCAGCGCGCGACGCTCCAGCCACGGTTTCGCGGGCGGCACGTCCTGACCCGCCATCCGGGGACCGGGCTGGAAAAGTGCATCGGCTGCTCGCTGTGCGCCGCCGTCTGCCCCGCCTACGCCATCTACGTGGAGGCCGCCGAGAACGACCCGCTGAACCCCACGAGTCCCGGCGAACGCTACGCGAAGGTCTACGAGATCAACATGCTGCGCTGCATCTTCTGCGGCCTGTGCGAGGAAGCCTGCCCGACCGGCGCGGTGGTCCTGGGCAACGAGTTCGAGATGGCCGACTACCGCTACCGCGACTTCGTGTACGGCAAGGAAGACATGCTCGTGAGCGTGGAAGGCTCCCTGCCCCAGCGCCGCGAGGCCGCCCGCACCGGCAAACCCGTCCGCCTCGGCTTCCAGGTGCCCCAGGGACCGAGGCCGGAACTGGAGGGGGTGGAGTACCCGAGATGAAGAGGCAGATGGCAGAAGGCCGATGGCAGAGGGCACCCCGCGCACCGCGCACCGCGTCCCGCCTCCCACAACCCACAACCCACAGCCCACAACCCACACCCACCCTACGGGTGCGCCCATGATCGCCTTCATCCTCCTGGGTGCCCTCGCGCTGGTCGGCGCGGTCATCACCGTCGCGGCGCGGAATGCGGTTCATGCGGCGCTGGGGCTGGTGGGCACGCTGCTGAGCGTGGCGGGGCTGTTTGCCAGCCTGAATGCGGGGTTTCTGGCGGCGACGCAGGTGATCGTGTACGCCGGGGCGATCATGGTGCTGTTCCTGTTCGTGATCATGCTGCTGAACGCGAACCAGCCGGTGCGCGGGCGTGACCCAGTGCCGTTCGTGCGGGAGCTGGCGGGTATCGGCGGGGTGGTGCTGGCGGGGGCTTTTGCGGTGCTGGCCTTCACCTACCGCGACCCGCGCTCGCTGGCGGAGGGGGCGGCGGCGTTGCGGGGCGGCAACGCGGGGCCGGTCGGGGAGGTGCTGCTGACGCGCTTCCTGCTGCCCTTCGAGGCGGTCAGCATCCTGCTGCTGGTGGCGATTGTGGGGGCCATTGCGCTGGTGCAGCGGCCCGTGCCGCAGCCCGACGGCGTGACGGATGCGGAGGGCGCGGCGCTGCCCACCTCGCCGGACCTCCAGACCGAAACCCTGGTGCCGGAAAGGGGGCGTGCCTGATGGCCCCCACCGCCTACTACGTCGCCCTGTCGGGCCTGCTCTTTGCCATCGGCATGATCGGCGTGCTGACGCGGCGCACCGCGATCATGATTTTCCTGTCGGTGGAGCTGATGCTCAACGCGGCGAACCTCGCGCTGGTGGCCTTTGCCCGCGCCTGGGGCGACCTGACCGCGCAGACCGCCGTCTTTATCGTGATGACGCTGGCCGCCGCCGAGGTGGCGATTGGCCTCGCCATCATCGTGTCCATCTTCCGCAAGCGCGAGACCACCAACGTGGACGACCTCGCCACCCTGAAAGGCTGAGTGGCGCGTGCCCCTGTACCTGCTCCCCCTCTTTCCGCTGCTCGGTTTCGCGCTGCTGATGCTGTTCCCGCGCCTGTTTCCCGGCCGGTCGGCGGGCTGGCTGGGGTCGGCCACGGTGCTGGCGAGCTTCGTCGTCGCCGTGCTGCGGTATCTCGGCCAGACGCAAACGCCCGCCCACGAGGTGCTGTGGACCTGGCTGCCCAACATGGCGCTCAACGCCAACCTCGCCGTCGGCTTCTACCTCGACCAGCTCAGCGCCCTGATGGCCCTGATCATCACCGGCGTGGGCTTCCTGATTCACCTCTATTCCATCAGCTACATGGGCCATGACCCCAAGTTCGCGCGCTTCTTCGCGTTCCTGAACTTCTTCGTGGCGATGATGCTGATCCTGGTGCTGGCCGACTCCTATCCCCTCATGTTCGTGGGGTGGGAAGGCGTGGGTATGGCCTCCTACCTGCTGATCGGCTTCTGGTTCAGCGGGCGCAACTCGGAGGCGTCCAACCGGGACCTCCGCGAGGCCAGCGACCGCGAGGGTGTCGCCAACTCCAACGCCGCCCGCAAGGCCTTCATCATGAACCGTATCGGGGACCTGGGGTTCATGCTGGGGATGTTCCTGCTGTACAAGCTGTACGGCACGCTGGTGATTCCCGAACTGGCCGGGCGGGTGGCGGGCGCGCAGGTGGCCCAGGCGGGCATTGAGCTGGCCTGCCTGTTCCTGCTGGTGGGCGCGGTGGGCAAGAGCGGCCAGCTTCCCCTGACGACCTGGCTGCCGGACGCGATGGCTGGCCCCACCCCTGTCTCAGCCCTCATCCACGCGGCCACGATGGTCACGGCGGGCGTGTATCTGATTGCCCGCAGCCACTTCCTGTACGACCTCGCGCCGACGGCCTCGACGTGGGTGGCTTGGGTGGGTGGCCTCACCGCGCTCTACGGGGCGCTGTCGGCCCTCAACCAGCACGACATCAAGAAAATCCTGGCGTATTCCACCGTCTCGCAGCTCGGGTACATGTTCATGGCGGTGGGCCTGCACGCCTACTCGGCGGGCGTGTTCCACCTGCTGACCCACGCCTTCTTCAAGGCGCTGCTGTTCCTGTCGGCGGGGGCCGTGATTCACGCCCTGCACGAGGAACAGGACGTGCGCGCGATGGGCGGGATGCGGAAGTTCATGCCCTTCACGCACGTGGCGGCGTTGATGGGCGTCCTCGCCATCTCGGGCATTCCCATCTGGAGCGGCTTTTTCAGCAAGGACGCGATCCTGGCCGCCGCCTTCACCGCTGACCCGCTGCTGTACGTGGTGGGACTGGGCGTGGCGCTGCTGACCGCCTTCTACATGGGCCGCTGGTACTTCCTGGTCTGGCGCGGCCCGTACCGTGGTGGAGCTGGCCGCGGCCACGTCGCCCACCCCCACGAGGCCGACGGGCTGATGAAGGTGCCGCTGGGCATCCTCGCCGCACTTGCCACCCTCGCCGGATTCCTGAATATCCCGGCCTTCCTGGGGGGCGGGCACGCTTTCGACACCTACCTGGGCCGCGCGATTCCCCTGCATCCGCACGAGATTCCGGTGGCGACCGAGTGGCTGCTGACCGCGCTGGCGGTCCTGGCGGGCGTCGGCGGCCTGCTGTGGGCGCTGGCCGAGCATCGCCGCCGCGCCCTGGCGAATGGGCCGCTGGGGCAGGCCAGCAGCAACGCGCTCTACCTCGACCGCGTGTACGACGGCCTGTTCAGCTTTCCCAGCCGCGCCATCGCGGAAGGGCTGGACGCGGTGGACCGGGGCGTGGACAGCACCCTGGGCGGAATTGCCCGCAACAGCGCCGCGCCCGGAGGCCTCTTTGCCCTCTGGCAGAGCGGCTTCGTGCGCGCTTATGCGGTGTCAATGCTGCTGGGAACGGCGCTGATTATCGGGTACTGGGCGCTGAAGACGATTGGGGGGGGTGGGTTGTGAGGGGGGCGCGGTACGCGGGACGCGGTGCGCGGGATGACGCCCCGGCTCTGCGCTCTTCTCTGGACCGTTTGACCGTCAGACCGTTCGACCTGCCCGGAGGGCACGCATGATTCACCTGATGATTTTCCTGCCCCTCCTGGGCAGCCTGCTGCTGCTCGCCACGCCGAAACGCTGGCGGGAGGAGGTCGCGGGGTTTGTCGCGGCGCTGACGCTGGGCCTCGGCCTGCTGATCTGGCGGGGGGGCGGGGCGGAGCTGTTCAGCGTGAACTGGGTGCCCGCGCTGGGCGTGACGTACTCGGTGGCGCTGGATGGCGTGAGCCTGACGCTGGCGCTGGTGACGGCCTTCATGTCCTTTATCGCGGTACTGTACGCCGCGCGGCGGGTGGAGAACCCCGGCACGATGCTCTCGCTGGTGCTGGCAATGGAGACGGGGCTGCTGGGCATCTTCGCGGCGCGCGACCTGGTGCTGTTCTACGTGTTCTTCGAGGACGCGCTGCTGCCCGCCCTGCTGATGTTGGCGATCTACGGCAAGCCGAACCGGATGCGCGCGCTGGTGAAGTTCGCCGCCTACACGCTGTTCGGCAGCCTGCTGATGCTGCTGTCCATCATCGGCGTGAAGTATTACGGGGGCAGCCCCACCTTCGCGCTGGCGGACCTGGTGCAGTACCCGGTGCGGGGCGCGTCGCAGACCTGGCTCTATCTGGGCTTCCTGGCGGCGATGGCGGTCAAGCTGCCGCTGTGGCCGCTGCACGCCTGGCTGCCCGACTTTCACGAGCAGAACCACGACAGCGGCGTGCCGGACGTGATGGGCACGCTCTACAAGGTGGGCGGCTACGGCCTCTTCCAGTTCGCGCTGCCCCTCTTTCCCGACGCCAGCCTGGAATTGCGCCCGATCCTGATGGGCCTGGCGGCCTTCACCGCCCTGTACGCGGCCTGGATCGCCTTCCGGCAGACGGACTGGAAACGGCTGCTGGCCTACGCGGGCCTCTCGCATATGGGCTTCGTGGCGCTGGGGGTGTTCAGCCTGAACGAGACGGCGACCATCGGGGCGATGTACCTGCTGGCCTTCCAGAATGTGTACACGGGCGCGCTGTTCCTGGCGGTCGGGATGTTGCAGGAGCGGGTCGGCAGTGTCCACACGCGCGTGGGCGGCGTGATGACGCAGGCGGGCGCGCTGGGCGGGATGACGCTGGCGCTGTGGTTCGCCTCGATCGCGGTGCCGGGGCTGGCCGGGTTCGTGGGCGAGTTCAGTGTGCTGCTGGGCGCGTATCAGGTGCAGCCGTGGCTGACCTTTGTCGCGGGTCTGTCCACCATCGCCGCGGCCGCCTATGCCCTGACCGCCTTCCAAACGACCTTCTGGCAGGGGCGGCCGCTGGGCGGGGTCCGGGTGGCCGACCTGCGGCACACCGAGTGGCTGGTGCTGGGGCTGCCGCTGGCGGTCGCCCTCTTCTTCGGGGTGTACTCGGCCCCGGCCCTGAACCTGATCCAGCCCGCCGTGCGCGGTGTTCTCGCGGCCCTGGGGGGAAGTTGAATGCTGACCGTTCCTGAAGTCCACCTCGCGCCCATGCTGCCCATCCTGATCGTGCTGGCCGGGGCACTCGCCAGTACCGTGCTGGGCTTTTACCTGCCCCGCCGGGCGCTTACCATCATCAATCTGGTGCTGCTGGTGCTGAGCGGCGTCAGCATGGGCACGCTCTGGAACAGCGGCGCGACGGCCTTCGGCGGGTCGCTGCAAGCCGACAACGCCGCGATTCTGCTGGGGCTGACCATCCTGATCGGCAGCGCGATGACGCTGCTGGTGAGCCTGGACACCGCCTACCGCGCCCGCGTCAGCTTTCCGGAGTTCGACGCGATGCTGATGTACGCGATCACCGGCACGCTGCTGATCGCCTTTTCCGGCGACCTGATCACCCTGCTGATCGGCCTGGAGGTCATGAGCCTCAGCGGGTACGTCCTCGCCACCTTGCAGGAGTCGCGCCCGGCGGAGGAATCGGGCCTGAAATACTTCCTGCTGGGGGCGGCGGGCAGCGCCATCCTGATCTACGGCATCGCCTTCGTGTACGGCGCGACCGGCAGCCTGAACTACGCCGAAATCGCCGCCCGAACGGCGGGCCTCACGCCGGGGAACCTCGGCGTGCTGGTCGGCGGGGCGCTGCTGATGCTGGCGGGCTTCGCGTTCAAGGTCGCGCTGGCCCCGTTCCACCAGTGGACGCCGGACGTGTACAGCGGCGCACCCACCAGCGTGAGCCTCTTTCTGAGCACGGTCGTGAAGGTGGCCGCCTTTGCCGGAATGCTGCGCGTGTTCGGCGGGGCGCTCCAGAACGCGCCGGGCTGGGCGGCCGTCCTCCAGATTCTGATCGCCGTGACGCTGATCGTCGGGAACGCCGCCGCGCTGTTCCAGACCAACTTCAAGCGAATGCTGGCGTACTCGGCGGTCGCCCACACCGGCTTCCTGGCCCTGACGCTGCTGGGTACGCCGGGCGTGGGCGGCGCGGCGCTGGCGTACTATCTGCTGATCTACACGCTGATGACCGCCGCCGCCCTCGCCATCGTCGCGGCGTTGCAACGCAGCGAGAGGGGCATGGAGATCAGCGACCTGCGCGGCCTGTACTACCGCCACCCGGCCTACGCGGTCGCGCTCGCGGCGTGCCTGGCCTCGCTGGCGGGGCTGCCGCCCTTCGCGGGCTTCTTCGGCAAGTACCTGGCGTTTCAGGCGGCGCTCCAGAGCGGGTACGTGTGGCTCAGTGTCCTCGCCGCCCTCGCCAGCGTCGCCGCGCTGGTGTACTACCTGCGCCCCGCCATGCTGATGTTCATGCCCGACCGCACCCCCGCCCGCGAGTACGCCCACGGCGAGCGCACCGCCACCACCTTCACGGTCGCGCTGGGTATCATCGGCGTGACGGTGCTGGGCATCCTGCCCAACCTCTGGTACGGCTGGGTGGCGAATCCGGCGATCTGGGGGACACTGGCGGGGAGGTAGGGGGGAAGCTCTCAGCCCTCAGCCCTCAGCCGTCAGCGAGATGCTGGCGGCTCCTTTTCGTCTTGCTGAAAGCTGATGGCTCCCCCCCTAGCCCCCTTGTTCCTGCTGGTACTTCCGGCGGTACCGGCTGCGGCTGGCGGCCTCGACCAGTTCGGTGGGGGTGCGGACCTCGGGGCTGGTGGCCGCGCCGCCGACGCTGGCGCGCAGGGGCAGGTCGCGGTAGCTGAAGTCTTCCAGGGTCTGCTGCACGCCCTCGGTCAGCGCGTCGAGGTCGCGGGGGCCGGTGTTGTCCAGCAGGACGGCGAACTCGTCGGGTCCCCAGCGGAAGACCATGTCGCCCCGGCGCTTGTGGAGCTGGAGACGGGCGGCCAGCGCGCGCAGCACCTCGTCCCCGGCGGCGCGGCCATAGGTTTCGTTCACCCGGCGAAAACCGCTGAGGTCCACCAGCAGCAGGCCGATGGGGCGGCCCTCGCGGCCCGGCCAGCGGTGTTCGACGGCGCGGGTAAAGGCCAGGCGGTTGCCGAAGCCGGTCAGGGGATCGCGGGTGCCCAGGTTGCGCAGGGTCCACCAGCGTTCCAGGGCCACCAGCGCGGTGCTCAGTATCGCGGCCAGCGAGACGGTCATGCCCGGAAACATCACGTTGACCAGCCACAGTGGCACCGCGAGGGCCAGCGCCGCGAGCGCAATCACGAAGCCCCACAGCCCGCGCACCAGCACCGCCAGCACCGCGACCGTCACGCACAGCAGCAGCGTGAGCCACAGCGGCAGCCGCAGCAGCGGCGGGGCTAGCAGGGTGGAGACGGCGCGGGCGTGCAGCAAAACAGCGGGCGTGGCCTCACCCGCCGCGTCACGCCGGGGGGGCTGGGGCAGGCTCTCGGCGGTCAGGCCGATCAGCACGACCCGTCCCTGGAGGTCCCCGAAGCGCACGTTGCCGTTCACCACGTCCCGGAAGGGAATCACCGACAGGTGGGCCGGGTCACTGCGAAAGAGGCGCAGCAGGCGCGGCGTGGTGTCCAGCGGAACGGGCTGCCCCGCACTCACCGCGAGCTGCCGCGCGAAGCTGGGCCGCAGCCTGCCCCCCTCCGGGTAGGCGGTCTGGAAGGTGCGTACCGTGCCGCCCGGTCCGGCATCGAGCGTGCTGACGCCCAGCGGCGCGCGCCAGCCCGCCGGCAGGCTCGGCCGCTCGCCGGGCCGGACGGCCAGCACCACGTTGGGCTGCGAGAAGACCTCCGCCAGCCCCGCCTCGTTCTGGGCCAGGTCACCCAGGCGCAGGTCCAGGCCGATGGTCTGCACCCCGGCCTCGTCCAGGGTCCGCAGGGCCTGGCTGTACAGGTCGCGCGGCCACCCGCTCAGCCGGCCGTAGTCGCGCAGCGAGGCGTCGTCGATGCCGACCACCACCACCCGTGGGTCGGGCGGGCTGGGCAGGGCGCGGTTGAGGGTGTCCCACAACCGGCCGTTGTCCGGCAGCAGCAGTGCCAGCCCCACCGCGAGCAGCGCCGCCGCCGGAACCGTGTAGCGCGTGAGCCGCTCAGGGGAGGACCGCATGGGCCTCGTTTCCCGCGGCGTCCCGCACCGTCAGGCGCACGGGCGTGCCGGGAGCGGGGGCGGGCAGGGGAAACTGGAAGGTGCCGCTGCCCCCCGTCAGCGCCACGGTGCGGCTGAAGCTCTCGCCGCCCAGGTCCACGGTCACGCCGACGGAAGCCCGGTCCGTCCCGGCCTCCTCGTCCCGCACGGTCCCGCTGACGGTCAGCAGGCTCCCGGCCTGTTCGGCCCCCAGGTCCGACAGCACGGGTGGCGTGCGGTCCAGCGTCACCCGCAGCGTCCGCGTGCGCACCTGGCCGCGCCACTCGGCCCGCACCACGACGGTGTGGGGACCCTCGGTCAGTCCGGGGGCCGTGTCCAGCCGGAAGCGTCCGCCCCCCAGGGAGGTCAGCGGGAAGCTGCGCCGTCCCATCTGGGCCGTCACGCGGGCGGCGGGCAGGCTGACCGCGCTCAGGGTCAGGTCGCGCAGGGGGAGCGTCACCGGGTCCACCACCAGGGTGAGGGGCTGCGCGCGCTCGGCGTCGAGAGCCGGGTTGGAAGGGCCGGGCGTGCCGGCCAGCACGGCTCCCGCCGTCCCCGTCTGCCCGCCGAAGACCCGCACCAGCCGCCCCGCCTCCACCTGGAACACGCTGCCCCGCGCGGCCGTGCTGCCGATGGCGGGGCTGGCCGGGGCCGCCTGGGTGCTGGACACCACGTTCCAGGCGCTGCCGCGCGTGAGTTGCAGGGTGGTTTCCGGGCCGCGGGCGGTGCGTTCGTTGCCGCGCACGGTCAGCTCGCTCTGGGCCTGGAGCCGCAGATACCCGCCGCCGGAAAAGCCGACCTCCGCCCAGGCCCCGCCCCCGGTGGTCAGCCGCTCGCCGGTTTGCAGCACCTCGCCCACCCCGGCGATCTTGCGGGTTCCCCCGCTGGCGACATACACCGGGCCGCGCGTGGCCTGCACCGTCGCACTGCCCGGCCCGGTAAACGCTGCGGCGTACCACGGGTCCGTCTCGGCAAAGGGCGTGACCTGCCCGGTTTTCAGCGCCACCTGCTGCCCGGCCCCCAGCCGCACGACCCGCGATCCCAGCGCGAGGCGGGCGCTGCCCCCTAGCAGGGCCACCCGCCGCGTCCCGTCCGCCAGGTCCACCCGCGCCTGCGCCCCCCGCTCCAGCACCAGGTGGTTGCCCAGGACATGCACCCCGACCGGCCCTCCCAGCAGAAACTGGCCGCCCCGCAGGTCCGCCTCGCCCTGGCTGACCCGCAGTTGCGATCCGGGGCCGACCAGCAGGGTTCCCGACCGGCCCCCCGCCGTACTCGCCAGCCACGCGCGTCCCCCCGGCGTCCCGCTGGCCGTGCGCAGGCCCAGCCGGACCGGCGTGCTGCCACTCACCGCCCGCCACGTGCCGCTGCTGTCCTGCACCTCCACCCGGCCCAGAGCCTGCTGCACGGTGAGCGGTGCGCCCTGTGCCCCGGCCAGCAGGCCCGAACCCAGCAGCAGGGCCGCGAGAGCCGGACGCAGGGGGAGCGCGGGGAAGCGGGCGTCGGCTCTCATCCCCCCCAGTCTACAAAATGAGCTGGCCCTGTCGTGGGAGAAGGCGGGCAGAACGTATACTGCGGGGCGTGCTTGTCGCCGTTCAGGACGTTACCAAGGAGTACGGACCGCTCACCGTCCTGTCGGACCTCACCTTTGCCGTGCAACCCGGCGACCGTGTCGGGCTGGTCGGCCGCAACGGGGCAGGCAAGAGTACGCTGCTGGGGCTGCTGACCGGCGAGGTGCTGCCGGACGGCGGAACGGTGCGCCGCGCCCCCGGTGTCCGTGCCCGCGCGCTGAGGCAGGACCCCACCTTCCCCGCAGGTGCGACCGTGGACAGCGTGCTGGACGCCGCCTTCCACGACCTCGACGCGCTGGAGGCCGAACTCGCGGCGGCGGCCGAGGCGATGGGCAGCGGCACCCCCGAGAGCGTGCTGCACCACGAGGAAGTGCTGGAACACTACGTGCGCCGCGGCGGCTTCGAGCGCCGCAGCCGCAAGGAGGCCGTGACGCTGGCCTTCGGCTTCCGGGGCCGCGAGCAGGACCCTGTCGCGGGCCTCTCGGGCGGCGAGCGCACCCGCCTGGGCCTGGCCGCGCTGCTCGTCGAGAACCCTGACGTGCTGCTGCTCGACGAGCCGACCAACCACCTCGACATCGTGATGGTGGAGTGGCTGGAAGGCTTCCTGAGCCGCTATCCCGGCGCGGTGCTGGTCATCAGCCACGACCGCGCCTTTCTGGACGCCGTGACGAACGAGACGGCCTACCTGCGCGGAGGCGGCCTGAGCGTCTACAAGGGCGGCTACACCACCTTCCGCGAGACGCTCGACGCCGAACTCGAACAGCAGGCCGCCCGTGCCGAGCAGGACGCCAAGCAAATTGCCAGCCTGCAAGCCAGCGCCGACCGCATGAAGGTCTGGGGCCTGGGCATGAGCAAGCTCGCCCGCCGGGCCAAGGCCATGCAGGCCCGCGTGGACCGGATGCAGGCCCGCGCGACCGCCGCCCCCCCACCCGAGGAACGCACCACCCGTATCACCTTCCATGCCCCCGAGAGCGGCGACGTGGTGCTGGACGCCCGGCACCTCACCAAGACGCTCGCCGGGCGGACCCTCTTCCGTGACGTGAACGTGCAACTGCGCCGGGGCGACCGGGTGGCGATCATCGGGCGCAACGGGGCGGGGAAGACCACGCTGCTGCGTGCCCTGCTGGGCCTGATTCCCAGCGATGACCCCCGCGCCCGCGTGCTCACCGGGGCGCGCGTCAGCGTGGGCTACTACGACCAGGCCCTGCGTGGCGTGGACCCCGCTGAAACCCTCTACGACGTGGCGCGCGAGTACGTGCAGAAGGACCACGAGGCCCACACCCTGCTGGGCACCTTCATGTTCCCCTTCGACCAGCACGACAAGCCCGCCCGCATCCTCTCGGGCGGCGAGCGCGCCCGCCTCGCGCTGCTCAAGCTCGCGCAGGAGGATCACAACCTGCTGGTGCTGGACGAGCCGACCAACCACCTCGACATGGAGATGGTGGAGGCGCTGGAAGACGCGCTGGGTCACTACACCGGCACCCTGCTGATGGTCAGCCACGACCGCGCCTTTATCGAGGGCCTGGCCGACCGCATCTGGCTGATCGAGGACGGCCAGTTCTACGAGTATCCCGGCTGGGAGGACTACAAGGCCAAACACCGCCCCGCGCCGCCGGAAGAGGTGAAGGCCGAGGCCAAACCTGCCCCGAAACCCGCCGCCCCCAAGGGCAAGGGCCTGTGGCATCTCAAGCGCGAGGTGGAGGCCATCGAGGCCGACATTGCCCGCCTGGAGGCCGAACTCATGGACGCCCAGGTGGCCCTCGCCAGCGCCGCGCCCGACGCCGATTTCGTGACGCTGGGCCAGGCGGCGCATGACCTCGAAGCGCAACTCACGGCAAAGATGGAAGCCTGGGGCGAGAAACAGGCCGAGGTGGAGGCGCGGGGGGGGTAAGCGGGGGGTCAGCGCGTCCCGGCTATCCTGAGGAATGCGTCCCCTCATGAGCGTGCTGGCCGGGCTGCTGGCTGCGGTACCCACCCAGGCGCAGGCGAACTCTTACCTCGCCCCCCGGCCGCTGCTGGTCGGGTCGGACTATGGCTCCTACGGGTTCAAGCTGCTGCCGCGCGGTGTGGACGAGAGCCGGGCCTCGGCGCGGGAAAGCTGGGGCGAACTTGTGCAGCTTCAGCCGGATGGTACCCTCAAGACCCTCTGGAAACGGCGGCTGGTCAATACCCCCGCCCGCGTGTACCTCAGCCCCCGCGGGCAGGTGGTCACCCTGGACAACCACGCTGGCTATGGCCGCCCCCGTCACGCCGTGGTGATCTACGACCTTCAGGGGCGGGTCACGGCGGACCTGAACTTCGCGGAGGTGGTGCCGAACGCTGCCGACTGCCGCGCCTGTGGCTCCATGGACGGCCCTTTCCTGAGCTGGGGTTATCAGCCCAAATGGGTCTTCTACGGGAACGACGTGCATCTGGCCCTGCGGGACGATAGGGGACAGGGACCGACCATCAACCTCGTCACCGGGAAACTCAAGACGCTCTGGAACGGCGGGCCTCGTCCCTGAGGGTGTGTTTTAAAAGGGTCCCCATTACAGGCGGAGTGCGTTGGGAGGGCCTGCCCGTTCCCCCCTCTCCTGCGGAGTTGTACCAGTCCCAGCCTCCCCCACAAGGAAGAGCAAAAAGCTCGTGTTCTACGGCGAAATGAGGGCATCCGCCAAACTTTTAAAACAGGCTCTGAGGGTGTGAAAGAGCCTCACTCCCCCGTCGGGAAGGTGTCGGGCACCTCTCCCTCCTGCTCATTCCCCGCCGTTCCGTCCAGCGGCACCACCGCGCTCGTCTCGTCGAAGTAGAGCAGGGCGTCGTACATGTCGCTCAGGCGGGTGTGGACGTAGTGGCTCCAGCGCTCGGTTTCCGGGCGGTAGATGACGCCGATGAAGCGTTGCAGACGCTCGTCGCGCAGGCCATCCGTCCCGGCGTTCTGCCCTCGCAGGTCGAGCCAGAAGTCACCCCCTCCGACCTCGTGCAACAGGTCCTCGACGCTGCCGGGGAGGCCGGGGCGCACGCGCTTGGTGCGGGCGGGTTCGTCCCAGTCGTCCGAGGCGGTGACAGTGCCGTGGTGTGTGCTCTGGCCGATGATGAACGTCTCCTCCGGCCAGCGCTCGCGCACGAGCTGCCCCACATTGAGTTCGCCGCGCAGCCAGCCCATCTCGCTGGCGCGGGCGTCCCCCAGGTGCGAGTTGTGTTCCCAGACCACGATTTTCTGCGGGCGGCCCTGGCTCTCGCCGTGCCCGGCCAGAGCTTCGAGCGTCTCGGCCATATGAGAATCGCGGATATTCCAGGACTCGTCGCGGCCCCGGAACATCGACCGGTAGTAATTCTCGGCGTTCTTCGCCAGGCGCGCGTTCTGCTCGGCGTAGAAGCGTTCGTCCTCGCCCAGCGGCCCCTGGCTCAATTCCGCCTCGCGCCGCTGGAGTTCGAGGAGCTGCTGCACGGCGGCGTCCTCGCAGGGTTCCCGGCGGCCGTATTCGGTGGCGTAGCCGTAGGCCTGCGGGTTTTCCCCGAACTGGTCGAAGCAGGCGTAGCGCTTCCTGGCCCGCTGCGCTGCCTCCGGGTCCACCTCTTCCAGATACTCGACCACCGCGTTCATCGAGCGGTGCAGGCTGTAGAGGTCCACGCCGTAGAACCCCGCCGGGGCGTCCGGATGCCGCTCGTTGTGGTCGCGCAGCCACTCCACGAACCCCTGCACGTCCTCGTTGCGCCACATCCACTTCGGGAAGCGCTGGAAATCGCGCAAGGCTTCCAGGGCACTCTCGTCCTCGCCCTGGCCGCGCACGTAGCGGTTCACGCGGTAGGCGTCGGGCCAGTCGGCCTCCACTGCGACCGCCGTGAAGCCCTTTTCCTCGATCAGCCGCCGGGTCAGCCGTGCCCGCTCGCGGTAGAACTCGTGGGTGCCGTGCGAGGCCTCGCCGATCAGCACGAAGCGTGCGTCCCCGATGCGGTCCAGCAGTTCGTCGTAGTCGCTCGATGCCCCGGTCAGGGGGCGGGCCGCCTCACGCAGGGCCTGAAGAAGGGCAGCTTCGGGGTGGGTACGCTGGGTCATGGTTTCACTCCTTCTCTGAAGGTGAGGCGGCGCGCGTCAGTGCCTCGCGCACCTCCTCGTCGCTGGTCTGGTGAAAGTCGCGGTAGAACTGGCCCACCGCCACGAAGTCCGGCGGGGTGAGGAGGCACACCACCTCGTCGGCCTCCGAGCGCAGCGCGCGGCAGACCTCGGGCGGGGCGACCGGCACGGCGACCACCACGCGGGTGGGGGAGAGGGTGCGCAGCGCCTTCAGTCCCGCCCGCAATGTCGCTCCGGTGGCGATGCCGTCGTCCACCAGCAGCACCGTGCGGCCCTGGATGAGGGCGGGCGTGCGCCCCTCGCGGTAGGCGCGTTCGCGGCGGGCGAGTTCGGCCTGTTCGCGCTCCTCAACGGCGGCGATGGCCTGGGGCGATACCCCTGCGCGGCGCACCACATCCTCGTTCAGGACGCGCACGCCGCCCGAGGCGATGGCCCCCATCGCCACCTCCTCGTACCCCGGCACGCCGAGCTTGCGGACCAGGAACACGTCCAGGGGTGCGCCGAGGGCCATGGCCACCTCGCAGGCGACGGGTACGCCGCCGCGCGGGAGGGCCAGCACGGTGGTGTCGGGCCAGGCGTGCAGGGCAAGGAGCCGGGATGCGAGCTGCCGTCCGGCGTCCCGGCGGTCGAGAAAGCGGCCTTTGGGCATGGGGAACCTCGCCCCGATTGTCGTCGCCCCTGCCGGACGCTGCCAGCCGGATGCGCTTCATGGCCTGTTGGCGGGGCGCTCATGCCCTGCTCTATTCAGGTTAAGGTCGCGGCCCGGACCACGAACGGCGCATCCAGGTCGCCCTGGTCCACCACCACGCCCGCGTGTTCCCACGGCTGCGCCTCGCGGAAGTACAGGCGATTCCCCTCCACGTAGCGGCGGTTGGACTCTGCACGCGGGTCGGGGGAACCGTAGCCCGGCCCCCGCGCCGCCCCACGGGGCACGGAAATCTCGAAGTCCACCTGCAGGAAAATGGAGTCGTCCCACACGTCCCGCAGTTCCGGGCGGTGCAGAAACAGCCCGTCGAGAAGCAGGAGGCTGCCTTCTGCGGCGGTCTGCTCCGGGGTCTCCAGCGGGGCGTCGGCGGTGTGGTCGAAGATGGCCGTCCGGTAGCGCCGCGAGCCACCCGGCCCCAGCGGGTCCAGCAGCGCCGCCCGCAGGCCCGGATAATCGTAGGAATCGCGGTAGAAGCCTTCCGGCGAGGTGCGGCCCCGCCGGTAGCGCACGGCTCGGGGCGCATGAAAGCCGTCCACGGACGCGCGGATGACCGTCCGCCCCCGCGCCCACAGCACCTCCGCGAGTTCGTCGGCAAAGGTCGTCTTGCCTGCGCCGTCCACACCGTCGACGGCCACGCGCAGCATCGGGCGGGCAGGTTGGGCCTCCAGCCGGTCGGCGAGGGCGTGCAGCAGGGCGGCCCGGCGGTTCAAAGCTTCAGGTCCCCCTTTTCCGTCACGTTCAGCCCCTGCGCCACCTCGCGCGAGGCGCTTTGCCGCTCGCGGTCGAGGTACGTCTGGGCGTGACCCACCTCACGGTCGAGGACCTGAATGGTGTCCCTGAAGCGGTCGAGGGCCTGGGTGCGGTAGGTGCTGATGGCGTCGAGCGCGCCGTACACCTCGCGGAAGGCGGCCTGGATAACCTGCGGGTCCACCGTCGCGCTGCCCGCCTGCTTCTGGATCTCGGTGGACTGCTGGCGCAGCAGGCTGGCGGTCGAACCGATCATGCGCCCGGTCGTGTCGTTGAGCGCGGTGACCTGTCCCAGCACCGCCTGCTGGGTGCCGAGGGCCTGTGCGACCATGATGGCGGTTCGCAGCGCGCTGACGGTGGTGGTGGTGGCCCGGTCCACGCCCTTGATCAGTTCGAGGTTGTTGCGCCGCACCAGGTCCAGCGCGAGGTAGCCCTGAATCCCCACTGCCAGTTGCGTCAGCAGGTCGGTCACGCGCTGGCGCACGGCAAAGAGGAGTTCCTCGCGGACGAGGCGGGCCTTTTCGGGGTCGCTCTGTTCCAGTGTGGCGAGCCGCCCCGTCAGCGCGTCGTCCACCGCCTTGCCGACGTGGGCATACTGCCGCAGCTTCTGCATCGTCTCCCAGAGGTGGACCTTTTCCGTCTCGATGCTGGCGTTGTCGCGCCGCAACTCGTCCTGGGAGCGGTAGAGCGTCTCCAGGATGGCGTTCAGGTGGCTCTGGGCGCTCTGGTAGCGGTCCAAAGCGTTCTGCGCCTTGCGGCCCCCCGGCAACTTGCCGAAAAAGCCGCGCACGGTCGGCGTGCGGCTGGGGTCGAGGTCCTCCACCGTGCGGCGCAGGTCGGTCAGGCCCTTCAGGATGTCGCTGCCCTCGGCCAGTGCCCCGGCTCTGGTCGTCCGCAGCGGGCGCTCCAGCATCCGGCTCGACACCTGCGCCGCCGCGCGCTGCTCGGGCACGCCCAGGTTATGCACGGCGTCCAGCTTGCGCTTGAACTCGGGGCTGTGTGTTCCCGCGTGCAGCACGTCCTCCACGAAGGCGCGGGCCAGCGTGTCCAGCCGCGCGCGGTCCTCCTCCGAGAGGGGCACCATATCCGGCGCGTCCTGCGCGGGGACGGCGGGGACGGCCTCGGGCGCGTGCAGCAGCGAGTCGGGCGGCGTGAGGGGACCAGATTTGGGGGAGCTGGGCTTGTCGGCGCTCATGTCCCACAGTACGCGCCGCGTGGGTGAGAGGTTGCACGCTAGGGCGGCGCTCAGAAAGGTTCGGCAACCTTTCTGAGCCGAACGGAGTGATACGGATTCCGTCCAATTCCTGAACAGTCGGGAGGGCACCGCCTGTTCATCCATCTCCCGAAATCCGCCCTTGTTCCTTCTCCCTCTGGTCGGATTTCCGGGTGTTTTCAACACCCTTCAATCGGAATCAGTATGAGAAACCGTGATGAGGGTGGCGCGCAGTGGAGTGGCCGCCCAGGACTCGCGGCAACGGAACGGAGCGCCGCCCTGGGACCACAAAAGCGCCCCCTCACCGCCGGACAGAGGAGGGCCTGTCTGCCGCCGGGGGTCAGCGCAGCGTGACCTGCACGGCAGGGGGCCGGATGCTGACCTGACGGTCCCAGAAGGCCGCGCGCAGCGTATAGGTGCCCGCGGGCAGCGGGTTGCCGCTCGCGTCCTTGCCGTCCCAGCGCAGGGTCAGCACGTTCCCCGTCTCGCCCGGAGCCACGTCGGTGATCACCAGTTGCATGGTGCAGACGGTGTTGTTCACCACGGGCCGCACGATGTTTCCGGCGGCGTTCAATACCTCGAACTTCAGATCACATGCGCCGTGTTCGAGGTGAATCGGCGTCTGCCCGGTGTTGGTGAGTTGCAGCGTCCATTCGCCCGTCGTTCCCCTGGTCAGCGTGGCGGGGCCGCGCAGGGCCGCCTGGTGCGCCTGTCCCAGCGCGGGACCGACGGGCAGGCTGGAGGGGGCGGGGCTGGGAGTGGTGCTGGGGACGGTGGTGGGCGGGGTGACGGGTGCGGTGGGTGTCACGGGTGCGGGGGCAGGCAGGGCCGGTGCGGGAGCGGGGGCGGGCGTCGCCGCACCGGGGGGCAGGGCCGGGATGTCGTTCACACCGATGGCACCGGCCAGGCTGCCCCAGGTCAGGGCCAGCGTCAGCAACAGTCTGGAAGTCATGCCCCAGCGTCTCCCGCCGCCGCTGACCGTGTATGAGTCTGCCTTCAGGCCACCCGTATACTCCCTTTCATGATGAATCCCGTCATGATCGACGAGGCCCAGGTCGAACATCTCGCGCGCCTCGCGCGGCTGGAACTTACCCCGGAGGAGCGGGAGGCCATGCGCTCGGACCTCAACAGCATCCTGGGCTACTTCGAGCAGCTCAGCGCCGTGGACACGGAGGGCGTGGAGGAGATGCAGCGCCCGGTGGACCTCGTGAACGTGCTGCGGGACGACCTGCCCGGCGAGGCGTTTACCCCCGCCGTCGTCGCTGCCCTCGCCCCCGAGATGCAAGGCGGCTTTGTGCGCGTGCCCCGCACGGTGGAGGCCGACTGATGGCTGGCCTGAAGCTCAGGGGCGGCCCCTCGCTTTTCTTGCAGACGGCTGACCGTCTCTGGAGGCTGTGATGCTCGACCTCAAATTTATCCGTGAGAACGCGGGGTCCGTGAAGCACGCCATCGAGGTCAAGGGCGTGAATCTCGACCTCGACGAGCTGCTGCGCCTCGACCGCGAGCTGGTGGCCCTCAAGCAGCGCGTGGAGGCGATGCAGACCGAGCGCAACGCGAACGCGAAGCTGGTCCCGAAGGCCACCCCCGAGGAACGCCCCCACCTGCTCCAGAAGGGCAAGGACCTGGCCGAGGAACTCAAGGGCCTGGAGCCGCAACTCCGTGCCCACGAGGACCAGCTCCGGCAACTGCTGCTGCGCGTGCCCAACATCCCGCACCCCAGCGTGCCGGTCGGCCAGGACGACTCCGAGAACGTCGAACTGCGCCGCGAGGGGAAGCTGCCCGAGTTTTCCTTCCCGCCCCTCGACCATGTGGAACTCCTCGAACGCCAGGGCTGGGCCGACCCCGAGCGTGTGGCGCGCGTTTCGGGCAGCCGCTCCTACCTGCTCAAGGGCGACGCGGTGCTGCTGGAGATGGCCGTGCTGATGTTCACGATGGACTTTCTGCGCGGGCGCGGCCTCACGCCGCTGAGCACCACCGCGCTGGTGCGCCCCGAAACCCTGGTCGCCTCGGGTCACTTTCCCGGCGGCGAGGATCAGGTCTACAAGATCGAGGGCGACGAGCTGATGCTGGCGGGCACGGCCGAGGTTCCGGTCAACAGCCTGTACGCGGGCGAGCAGCTCCAGAGCGACCAGTTGCCGCTGGCCTACGCCGCCATCAGCGCCGCCTTCCGCAGCGAGGCGGGGTCGGCGGGGCGGGACGTGCGGGGCCTCATCCGCGTCCACGAGTTCCGCAAGGTCGAGCAGTACGTGCTGACCCACGCCGACGAGGCCGAGGCGCTGCGCTGGTTCGGCGTGATTCTGGAGAACGCTGAGGCGCTGCTGCGGGCGCTGGAGCTGCCCTACCGCGTGGTCCAGAACTGCACCGGCGACATGGGCGCGGGCAAGGTGCTGATGTACGACATCGAAACCTGGGTGCCCAGCGAACAGGTCTACCGCGAGACACACTCCTGCTCCTACCTGGGCGACTGGCAGGCCCGCCGCACCGGCCTGCGCTACCGCGACGAGGGGGGCAAACTGGTCTACGCCCACACCCTCAACAACACGGGCATCGCCGCCCCGCGCATCCTGGTGCCCCTCCTCGAAAACCACCAGCAGGCCGACGGAACCATCCGGGTGCCGGAGGCGCTGCGGCCCTACCTGGGCGGGCGCGAGGTGCTGGGCGTGCCGGTGCGGTAGCCCCATCTGGCGTGCCCTGGAACCATGCTGGGGCACGCCGGATGGGGCTAGAATCAGGGTGTCCCGTAAGGGACGGGGCGCATGACAACCGGGGAGAGCGAGGGGGAACAACGAACGGAGCGTGGAAGCGCCCGGATCGTGACTCCGGGCGCTTCGGAAAGGGGGTGGTACGTGGAGACTAACCATCGTAAGCGTACCAAAAAACCCCGCCGGAAGCCACTGAAGCCTGCTGAAATTGCCGCGATTCTCGTGGCGCTCGGTGCGGTTCTCAGTGGCCTGGCGGCCCTTATTCAAGCCCTGAGATAAGCCCTCTCGCCGCCCCGGTTGCGCCTACTTTACTTGCTTTCAAAGGGTCGGGCTACGTTGCCTGGCCCTTTTTTCTGTAGTTTGTTCCACACGAACGGGCGCTGGTGTTGGCTCCCGCGGGGGGTGCGGGCAGTCCCGCTGCCTGGCTGGGCCACCGGGTGGACGTGACTAAAGCTTTCCGCCGTTACCCTCCTCACCCTGGCCCGTTAGCCTGACGCATGGACATTCCGCGTGAGGTGCTGGCACAGACGCAGGCCCGCTTCGTCCGCCGCGACCCGGAGCGGGGGCAGTGCCAGGCCCGGCTGGACGCGGGGGGACCACTTGCTGCCGACTCGCAGGCGCGGGTGGAGGCCCGCCTGACCCGTCTGGGTGTGCCCCTGGCCGATGCGCGGGCCATCACCGAGGGGCAGGCGGATGCCCTGACCGTCGCCGCCCGCCTCCCCGAGGACACCCGGCTCCCGCTAGAGCGCGTCATCGGCGCGAACGACCTCTTGGGGGTGGCGTACCTGGACCTGGCGCGGTCGGCCTCGCGGGCGGTCGGACGCAT
Organism: Deinococcus carri; assembly: GCF_039545055.1. Lineage (NCBI taxonomy): Bacteria > Thermotogati > Deinococcota > Deinococci > Deinococcales > Deinococcaceae > Deinococcus > Deinococcus carri. Next base: position 539,440 of record NZ_BAABRP010000001.1, read on the forward strand.
CGTGCTGAAAGACGGGCGGGGGCGCACCCTGGGCTACGGCACCGGCTGGCTGTGCGGTCCCCACACCATCCTGACGAACCATCACGTGCTGGAGGACGCGGGTGCCGCGCGCACGTCCGTCATCGAATTCAACTACGAGCTGCGGGCCGACGGCACCCTGCGCGACCGGGTGACGCTCAGCCTCGACCCCGACGCCCTCTTTCTGACCTCCGCGCCGCTGGACTACTCGCTGGTGGCGGTGCGGGGCGACACCTCCGCCTTCGGCTGGCTGCCCCTCTTCGGCACCACTGGCAAGGTGCTGGTGGGCGAGGCCCTGAGCATCATCCAGCACCCCAGCGGCGAGCCGAAGCAGGTGGCGCTGCGCGAGAACCGGCTGGTGGACCTGCTGCCCGACTTCCTGCATTACGAGACGGACACCGCGCCCGGCTCCAGCGGCAGCCCCGTGTTCAACGACACCTGGGAGGTGGTGGCGCTGCACCACAGCGGTGTGCCCCGCACCGACGCCCAGGGCCGCACCCTGCGCCGTGACGGACAGCCCCTCCAGCCCGGCGACCCCGACACCCTGATCGACTGGCTCGCCAACGAGGGTGTGCGCATCAGCCGCATCGTGGAGGACCTGCGCGCCAGGCCGGATGCTGCCGGAAATGCCCTGGTCGCGGAGGTGCTGGCCGCCAACCGCCCGCCCGTGGTGGGCACGCCCGAAATACGGAGTGGGGCCGAGGCCGCCCGCGTGCTGGACCTGGGCGCTGTCACTGTGGGTGCGGACGGCGTAGCGAGCCTGCCCGTGACCCTGCGGCTGCGGGTGGGTGGGGGAGAGGCGGGACCCCCTGTCCCGGTTCCGCCACCTGTCCGGCCCTACCTCGACCCGCAGGATGCCGAACACGCGGCGGCCTACTACGCGGGCCTCCCGGAAGGCGGCACCCCGCAGGCCCGCTTCCTGGCCCTGTCGGAACTCGTGACGCGCACCCATGTCCGCACGCCCGGCTACGACCCGGCGGACGAGCTGTACCCCTGGGTGGACCTTTGGCCGGACGGGAAGCTGCGCAGCCTCTATTCGGCCCGCGAACACACCCCGCAGGAACTGATCGCTGCCGACCGCGCCGCGCAGGAACGCCGCACTGCCCTCGCCGCCCGCGAGAGCCTCAGCGTGGAGGCGCTCGAAGAGGCGCTCCTGTACAACTGCGAACACGTGGTGCCGCAGTCGTGGTTCGGCAAGCGCGAGCCGATGCGCGGCGACCTGCACCACCTCTTCGCCTGCGAGCCGGGGTGCAATTCCTTCCGGGGCAACACGCCCTACTTCGACTTCCCCGACTACGGGGAGGCCCTGCGCAGCGACTGCGGGCGGCGCGACCCCGGCGAGTTCGAACCCGCGCACGGCAAGGGGGCGGCGTCCCGCGCCACCCTCTATTTCCTGCTGCGTTATCCCGGCGTGGTCCGGCAGTACGGCGAGCGGCACCTGCAAACCCTGCTCGCCTGGCACGCGGCCGACCCGCCCGCCGACTGGGAGCGGCACCGCAACGCGGCCATCTTCGCCCGCCAGGGCAACCGCAATCCCCTGATCGACCATCCGGAGTGGGCGGCAGAGGTGGCCTGGGGCGAGGGGCTGGGGCGCTAGGAAGGAAAAGACACCGCAAATTCTGCCCTGCCCGCCGTTCCCACCTGTTAACGTGCGGGCATGAAGCGTGTGTTGATGCTGGGCATCGCGGCCCTCGGCCTGGTGGGCTGTCAGCAGTCGCCGCGGCCCACGACGACCGAGTTGCCCCCCCTGCGCCAGAGCTTTCTGGGCGAGGCCCTGAACCTGTCGGGCACGGCGTCAGACTGGCCCGCCGGGCAAACAGCTGAGATTCGCCTGGAGCAGCAGGCCGTGGGGATGGTCGGGGAGGACGGGCACTTCAGCGTTATGGCCGAGGTGGTCCCCTCATATACCCGGCCCGCGGTGGAGGCGCTGCTGCCCCTCCCGACGTTCGCGGAACAGGAAACCTGTGCGCCTGGAACATTCGCCACGTCGGATGCGGCGGCCCGCGTCTCCTGGTCCGCCGACCTGCTGCTGTTTCCGAGCGCGCCCAGGAGCCTCGCGCCGCAGCTCTCGCCGGTGCCGCCGTTCCCCGCGCTGCGGCGCTCCCCGGAAGGGGGCCTGAGCTGGGACTGGGATAAGCCTCACCCCCTCCTGGTCTACTCGGACCGTGACGTGCGGCTCAGCGGCTGGAAGGTCTGCACCGGAAAGTACGGGACGACCTGGCACGCCCCCGGCACCTGGCAGCAGACGTTTCTGGTCAACGTGCAACTTCGCCGCGGCTGGAACGACGTGACCATGACGCGCAGGGAAGTGGGGAAGGAAACCTATACCCTGACCGTCGAGGGAAGTGACCCCGGGTCGCCCGTCCCCTGGCGGTACAACGGGGTGCCATTCTCCCGGCCCTGACCCGACTTTCCCCCTTCTCGCTCTGCCCGGATGGAATCACGGCGTGAACGATTCCATCGGAGGCGGTATCACCTCCACCGCTTGACGCCCGCCTTCTGCGCGCTACCCTCCTGTTATGGCGACCCCTCCCACCTCTGCCCGCACCGACAAGGGGGTGCGCGGCTTCGACCTCGACCTGCACGTCACCTTTGCCCGCCCCCTTTCCCGCGACGCGGCTCTGGGCGTGCTGCGCGCCGCTGAGGGCTTCACGGTGGACCTGTATGCGCCGCACGGCGACCTGGGTGCGTCCGTCCCCTCCGCCCGGCTGACCGGGCCGTTGCGCGACCCGGAGGCGGTGCGCGCCGTTCTGACCGCCTGGCTCCAGGGCGAGGCGCGGGCGGTGGAAGTCGGCCTGCACGGCTTTCTGCGCTCCTCCACCGGGCAGACCGACTGGGTGCCCTGGCGGCGCAACCTGGTGTTGCCCCGCGCGGACGTTCACCGCGTCGCCTTCGAGGAAGGCGTGAAGTACGTGCTGGAATAAGCTGTGCTGGCGCGCGGGATGGCGTCAGGCGCTGAGCGGCAGCACCAGCGCCCGCGCCTTGACCGTTCCCTCCGCCTGCGGGCGCAGCACCAGGACATGCAGGCGCACGTCGGGGCGCAGCAGATACGGGAGGCAGCCGTGGGTCAGGGCCAGCAGCGCCCGGCGGGCCTGGGCCTCCGCGTCGTCGCCGTGAGGGAGGCCACGCAGCACCAGCACGGCCCGCTCGCCGCTGGGGTTGGTCCAGACGTCCACCGTGCTGAGCCGGTCCACGCCCCGGTGGTCGCGGTATTCGAAGGGATGGGCCTGTCTGAGGAGCTGCATTCCTCTTCACTCTCCTGGCGCGGGGGGGCGGAGTCAGGCCACGGGTGCCTCGCCCCGGCCTGGCTGAACTGTCATTACGTCGCTCAGCCTACGGGGCGAACATGAGGCCTTTGTCCCGTCGCCCAGCCGAACGGCGCAACGTCCCCTAGGGCGGTGCTCTGTTACGTTGCCGCGTGTCCTAGGCAGCAACTCCACTTCACGCCGCCCTTACCACGGCTTCTCACTTCGTCCGGCCCAGCAAGGTTCGACAACCTCAGGCAGGCTTTTATCTCAACTGGGTTCAGGACGCCTCTGGCAGAGAAGAGTCGATTCGCTGATGCCTTCACGTGTTCGCTCTTTTGACCCTCTCCCGCAGGGGGAGAGGGCGTTGCGAAGCAACGGGTGAGGGGGCGTGTGACCCGCCAGGCCCCTCACTCCGGGCCAAGGAAGCCCTCGCCTCCGGTTGAGATAAAAGCCTGCGACAACCTTTCGGAGCGCCGCCCTGGGGGTCATGCCCTCTAGAATGGCGGGATGAGCGCGGAGGGCGTGGGGGAGATGCTGCGGGAGTTCCAGGGGTATGTCCTGGCCTACCGCCTGCGCGCGGCGGTGGGTGGGCGTGTCCGGCCACCGGGGGAGCGGCTGAGTGTCGCGGAGTACGCGGCGCGGCGGCTCGAACGCCAGGACCTCGCCCGGCGGCTGGTCCGCGAGGGCCTGGACCCCCGGCTGTTTCAGCGGCTGGAGGCCCTGTCGGACGAACTGATGTTCGGCTTCTGGCTGAACCCCGCCGAGGTCGCGGCCTTTCTGCGCGCGGCGCTGCGCCAGGGCGGACACGCGGCCCTGGGCGACCCGGCGGCCTTTGCCGCGCTGCTGACCCCCAGCGAGCAGGCGCGGCTGGGCGACCTGGGCGTGCGGCTGGTGTGCGCCCACCACCTCACCTGCCTGTCGCTGGCCGCCCCCCTGCTCGACCCCGACGCCCTGGCGGACGTGTGGCAGCGTGTGGAGGCGACCACGCCGCCCCTGTTCGTCGACGAACTCGCACTGGCTGGGGAGGTCTAGCGTGCCCGCCGTGCCCGACCTGTTGCGGGCGCTGCTGCCGCGCCGCTGTCCCGGCTGCAACCGGCAGCTCGGGCGGGAGGCGGGCCTGTGTGCCTCCTGCCGCGCCGGGCTGATCCCCCGCCTGGAGGCCCACTCGCCCCTGTCGGCCCGTTCCGCCCCGCACCTCGTCACGCTGGGGCCGTACCGGGGCGTGTCCCGGCGCGCGGTGCATGCCCTGAAGTTCGGCGGCGCGCGTGACCTGGCCGGAGTGCTGGGTGGGGCACTGGCCGCCGGGGTTCCAGCCGCGTGGCAGGTCGGAGCGGTGGTCCCCGTGCCGCTGCATTCCCGGCGCGAGCGGGAACGGGGGTTCAACCAGGCGGCGCTGCTGGCCCAGGCGGTCGCGGCGGCCCTGGCGGTGCCCTGTGTCCCGGCCCTGCGCCGCACCCGCGCCACCGCGCAGCAGGCCCGGCTGCACGCCCACGAGCGGACGGCGAACCTCGCCGGGGCCTTCCAGGCCGACGCCCGGCGTCTGCCCCCCGGCCCAGTCCTGCTGGTCGATGATGTGATGAGCACCGGCAGTACCTTAAAGGCCTGCCGGGACGCGCTTCAGGCGGCGGGGGTGGGTCAGGTATACGTGGCCGTCGTCGCGCGCTGAGGGGCTGGCCTGATGTGGGGCTGATGCTCGGCGTTGGGGCAGACTCATCCCGCTGCGGTACGGTAGGGGTCATGAAGGCTTTCCTGCCCATTTCCCTCGGCGCGGCCCTGCTGGGCGGTGCGCTGTCCGGCACCGCGGGCGCACAGACGCTGGTGCCCTTCAAGGATGCCCGCCTGCCCTTTACCGTCAGCCTGCCCAAGGGCTGGCTCGGCGTGAAGTTCGACGACGGGGCGAGTGGCGTGAGCCTGGTGTCCTCCAAGCAGCCGCCCGCCGCCATGATCCGGCTGCTGTTCATGCCCAAGAACGGCAAGCCCGCCGACGTGAACGCCGAGTTCCGCAACTTCGAGGCGGGGGTCAAGCAGACTGGCGGCACCCTCACCCAGCTCAGCAGCAAGGCCGCGCGCTACGGCGGCGTGGGCGGCACCGAGCGCGAGTACAGCCTGACCCACCCCAAGGGCAAGCTGCGCCTGCGCATCTGGTTCGGCAACGGGGCCAGGAACCTCTACTCCTTCCAGATCACCGATACCCCCGAACGCTACGCCGCCAGCAGCGCCCTGTTCAGCAAGGTGCTGGCGAGCGTGCGCTTCTAACCACCCGCCCGCCTCGGCTCCGGCAGTGTGACAGGCCCCTGACGCGGGGGCCGCCTCATCTGTTAGAATCTTTTTTTGGGTGTCCCGCCCACGCCAGCCCTTCCGACGAGATGGTCCGAAGAAGAGCCGTGCGGCGGGCTTTTTCGTGCCTACGAGAGCAGAAGGCCAAAGGCTGAAGGCTGAAGGCTAACCGCTCCAAGTTAAGGGAGCAGATATGGAATACCGCAACATCGCCATCATCGCGCACGTCGACCACGGCAAGACCACGCTGGTGGACGGCCTGCTGAAGCAGACGCTGGAACTCAAGCACGGCGAGGAAATCGCCGAGCGCGCGATGGACAGCAACGACCTCGAACGCGAGCGTGGCATCACCATTCTCGCCAAGAACACGGCCGTGGAGTACAAGGGCGTCAAGATCAACATCGTGGACACGCCCGGACACGCCGACTTCGGCGGCGAGGTGGAGCGCGTGCTGGGCATGGTGGACGGCGCGCTGGTGCTGGTGGACGCGGCCGAAGGTCCCATGCCCCAGACCCGCTTCGTGCTGCGCAAGGCACTCGAACTGGGCCTCAAGCCCATCGTGGTGATTAACAAGATCGACCGCCAAGACGCCCGCCCGGAGGAAGTCGTCAACCTCACCTTCGACCTGATGGCCGAACTGGGCGCGAACGACGATCAGCTCGACTTCCCGATCCTGTACGCCATCGCGCGTGAGGGCAAGGCCTTCCGCGACCTGGACAACCCCCAGGACGACATGCACGAGCTGTTCGACATGGTGCTCGAACACATCCCCGCCCCCAAGGTGGACCTGGACGCGCCCTTCCAGATGCTCGTGACCAACCTGGACTACTCCGAGTACCTGGGCCGCATCGTGCTGGGGCGGGTGCAGCGCGGCAAGGTGAAAAAGGGCGAGTTCGTGCAACTGATCCACAAGGACGGCACGATGACCAAAACCCGCGTGGTGCAGCCCTTCACGCACCTGGGCCTGCGCCGCATCGAGGTGGACGAGGTCGGGGCCGGGGACATCGTGGCGCTCGCGGGCATCGAGGACGCGCAGATCGGGGAAACGGTGGCCGATCTGGCCGACCCCGAGGCGCTGCCCATCATCACCGTGGACGAGCCGACCGTCTCCATGCTGTTTCAGCCCAACACCAGCCCCTTCGCGGGCAAGGAGGGCAAGTACGTCACCTCCCGCCACCTCAACGACCGCCTCAAGCGCGAGGTGATGACCAACGTGTCGCTGAAGGTCGAGGAAGTCCGCCCGGACGAGTTCATCGTGTCGGGCCGCGGCGAGCTGCACCTCAGCATCCTGCTGGAAACCATGCGCCGCGAGGGCTACGAGGTGCAGGTGGGCAGCCCCCAGGTGATTGTGCGTGAGATCGACGGCGTCAAGCACGAACCGGTCGAGCACCTCGTCATCGACGTGCCCGAGCAGCATTCCAGCACCGTGATCGGCGTGCTGGGCGCGCGCAAGGGCCAGATGGTGAACATGGAGCCGCAGGGCAGCCGCGTGCGCGTGGAGTTCAAGATTCCCAGCCGCGCCCTGTTCGGCTTCCGCACCCAGTTCCTGTCCATGACGCAGGGCGAGGGCATCATGAGCCACATCTTCGACGGCTACGCGCCCTGGGCCGGCGAACTCAAGACTCGCCAGAACGGCTCGCTGGTCAGCATGGAAGACGGCGTGGCCTTCGCCTACTCCATCTTCAAGCTGCAAGACCGCGGCTCCTTTTTCATCGACGCCGGGCAGGACGTGTACGTGGGCATGATTGTGGGCGAGAACGCCCGCGAGCAGGACATGAACGTCAACGTCTGCAAGAACAAGAAGCTCACCAACGTCCGCTCGGCGGGGGCCGACGAGGCCCTGACCCTGGTTCCGCCCAAGCGCCTCTCGCTCGAAGACGCGCTGGAATACATCGCGGACGACGAGCTGGTGGAGCTGACGCCGCAGAGCATCCGCCTGCGCAAGAAGGTGCTGAACCCGAGCTTCAGGAAGTAATCGCCGCCCGCAGGGCCGAGCTAAGCGAGAAGCGAGGAGACCCCCAGGCCGCCCTGGGGGTCTTTTTACTCATGAAAAAGCAGGGGCTGGGGCGAAATGCTCTGGCCCCCTTCGCTTTGTGGGGAACTCTGGCCGGCCGGGAAGCGTAACGTGGGGCATGTCTGAGGGAATACCGGGGGGAAAGAGGCCGTGTTAGGTGCGCTGGGTTGGGTGGTGCAGCCGCTGGCCGCTCTGGCGCTGGCCTTTTATGCCTCGGTGATCTTCGGGCGGCGGGGCCGGGAGTGGCAGCCGGTGGCGCTGGCGGCGGGGCTGCTGGTCCTGCTGGCGGTGCTGGGGGCGGGCTGGGTCGTTCATCCGGCGGCGGGGATGCTGCTGGGGTTTTTCGGCACGCAGGCCTTTCACCGCTGGCGGGCGCACTGGCCCGCGCTGCTGGTGGGCCTCGTCGCGGGCGTGTTCTTCATGGCGCTGGACGCCGGGTGGCTGCTGATCCCGCTGGCCGTGATGGGCATGATCTGGCTGTTGACCGCCGCTTTTGCCTGGATGGGTGAAAAGAATGCCGCTCCCCTCGGCCCGCCGCCCTCCCTCCCGTCCCTCCCCGAACAGGCGGGTGGGTTGCCGGTGGGCGATTTCGGTTCCCGCGCCGGGAAGGTGGCCACCAGGGAAGCCCGCCGCGAGGCCCGCAGGCAGGCCAGGGCCAGGCTGGAAACGCCGCCCCCCGCGCCCCCGCCTGCCGCCCCCGACCTCTTCGGCACGTTTCTTCACGACGAGCGTCTGCCGGGGGAGGCCCGCGCGCAGCTTGCCGCCCTGAACCTGCGGACCCGCGAGGCCCTGGCCGCCCTGGACCGGCTGGGCCAATCGGGCAGCGAGGCCGCGTATCTGGCCCGCGCCGTGCGTGACGAGTACGCGCCCACCGCTGTCCAGGCCTACCTCAAGCTGCCGCCCACGCTCGCGGGGACCGCGCCCCTTCAGGACGGCAAGACGGGCCGCGACCTGCTGCGCGAACAGCTCGATATTCTGCTGAACGCCGTGCAGGACATCCTGGCGAACACGGCCCGGACCGGCGGCCAGGACCTGCTGACCCACCAGCGGTTTCTGGAAGACCGCTTCCGCAAGGCCAGGGGCGACTTGGAGGTGTAGCCGCCGAGCCTGGCCTGCTTGCCTGGACAAACAGGGCAGCCGTCCTGTTTTCTCGGCTTGATTTCTCTATCCTGAGTCCAGGACTCGGGATTATGACCAGAACCTTCACTGCTCCCGCCACTCAGGCGCATACCCACACCGACCCCCGCACCCGCTCGCTGCTGCTGGCCGCCGAGGCCGTGCTGGCGCACCTGCACCCGCGAGCACCGCTGCGACTGGAGCAGGTGACCCTGGAAGGTGGCGTGGCCTTCGCGGCCCAGCTGCATCCCCAGGCGCTCGCCACCAACCGCGCGCTGCTGGAGGAAGTGGTGCTGGTGGCCCTCGCTGGGGCGGCGGCGGCGCGGCTGCTGGGCGTATCTCTGCCGGAAGGCGCAGGGAGCCGGGATGCCCGTGCCCTGCTCGCATCGGCCCTCACGCAGCCCGAGGAGGCCGAGGTGCAGGACGCCTACCTGACCGTGCTGGAGGCGCGCGCCCGCGCTGCCCTGCGCCACCACTGGGCGGAAGTGGAAGTCGTCGCGGCGGGCCTGCGCGAGCAGGGCACCCTGGGCGCACAGGCCGTCGCGCACCGGGTGGCCTGCGCCCAGGGCATCCGCAGCACCTTGATGAACTGATACGGATTCCGGTTGAACAGTGATGCCATAACTGGGAAACCCGACTGGAAGGACTCGCAGAGCTGCGCAGCAGAGAAGGAAAAGGACGGATTCCAGAATGGAGTGAGCCTTCGGCGTTTTCCCGAAGGAGAACGGCTGGGGCCGGAATCCGTATGACACCCCTGCGACAAAGAAAGGCAAGCGGAGAAGTCAGATTTGTAGGCCAATCTTCATTTAGGGGGTGCTGTTACGGTTGCTTCTGCCGCTTCGGCGCACGCTGCCCGCAGGAGGCCACACCATGAACGACACCCGCAACAACCAGCAGAGCAGCATCGTGGGGCGCTGTGACGCCACCAGCTGCCGTTACAACGAGCAGCACGAGTGCCACGCCGGGCAGATCGAGGTCGCCATGAGCGGCCAGATGGCGCAGTGCCTGACCTACACCCCCGAGGAAGGCATGGGCGACAGCCAGCGCCCCAGCCAGAGCACCCACTAAGACCGCAAGGCGGGAAGGCGGCCAGGAGAGCAATTCTGGCCGTCTCCCCGACTTTTTCTATATGACCACACCCCCTCTGGCTACCCCTGCTGACAGCTGAACGCTGAACGCTCTACAACACCAGCACCCCGTGATGCTTGGCCTTGTCCTGCGGCTCGACGTGGATGGTCACGCTTGCGCCGGGCAGTTCGGACTGGATGGCGTCTTCCAGGCGGTCGCAGATGGCGTGGGCCTCCTGCACGCTCATGGTGCCCGGCACGACGAGGTGGAACTCGACAAAGGTCATGCTGCCCGCGTGCCGGGTGCGGAGGTCGTGCATTTCCAGCGCGCCCTCGGCGTGTTCGCTCATCACCTGGCGAATGCGGATCTCGGTCACCGGATCCACCCCCGCATCCATCAGGCCGCCCACGCTCTCGCGCATCAGGCCCCAGCCGCTCCAGAGGATGTTCACCGCCACCAGCAGCGCGAGCAGCGGGTCCAGCCAGTGCAGCCCGGTGAGGCCCGCCAGCAGCACCCCCACCAGCACGCCGACGCTCGTCACCACGTCCGTCAGGATGTGTTTGCCGTCGGCCAGCAGCGCCGGGGAGCGCGCCGCCCGACCTTCCCGCAGCAGCACCCCGGCCCACAGCGCGTTCAGCACCCCCGCGCCCAGGTTCACCAGCAGCCCGGCAGGGGCCGCGTCCACCGCGCGGGGGTGTTGCAGGGCCGGAATCGCCTCCCGCGCGATACTGACGGCCGCCAGCACGATCAGCACCCCCTCGGCCACGGCGCTGAAGTATTCCGCCTTGCTGTGGCCGTAGGGATGATTGGCGTCGGCGGGGCGGGCCGCCACCCGCAGGGCGATCAGGGCGGTCAGTGCCGCCGCCACGTTGATGATGCTTTCCAGCGCGTCCGAGTACAGCGCCACGCTTCCGGTCAGCAGGTAGGCCAGGAACTTGAGGCCCAGCACGACGGCGGCCACCACCACGCTGCCCAGGGCAATCTTCGTCGTGCGGTTCATCCGGCGAGGCTAACAGGGTTAGGCGCGGCGAAAGGCGGCACCGGGCGGGGGACAGCAGATCACGCCGGGGGCAGGGCCACGTGCCATTCTGCCTTGAGCTGCCCATCCTCGATGTTCAGCACGGTCAGCGCGGAATTGCCGATGCTGTTCAGAGTGGCGTTGGCCCGGACCGTCTGGCCGGTCTTCATGCAGGTGAAGGTGGAATCCAGGCCGCCCAGGTTGACGTGCGTCGTGTTGAGCAGCTCGTACCGCCCAGCCTGCCGCAGGAGCGCGGCCCGGCCTTGCAGGTCGACGGGGACAAACGACGCAGCAGAGCTGTCCGTGGGCAGATACCTGAGGACCTTCTCCGGGTTGCCGCTGACCCAGACTAAGGCCGCCTCGTTCCACTTCACCTCGCCGCAGGCTGCCAGAACGTCGGCGCTGACCGTCACACTGACAATCTGAACGACGGTCATGGGTTGATTGCAACTGGCGAGGGGCGCGAGGAGCAGCAGAGGGAGAAGGCGGCGCATATGCGAAGGTAACACTGCTCATGCTCCCAGTCTGCCCAACAGGTGTGGGTTACGTCCTCAACATAACCCCACCTGCTAGACTCCCTGGGTGACTTCTGTGCCGGACCTGCCCGAATCCTCCCTGCTTTCCCAGCTCAACCCCAACCAGGCGCAGGCGGCCGACCACTACACCGGCCCCGCTCTCGTCATCGCGGGGGCGGGCAGCGGCAAGACGCGCACGCTGGTCTACCGCATCGCGCACCTGATCGGGCACTACGGCGTGGACCCGGGCGAGATTCTGGCCGTCACCTTTACCAACAAGGCCGCCGCCGAGATGCGCGAGCGGGCCAAACATCTCGTCAGCGGGGCGGACCGGCTGTGGATGAGTACCTTCCACAGCGCGGGCGTCCGCATCCTGCGGGCGTATGGCGAGCACATCGGATTGAGGCGCGGCTTCGTCATCTACGACGACGACGACCAGATGGACATCCTCAAGGAGATCATGGGGTCCATTCCCGGCATCGGCCCAGACACCAATCCCCGCGTGCTGCGCGGCATTCTCGACCGCGCCAAGAGCAACCTGCTGACGCCCGCCGACCTGGACCGCAACCCCGAGCCGTTCATCAGCGGCCTGCCGCGCGAGGCCGCCGCCGAGGTCTACCGCCGCTACGAGGCGCGCAAGAAGGGGCAAAACGCAATTGATTTCGGGGATTTGATTACCGAAACCGTGCGGCTCTTTAAGGAAGTGCCCGCCGTCCTTGACCGCGTGCAGGACCGCGCGAAGTTCATCCATGTGGACGAGTATCAGGACACGAACAAGGCCCAGTATGAATTGACGCGACTGCTGGCAAGTAGAGACAGGAACTTGCTTGTGGTGGGAGACCCTGATCAGTCGATATATCGCTTTCGCGGTGCTGACATCCAGAACATCCTCGACTTTCAAAAAGATTACCCCGACGCCAAAGTCTACATGCTGGAACACAACTACCGCTCCAGCGCCCGCGTGCTGACCATTGCCAACAAGCTGATTGAAAACAACGCCGAGCGTCTGGACAAGACCCTCAGGGCCGTGAAGGAAGACGGCCACCCGGTCCTGTTCCACCGCGCGACCGACCACCGCGCGGAGGGCGATTTCGTCGCGGAGTGGCTGACGCGCCTGCACGGCGAGGGCCTGAAGTTCGCGGACATGGCCGTGCTGTACCGCACCAACGCCCAGTCCCGCGTGATTGAAGAATCGCTGCGCCGCGTGCAGATTCCGGCCAAGATCGTCGGCGGCGTGGGCTTCTATGACCGGCGCGAGATCAAGGACGTGCTGGCCTATGCCCGCCTCGCCATCAACCCCGACGACGACGTGGCCCTGCGCCGCATCATCGGGCGGCCCCGCCGCGGCATCGGGGACACGGCGCTGGAGCGGCTGATGGAGTGGGCGCGGGTGAACGGCACGTCCATCCTGACCGCCTGCGCCAACGCCCAGGAGCTGAACATCCTCGACCGGGGCGCGCAGAAGCCGGTCGAGTTTGCCGGGCTGATGCACGCCATGAGCGAGGCCGCCGACAACTACGAACCGGCGCAGTTCCTGCGGTTCGTCATCGAAACCAGCGGCTACCTCGACCTGCTGCGCCAGGAAGGCCAGGAGGGGCAGGTGCGGATGGAGAACCTCGAAGAACTCGTGAGCGCCGCCGAGGAATGGTCGCAGACGAACGAGGGCACCATCGGGGACTTTCTCGACGACGCCGCGCTGCTTTCCAGCGTGGACGACATGCGCGCCAAGCAGGAAAACAAGGACGTGCCCGAAGACGCCGTGACCCTGATGACGCTGCACAACGCCAAGGGGCTGGAGTTCCCGGTGGTGTTCATCGTGGGCACCGAAGAGGGCCTGCTGCCCAGCCGCAATGCCCTGATCGAGCCGGGCGGCATCGAGGAGGAGCGCCGCCTCTTCTATGTGGGCATCACGCGCGCGATGGAGCGCCTGTTCCTGACGGCCGCGCAGAACCGGATGCAGTACGGCAAGACCAACGCCACCGAGGACAGCCGGTTTCTGGAGGAAATCGAGGGCGGCTTCGACGCGGTGGACCCCTACGGGCAGGTCATCGACTACCGCCAGAAGACCTGGAAGGACTACCGCCCGACTGTTCCCACCCGCCCCAGCGCCGTCAAGAACACCAGCCCCATGACCGAAGGCATGGCCTACCGGGGCGGCGAGAAGGTCACGCACCCGAAGTTCGGGGAGGGGCAGGTGCTGGCGGTGGCGGGCGTGGGCGAACGGCAGGAGGTGACGGTGCATTTCGCCTCGGCGGGCACCAAGAAACTGCTGGTGAAGTTCGCCAACCTAACGAAGGTTTGAGGGAGCGGCCAGGCGAGGACCCTCAGCCCCGCTCCACCAGGTGCCGCACCTCGCCCGTTCCCGTCCTCAGGAACTGCGTCAGGGCGAGCGGGTACACGGGCCGGGTCACCACCTCGGCCAGCGGAATCCAGTCATAGAAATAGTCGGCATTGTCCAGCACGGTAAAGCGCCCGTCCGGGAGTTCGGGCGGCGCGTCCATGCGGAAGTAGAAGCCGAGTTCATGCTGCCGCTTGTGGGGCGGGCCGAAGAAGTTCTCCAGCACGCCCACCAGCCGCAGCGGTCCGGGCTGGACGCCCGTTTCCTCCAGCCATTCACGGGCCGCGCAGGTGGTGATGTCCTCGTCCGTTGAAAGCGCCCCGCCGGGCAGGAACCAGAAGCCCAGCCCCTCCGCCGTGTTCGCCAGCAGCCGCTCACCCCTCACGCAGAGAATGGCGACGCGCACGCTGAACTTGAGGCCACCGAGGGGCAGGCGAATGTCGGTCATGGGGGCAGTCTGCCGGGTGGGGCAGGCCGGGGCGTCGGCCTTTTGGCGGAGGGCGGCCCGTCACTCCCGGTTGACGATGTGCCGCACGCTGCCTGCGGGCACGTCCAGCAGGTCGCGCACCGGCAGCGGCACGACGCGCCTTTCCCGCACCTCGGCCAGCGGGAGCCAGAGGCAGGTGACGTTGGGATTGTCCCTGACCGTGAAAGAGGTTGGGGGCAAGTCCGCCGGGGCCTCCATCTGGTAGAAGAACTCCAGGGCATGCCAGCGCCTGCCGGAGAGGGAAAAGAAGTTCTCGACCACCCCCACCAGACGCAGCGGCCCGGCGGGGAGGCCTGTTTCCTCGGTCCATTCACGGGCGGCACTTTCGGGCGTGGCCTCGTCAATGGTGACGGCCCCGCCGGGCAGATACAGGAAGTCCACGTCTTTTTCGGCATTGACCAGCAAATGACCGTCCCGCAGGCAGACAATCACCGCGCGGGTGCAGAAGATGAAGTCACCGATGGGCAGCCGAAGGTCAGTCATTTCCTGACGCTCGCAGGTTCGGGGCCGGGGGGCATCCGCCAACTGGCCGAGGCCGCCACCTCCGCCCGCACGCTCCCGTCCGGGTCGTGGCGGAGCTGTTCGCGCAACTCTTCCGGCAGGTCGTCCCGTCCGGCCACCGCCAGCCGCACGCCCTCGTCGGGGTCAGTGGCGAGAGCCGGGAGTAGACTCGCCGGGAGGTCACGCTGGCGGGCGGCGGCGCGGCGTACCCCGGCGTTCGGGTCGGCGGCCAGGGCAGCCACCACTCCCTCCCCCGGCGCTGCGGCATAGGCGACCGCGCGGCGCACCTCTGCTTCCGGGTCGGCGGCGAGGCGGGCCAGCCTCTCCGGGCCGAGGTCGGGCCGCACGGCGAGGATGGTGCGGACAGCGGTGTCGGGGTCGGTCAGCAGCAGGTCCAGCACGGCGGGCGTGAGGCCCTCGGCGCTGGCGACGTGCAGGCGGATGTCCTGCTCGGGGGCGCGGGCCAGGGCCAGCACTGCGCCTTCCGGCAGGTCGTTGCGGTCCAGCAGGGCGCGGCGCACCGTTTCCGACTCGTCGCGGGCCAGGCGGGCGAGCAGTTCGGGGCGGGCGTCGGGGCGGCGGGCCAGGGCCGCGCGGACCTCGGGGTCGGCGTCATGTTCGGCCTGCTCCAGCCAGGTGGCGGGCACGGTCCAGGCTTGCAGGGCCGCGCTCCGCACGGGCGGCTGCTCGTGGGCGGCCAGCCACTCGCGCACATTGCGGGGCAGGTCCACCCGCCGCGCCAGGGTCGCCAGCACGTCCGCGTCCCCGTCGGCGGCCAGGGTGAGCATGCAGTCCAGCGGCAGGTCGAGCCGCCGCGCCACGCTGGCCCGGACTGTGCCGTGCGCGTCACCTGCCAGCGTCCGCAGCACGTCGCCGGGCAGGTCGGTGCGGGCGGCGACGGCCTTGCGCACGTCGTAGTCGTCGTCGGCGGCGAGCTGGCGCACCAGAGGCTCGGGGAGGTCGGCGCGGCCCGCCACCGCCTCGCGCACCTGCCATCCGGCGTCCTGCCCGAGCGCCTCCACCCGCTGCGCGCTCAGGTCGGGTCGCGCCGCCAGCGCCGCCCGCACGCCGTAGTCCTCGTGCCGCGCCGCCCCGTCCAGCACCCACCCCGGCACGTCCGGCAGGGCCAGCAGGGCCGTGACGCCCTCGGCCGGGAACACGCCCAGCAACCCTGGCCGGGCCAGGCGCATCAGCGGGAGGCCGGGGTTGTCCAGCACCTCGCGGGGGAACATCGGGGCGAGCGTGCCCAGCACCTCTGGCGGCGTGTTCGGGTGCCGCGCTGCGAGTGCCCGCACGCGGCTGTCGGGGTGCGCACTCAGGCCCGCGAGCATGTCCGCCGTCGTCCGCGCCGCGCCCGCCACCTCCAGCGCCCGGTCCACACCCAGGGCGGTGAGGGTCCGGGGGTCGAGTTCCGAGAAGGTCATGGGGGCAATATCGCAGATGGCGGATGGCAGAAGGCAAAAGGCGGATGGCAGAAAGCGGCCTCATTCCCCCAGGCGCAGCACGTCCCCGAAGGGAAAGCCCTCGTCCTCTAGCCCGCCGGGGGGCACCACCCAGAGGGTCGGCATTCCGGGGGCTTTTTCGGGAAAGTCCCCGTAGCCGTCCGTCAGGTAAATCAGCACGTCGGGTTCGTGCGTGTCGGCCAGCCCGAAGATGGGGCGGAAGTCGGTGCCGCCGCCACCCACGGGCGCGGGAATCGCGTCGCCGGGGCGCAGGTCGTAGGGGCCGTAGGCTTCCGTGTCCGCGTAGTAGAGGATGGCCTTCACATGCGGGTAGGCGCCCAACACGCCCTGCACCTCGCCCACGAGGGCACGCACGGCCTGGTCGTCCACGCTGCCGGACGTGTCCACCGCGACCAGTGCCGTCAGCGACTCGTCGTCCAGCGCCTCCAGATAGAGGCCGCGCCCCACGAAACGGCGGTCGAAGCCGCCGAAATCCACCGGCGTCCGCGCCAGGAAGCGCCACAGTTGCGCGCGCCAGTCCAGCCGGGCGGGGGAGAGGCGGGCCAGTTCGCGGTGCGCGCCGAGCGGGTCGTCGCCCTTGCCGCCGCTCATCGCGTCCACGCTGCGCGCCTGGGCGAGGGCCTGCTGCCACTGCCGCGCGGCCTGCGGCCCCGATTTGCTGCCCTTCGGCGGGGCGTCGGAGGGGGGGCCGTCCAGCAGGTCCTCCCCGGCCTCGTCGCCTTCCCCCTCGGCCTGCCCCTCCAGCGCGGTATAGACCTCCTCCACGCTGAGTTTTTCCAGATGCTCGTCGCGCCCGTTCTGGGGAGGGGTGGGCAGGCCCGCCGCCGCGACCATCCCGTTCACAATCAGGTCGGCGGCCCGGTTCCAGCGTTTCTTCTCGCGTGGCCCTCGCCGCTGCACATGCGAGAGCGCCGCGTGCAGCACCTCATGCAGCAAGAGGCCGTCCAGCACGTCGGGCGGCAGGCTGGCCGCCACCTCCGGATTCACGTATACTCGCTCGCCGTCCGTGCCCACCGCCAGCACCTCCCGCGAGGGCACGAACTCCGCGTGCAGCAGCAGCGTGGCGAAAAAGGCCGACTTGCCGCGCAAGCGCAGCCGCGAGCCGGAGATGAGGTGGTGGAAGTCGGGGGTCATGCGCGCCTCCGGCGCGGGAGGCGGGAGGCGGTACGCGGTGCGCGGGACAAAAACACTGCGTACCACGTACCGCGCACCGCGTACCTCATGCCCCCTCCGCCAGCGCCAACGTCCCCTGCACCAGTCCCGCCAGCCGCTCGTCGCGCCCCAGCAGCCCGGCGAGTTCGCCCAGTTGCCCGATGGCCTGGAACTTGCTGACCAGGGTGGCGACGTACAGTTGCAGCCATTCCGGCCCGGCGGCGTCCGCGAGCCAGGTAAAGGCGTGGAAGGCCTCGTCGGCATCGGCGGCGCGGGCGGCGAGGCCCACCACGGCGGCGTACCGCACGCTGGGTTCGTCGGGGAGTCTCAGGCCGGTGCCCTGGCCGCGCAGCACCAGGCCCAGGTCGGGGAGTTGCTCGTACAGGCGCACGAAGGCGCTGAACTCGGCCCCGGCAGCCTCACCGATGGCGGGAGCCACGTCCAGCCCGGCGCGGTGGAGGTGCGAGGCCATCTCCCAGGCGCGGGGGCTGGGCCAGGCGGGTTGCGCGGGGTCGAGGTGGTGCAGCAGTTCCGGGCGGAAGGTGAGGAAGGCGATGACGTGTTCGTGCAGGCCGCGCCCCAGGGCATACGCCCGCCAACTGTCGAAGTCGGGCCGCACGGTCAGGTGCAGGAAGCGGTTGGCGAGCGGCGCGGGCATGTCGAACACGCTGGCGCGGTCCTCCTTGCGGTTCCCGGCGGCCCAGACAAACCAGCCCTCCGGCAGTTCGTAGCTGCCCACCTTGCGGTCGAGGATCAGTTGCTGCGCCATCCCCTGCATGGTGGGCGGGGCCATGTTCACCTCGTCCAGAAAGAGGATGCCGTGGCCGCCCCGGGGCAGGAACTCCGGCGGATACCACCGGCTTACGCCGCTGCCCTGGCCGTCCGCCTCCGGCACCGGCAGGCCGCGCAGGTCGGTGGGCGCGAGCTGCGAGAGGCGCACGTCCACGAAGTCCAGGCCGTGCTTGCGCGCCACCTGCGCCACCACGCTGCTCTTGCCCACGCCGGGCGGCCCCCAGATCATCGTGGAGAGCTTGAGTTCCCCGTTCACCAGGGCTTCGAGGTACGTTTGCAGTTCGGCGGGGGTGAGGCTCACAGGCAGAGGGTAGCGCGTGGGGCGGTCAGCGGCGGAGGGCGGGCAGGTCCGCTTGCAACAGGGGGCCGAGTTCCGCCGCCGTATACGTCCGTGAGGGCAGGCGCACCAGCTTCAGCCCCGCCGAACGGAAGGCCACGTCCTTCACCGCGTCGCGGTGCTGCTGTTTCTCGTTCTGGTGCGAGCGGCCATCGAGTTCCAGGGCGAGAACCGGGCGGTAGGCCGCCGCGCTGTCCACGATCAGGAAGTCCACGTGCTTGTCGCGCAGCCGGGCATAGACCGCCCCGCGTTGCGTGTCCGCCGTGATTTTGAAGAGGTCGTTCAGGCGCACGTTCGGGAACACGCGGTAGGGCGTGGGCGCGAGCACCTTTTCCAGCGTCCCGAAAAAGGCGTTCTCGTCGCGGCTGAAGAAATACCGCTTGACCTCCAGCGGGAGGGTGTCGGGCACGGTGGCTTGGGGAGGTTCGGCCGTGGGGGCGGCTTTTTCCCTCATCCCGAACAGACTGGCGAGGCAACCGAGGGGCATAGGGCGGTGCCCAGAAAGGTTCGACAACCTTTCTGGGCCGAACGAAGTGAGAAACCGTGATAAGGGCGGCGTGAAGTGGAGTTGCTGCCCAGGACACGCGGCAACTTAACGGAGCGCCGCCCTAGGCCTGAGCTTACCGGGCTGTCCCACGCGGCGTGACCGCAAAGTGGCGGCGCGGCCCGCTCCCCTGGCCCCTCCCCCGCGTACACTGAGACACCTTCCGAGTGCCCCGCCGCTGCCCGCTATACTTTGACCGAGTTCAAATTTCCGGGTTCGACGGACTGGTTCAAAAAAGTGTTGCCCCACGCCTAATCCGAGGAGACGCTCTTGCTGCCGCTGATTCACAAAATCCTGTTCTTCGTGTTCGCCCTGATCGCCGGAGGGTTCGGCCTGTGGGGCTTTTACCGCCTGTATCTGCGGATTCGCCGTGGCGCACCTGCCTCCGAGGTTCGCTGGAACGAGCTGGGGTCGCGCCTGTGGTACGCCGTCAAGACCTCGCTGACGCAGGAGCGCACCTTCCGCCGCCGCCCGGTCATCAGCGTGCTGCACGCCTTCATCTTCTACGGCTTCGTGTACTACATCGCCGTGAACCTGGTGGACGGGCTGGAAGGGTACTTCCACTTCACCATCCTGTCCACGAATCCGCTGGGCGCGTTGTACAACATCCTGGCCGACCTCCTGAGCTTCCTGGTGCTGGTCGGCGTGATCGGGCTGGTCATCCGCCGCCTCTTCACCACCAGCAAGCGCGACTTCCGCTTCACGGAAAAGACGCTGCTGCACCCGCTCGTCAAGCAGGGCTACATCAAGCGCGACAGCCTGATCGTCTCCGCCTTCATCACCTTCCACGTGGGCAGCCGCATCCTGGGCCAGGGCGCGAAGATGGTGCAGGAGGCGCGCGAGTTCGGGCATTACGATGCCTTTCAGCCCGTGTCCAGCGCCATCGGCGGCACGCTATTCGGCGGGCTGAGCGACCAGGCGCTGGAGGGCTGGCGCATCTTCGGCTTCTGGGGGGCGCTGGGCAGTGTGCTGGCGTTCCTGGCGTACTTCCCCTTCACCAAGCACATCCACATCTTCATGACGCCGGTCAACTATGCGCTCAAGCGCCCCGTCGGCACGGGCGTCCTCCCCCCCATGAAGGGGCTGGAGGAGGCGATGGAGGCCGAGGACCCCAAGCTGGGCGTGGAAAAGCTCGAAGACCTCGAATGGCCCCGCCTGCTGGACGCCTACGCCTGCATCCAGTGCAACCGCTGCCAGGACGTGTGCCCGGCGAACGCGACCGGCAAGGCGCTCTCGCCCGCCGCGCTGGAAATCAACAAGCGCATGGAACTCAACGTGATTGGCGCGCACCCCAGCCCCTTCACGCTGAAGCCCGCGCCCTTCGAGAGCGGCGCGAGTACCGCCCATCCCCTCCTCGAATACGCCATCAACGAGGAATCGGTCTGGGCCTGCACGACCTGCGGCGCGTGTATGCAGGTGTGCCCCGTGCAGGACGAGCAGATGCTCGACATCATCGACATCCGCCGCCATCAGGTGATGGTCGCGGGTGAGTTCCCGCCGCAGCTTCAGACGGCCTTCCGCGGCATGGAGCGCGCCAGCAACCCCTGGGGCATCTCCAGAGACAAGCGCATGGAGTGGGCCGAGGGGCTGAAGGTGCCCACCATCGACGAGAACCCCGAACCCGACGTCATCTACTGGGTGGGTTGCGCGGCCAGTTACGACCCCGGCGCGCAGAAGGTGGCCCGGTCCTTCGTGCAACTGCTCGATAAGGCCGGGGTCAATTACGCGGTTCTCGGCAAGAAGGAAGCCTGCACCGGCGACAGCGCCCGCCGCGCCGGGAACGAGTTCCTGTACCAGACGCTTGCCGCCGAGAACGTGGAGACGCTCAACACCGTGCGGCCCAAACTGATCGTTGCCACCTGCCCGCACTGCATGAACATGATCGGCAACGAGTACAAGCAGCTCGGCGGGCACTACCAGACCATCCACCACACCGAGTACCTGGAGACGCTGGTGGCGGCGGGCCGGTTGCCCCTCGCGCAGCTTCAGGACGACGTGACCTACCACGACCCCTGCTACCTGGGCCGCCACAACGGCGTCTACGACGCGCCGCGCGCCCTGATTACCCAGATGGCGGGCGAGGTGCTGGAGCTGGAGCGCAGCCGCGACAATTCGTTTTGCTGCGGCGCGGGCGGCGCGCAGTTCTGGAAGGAGGAGGAAGAAGGCCGCGAGCGCGTCAGCGACAACCGCTTCCGCGAGATTCAGACCCGCCTGGACGCGGCGGCCGACAACGTGCGCGCCTATGAAAGCGGCGAACCCCAGAAGGTGCTGGCAGTAGGTTGCCCCTTCTGCAAGTCGATGATGAACTCGACGCCCGAAAAGGCGAAGCGCGACGACATCGTGGTGAAGGACGTGGCCGAGCTGATGCTCGAAAGCGTGCAGCGCGCGACCGGGGAATGGGTGGCCCCCACCGCCGCCCCCGAAAACACCCTGGAGGAGTCGCCCGAGCCGGTGGTGCCCAACACCGAGCTGCCGATGGACCGCACCGGGGCCGCGCCGTCGGCCGGTTCGCCCGTGACCGGCGTGACGAACGCTGACGTGATTAACGCGCAGCCCGGCAGCCCGGTGAATAACCCGGACACCGACCCGGAACCGCAGGCCGCCGCGCCCAGCCCGGTCACGTCCAGCTCTGCCGATTCGTCGCCGCGCAGGGCGTGGAAGCCGAAGGGGGAAGCGGCCAGCGACCAGCCGCCCGCCGCCAGCGAGACGCCCGCCTCCGACGCTGCTCCGGCGCGGAAAGCCTGGAAGCCGAAGGCTGGCAGCGATGACGTGAGCGCCGCGCCCGTGGCCGAGGCTCCCGCTGCTCCGGCGGAACCGGCGGAAGGTGCCGCGCCTGCCTGCAAGGCCTGGAAACCGAAAGCCAGCGCCGACGACGTGAGTGCCGTGCCGGTGACGGAAGCCGTCAGCGGTCAGCCGTCAGCGGTCAGCGGGACGGACGCGGCCCCGGCTGCTCCTGCCCGCAAAGCCTGGAAGCCCAAAAGCGAAGATTCCGCGACTGCTGCACCAGAACAGGCCCCCGCCGAACCTCAGCCTGCCGGCGAGCGGAAGAAGTGGGCACCGAAGGGGAGCGGCACGGCGGCGGAGGCGACGCCTGCCCCCAGTGCAACCCCGGAAGCCCCGGCCGCTCCTGCCGAGGTCAGCGTGGCTGAAGCTGCCCCCATATCAGGCGAGCGCCCCAGATGGCAGCCGAAGGCCAGGGCAGCGGCTCCCACCCCCGAGTCTGCCGAAGCTGTGGCCCCCGCACTTGCGGAGGAAGAGAGCCAGGCCGCAACCCCCGAGCCGGGCGAGGGCGGCCGCAAGAAGTGGGTCCCCAAGAAGAAAGACTGAGCGCCCCTGGCTCGCATGGAACGCCGTCCGCTGGGGCGGCGTTCTTTCTTCAGGCTGGTCGCTGGCGGCTGGAAGCTGGCCGCCCCATCCCCAGACGACCCGCGTTAAGATGGCGTTCATGACCATCGCCATCGTCACGGACTCCACGAGCGACCTCGGCCCCGGGTTGCTCGCGCAATACGCGATTCGCAGTGTGCCGCTGTACGTGCTGTTCGACGGCAAGATGCACAAAGACGGCATCGACATCACGCCCGCTGACCTGTTCCGGGGCCTCAAGGAGGGCAAGAAGACGCCCAGCACCTCCCAGCCCAGCCCGGCGGAGTTCGCCGCCGTCTATAGCGAGGCGCTGGAAACGGCCGATCAGGTGCTCAGCGTGCATATCAGCGGGCAACTGTCGGGGACGGTGGGCAGCGCGCGGCTGGCGGCGCAGGACTTCGGGGGCCGGGTGACGGTGGTCGACAGCCGCTCGGTCAGTATGGGACTGGGGATGCAGGCCCTGCGCGCCGCTCAGCGGGCCGCCGAGGGCCGCAGCGTGCCCGAGATCGTGGCCGAACTGGAGCGGGTGTCGCAGCAGGCCGATATCCGCTTCACCGTGGACACGCTGGATTTCCTGAAGATCAACGGGCGGATTGGTGGGGCGGCGGCGCTGCTGGGCGGCCTGTTGAACATCAAGCCGATCCTGGTCGTGAAAGACGGGCGGGTCGAGTCGGGCGGGCGCGTGCGCGGGCACAAGAAGGCGATGCAGGACATCGTGGACCATGTCCGCAAGTACGTGGAGGCGCATGCGCAGAGCGGGACGCGGGTGGCCTTCCTGTCCACCGTGGGCGGCGAGGAGTACCTGCGCGAGGTGCGCGCGGGCCTGAGCGGCGTGCCCTTCGAGGACCTGGGGGACCACCAGCTCGGGGCCGTGGTCGCCACGCACGCGGGGCCGGGGACCGTCGGCGCGACGCTGGAACCCGTCACGGTCTGAATGGGGTCTCCTCCTCCTGCCCTGCGGAACAAGGGCCGGTATTTCCTCGCGGCGCTGGCGCTGGCGGGGGGCCTGTGGGCCTGTCGCCGCCCGGAGACGGTGCCGGCCACCGCGGCGGCACCCGTCCCCCCGACCCCGACCACCCCGGCTCCGGCCACTGCGTCGCCGCCCGCCTCCCGGGCCGCCGCCCAGCCGCTGCCGTCGGGCTGCCTCGCCCAAGCCCCCGCCGCCCAGCCTGCCCCGCCGCCGCCCCAGCCCCTCAGTGGGCGGCTGGGCCTGTGGGTGGCGGAGGTGGACCCGGCCACCCTGCGGCCCCTGCGCGCCGTGGCGACCCATCCCGACGAGGTGTTTCCGCTGGCGAGCACCTACAAGCAGGCGGTGCTGTGGGCGGTGCTGCGGCAGTTCGACGCGGGGGCGCTGCTGCCCACGGAGCGCTTCGACGTGACCCGCGAGAACCAGAGCCTGGGGGATTACCCCTATGACGACACGAACGTCAAGGACCTGACCATCCGCATGATCCAGCACAGCGACAACACCGCGACCGACATCCTGCACCGGCGAGTGGGGCTGAAGGCGGTGCAGGCGCTGGCCGACGACCTGGGCCTGTGCCACACCCGCCTGATTCTGCCCACCAAGGCGTGGTGGGTGGCCGAGGCGGGCCTGTCGGACACCTTCAACGGCACGCACCTCTGGGAGACGGCCACCGGCGAGGACCGCGAGCGCCTGGCCGCCGCCATCGACGCCGACGCGCAGAAGTACCGCTTCGACTACCTCCAGCGCCGCCTCGACGCCTATTTCGAGGGGGACGCCGACCCGGCGAACGACCTGCGGGTGCACAACCTCAGCACCCCCTACGAGTTCGCCACCCTGCTGGCGCACGAGTACCTGCGCCCCGGCCTGAGTCCGCGCGCCCTGAAGTGGCAGCACGAGGTCGCCGCCCTGGGCTTCGGCCGCTCGGCGCTGAGGGCGGAGGCCGCCCACAACGTCGCCGCCTTCTACGGCAAGGGGGGCAACGGCTGGCGCATCCTGACCTACACCGGCTACTTCCAGACGAAGGACGGCCGCCACGTCGTCTACGCCTTCATGCAGCACGGCTCGGACCAGACCTACACCATGCCGAACACCCGCCGGGCCTTCGCCTGGATCAACGCGGGCGTGGATGCCCTGCTGGGCGAGCAGAAGCCCGCGCCGACGGAAGGGAAGGCCCCGGCCGTCCGGCCCGCTGTGCCGTAAGGGTGACGTTCAGCCAGCCGTGGCCGCCGCGTCCGCGCGGGCGAGTTCGGCGGTGATGGCCTCGTCCAGCCGGGCGCGCACCTCGGGGTAGGGGAGGGTCAGCGAGGCCCCCGCGGCCGGGACGTGCCCGCCCCCGCCCAGCGCCACGGCGATATTCTGCGCGCTCACCCCGTCCCGCGAGCGCAGGGAGAGCTTGACCCGGTCCCCGTAGTCCTTGACCATCACGGCGAGGACCGATCCCTCGGCCCCGCGCAGCAGGCTCACGTAGGATTCCACGTCCTCCCAGGAGGCCCCGGTCCGCTCCAGCATGGAGGCGTCCACCCGGGCCAGCACCACCCGGCCCCCGTGCAGGAATTCCAGCGTGTTCAGCACCTCGCGCAGCAGCGTGTAGTAGCTGCGGGGGCGCTGGCCGAGCTGGTCGTTGAGCCAGCCCAGCCGTGCCCCGCAGGCCCGCAGGCGGGCGGCGACCTCGAAGGTCCGCGGCGTCACGCTGTCGAAGCGGAAGGAGCCGGTGTCGGTGTTCAGGCCCAGCATCAGCGGTGTGGCGATGGCCTCCGACCAGGGCACCCCCAGCGCGTCCACCACGTCGGCCACCATCATCGCGGTGGCGGGCTGGCCGGGGTCCACCACCAGGGCGGCGGCGCGGCGGGCGTTGGTGCCGTGGTGATCCACGTTCACCACCTCGCCCGTGAAGGTGCTCAGGTCGGCCCCTGCCACCCGCGCGGGGTCGTTGTTGTCCACGTCCAGCACGGCGGCCAGGGCACCGGCGGGCCACGCCGTGAGCGGCGCGCTCAGCTCGCCCTCTTTCGGCAGGAAGCGCAGGTAGCGCGGCGCGTCCAGCGGGGCCACCACCGTCTTGCCCAGCGCCCGCAGCGCCCGCGTCAGCCCCAGCACGCTGCCCAGCGCGTCCCCGTCCGGGTTCTCGTGCGAGAGGACCACGATGGGGCCGGGGTGCATCTTCAGTTTCGCCGCGACGGCCGCGACATCCTGGGCGTAGTGGGGGGCGGCCTCGTTGATGCCGGTCATGGGGCCGAGTATACGGGGAGGGTCAGAAAGCGGCGTCAGGGGAAGTGAGACGAAATTGCGTTGATTCCCTGGAATCAACCGGGCAGAGCAAGTGGCAAAAAGGACGGGATGGCGGCGATGGACCAAGAGCGGGTGAGCCTACGTTTCTCCTGGCAAGAAAGGTAAGGGGCCGCCCCTGAGCCTGTGGCCCCTGGAGAACCTTCGGTGCCGTCCCGGATGTTCTGGAATCAGAGCCATCCCGTGTGAGAACCCGCCCCCGCGCTATGCTGCCGGGCGTGCCGACACGTCTGGACCTGGCCGCCCTGACCGCCGACGAGCTTCAGGCGCTGCTCGGCGAGGGGGCCGCCCAGGGCTGGCTGCCGGAGGTGAGCCGCGCCCGCCTGGAGGGCCGGCCCCTCGCCGGGCCAGTCCTGCACCCTACCCTGACCTTCGAGGCCCTGGAGGAACGCCCCTGGGGAGCCACCCCGGAGCAGGCCCGCACCCTGGCCGCGCTGGACGGCGAGTTGCGGGCGGCGGGGGCCGAACCGCTGGGCGTGTTCTACGTGCCGCTGCTGAGCGAGCTGCGCCACCAGCGCGCCTCCCTGTTCGCGCCGGAGGTGGCCGCCGCGCTGCGCTGGAGCGAGACGCCGGATTCGCCGCGCGCCGCCCGTCCCCTGGTGCAGGCCGTGACCTGGCTGCGTGACCGGGCCAGCGGCGTGGCCTGCGTGTTCAGCACGACCGCCGACGCGCGGCCCGCCCCGGCCCTCAGCGAGGAGGTGGATGTGCGCGTCCTCCCCGGCGCTGGTCCCGCCGAACTGCTCGCCGCGCACCGGGCCGCCACGGCGCGCCACGGGCGGGGCGGGCGGGTGGCGGGGCTGGAGGGCTGGGTGCGCGCCTGGCAGGAACTGCACGCGCTGAACGTGGCCGCCTGGACCCGGCGGGGCCTGCTGCTCGACGAGGACTAGTCACGCCCCGCTGACCCGGTTCGGCCCTGCGCCAGAATGCCCCGCATGACCCCTTCCCCCCGGCCCGCGCCCCGTCACGTCGCCTTCGACTGGGGCGGCGTGTTTACGGTCGGCACCTTCGACGGGCGCAGCACGCAGAACATGGCCGACCGCAGCGGCGTTCCGGTGGCCCGGGTGCGCGAGAGCTACTTCCGGCACGTGCGGCAACTGGAGGTCGGGGAATGGACCCTGCCGCAGTTCTGGGACGTGATGCAGGCCGAGACGGGCATCACCCTGCCCTACGCCGACTTCGAGGCGCTGTACCTGAGCAGCATCCATGACAACCTGCCGATGTACGCCACGCTGGAGTGTCTGCCCGCCGGAGTCCGGGTGGGCCTGCTGAGCAACAACTACCCGGTCGTCAGCGACCACCTGCGCCGCGACCCCCGCTTCGCCCGCTTCGACGCCCTGGTCTTCAGCAACGAACTGCGCCAGAAAAAACCCCACCCCGACGCCTTTGCCGCGCTGGCGGAGGCAATGGGCGTGCCCGCCCCCCAGGTCGCCTTCGTGGACGACGTGCAGGAGAATATCGAGGCGGCGCGGTTGGCGGGCTTCCACGGCCTGCTCTACCACCACGAGCGCCATGCCGAGTTCGAGCGCGAGCTGGGGGCGTGGCTGGGGGTGCCCGTCGGCGCTTGAGGGTGTGAGGAGAGGTTGACAGCCCCGCGACAGCCTTCCAGGAAGGCCCGGCTTCGACTGCCGCCACGATCCGTTCCCGCAGGTCAAGCCCGTATCCCCGCCCCCCGACAATTCCCCGCATGGTCTCATTCTGAGAACTGCTCTAAGGTTGGGCCATGCTTCGCGTGCTGTTTGTGGGAGACGTGTACGGCCAGCCGGGCCGCCGGGTGCTGAGTGCCCATCTGCCGACCCTCCGCCCGGATTTCGATTTCATCATCGTGAACGGCGAGAACGCTGCCGGGGGCTTCGGCCTGCATCGGGAGGCCGCCGAGGCCATCCTCAAGGCGGGGGCCGACTGCATCACGCTGGGCAACCACGCCTGGCACCACAAGGACGTGTACGCGCTGATGCTCGACGAGGCCCTCTATCCCCTGGTGCGGCCCCTGAACGTCTCCGACCCCGGCACGCCGGGCATGGGGTGGCGGACCTTCGAGGTCGGCGGAGAGCGGCTCACGGTGGTGAACGTGCTGGGCCGCGTCTTCATGGAGGCGGTCGCCAATCCCTTTCTGGCGCTGGACGAGCTGCTCTTGCGGCCTGACCTGGGCAGCGTCTTTGTGGACCTGCACGCCGAGGCCACCAGCGAGAAGGCGGCGCTGGCGTGGCATCTGGACGGGCGGGTGGCCGCCGTCATCGGGACGCACACGCACGTGCCCACCGCCGACACCCGGATTCTGCCCGGTGGCACCGCCTTCCAGACCGACGCGGGCTTTACCGGCCCCACGAACAGCATCATCGGGGCGGACCCCGCCGCGCCCATCCAGAAGTTCCTGACCGAGCGCCCCCACCGCTTCGCCGTCGCGGGCGGCCCGGCGGAGCTGAACGGCGTGATTGTCCAGATAGAGGGAGGGAAGGCGCTGAGCATTGAGCGTTACCGTTACGTCGAGGAGGCCTGAAATGGGGCGAGCAACGTGGGGCTGAGCAGTGACGTGAACGTGCTGGGGCGCACGCTGGGGCAGGTGCTGCGCGAGCAGGAGGGCGAGGCCTTTTTCGAGCTGGTCGAGCGGGTGCGGGCGCTGGTGCGCGAGGTGCGGGCCGGGGGCGACGACACCGAGCTGCGCGCCCTCCTGGCCGGGCTGGACGCGCGGGACGCGGGAAACCTGGCGCGCGCCTTCACCTGGTACTTCCAACTCGTCAACCTGGCCGAGGAGTACGAGCGGGTGCGCGTGCTGTCGGGGACGCGGGGCGTGCGCCCGCAAAGCATCGAGCAAGCCCTCACCGAGCTGAAGGCCCAGGGGGTGACGGCGGGGGAGGCGGGGGCGCTGCTCGCCCGGCTGGACCTGGGCCTCACCTTCACCGCCCACCCCACCGAGATGCGCCGCCGCACCGTCCGCAACCACCTCGTGGAGGTGGCCCACGACATCCCGCACCTGGACGGCGAGGGGCTGGAGCGGGTGGCCGCGCACGTGGAGGCGCTGTGGCACACGCCCGAGCTGCGCCGCCTCAAGCCCACCGTGCAGGACGAGGTGAAGGGCGGCCTGAGCTACGTCGCCTCCATCGCACAGGCCCTCCCCGAGTTGCAGCGCGACCTCACGCGGGCCTTCCGGCAGGTCTACGGTCAGGAGACGGACGCCCGGCTGCCCCTCAGCTTCAGCTCGTGGATGGGCGGTGACCGCGACGGCAACCCCTTCGTGACGCCGGAGGCCACGCGGGAGGCGCTGGCCCTGCACCGCGAACGGGCGCGCGAGCTGCTGCTGGCTGCACTGCGTCAGGCCTACACCGACCTCAGCCAGGCGGGGCTGGAGGGCGAGGCGGACGGCGAGGCGGGCCAGGAACCCTATCGGCGCGAGCTGCGCGACCTGCACAACGCCATCCGCGACGGGCAGCCGGTGGACCTGGTGCCCCGGCTGGAGGCGCTGAAGGTCCGCCTGGAGGAGGACGGGCAGCACCGCACGGCCGACCTGCTCCTCACGCCGCTGCTGACGGTGGCGCGGGTGTTCGGGCAGCACCTCGTCAGCCTGGACCTCCGCGAACACAGCGCGCAGACGGGGGCGGCGGTTGCGCGCCTGCTGGCCGAGGCGGGCGTGGAGCCGGACTACCTGAACCTCCCCGAACACGCCCGGCAGGACGTGCTGACCCGCGAGCTGCGCTCCCGCCGCCCGCTGTGGCCCGCCGGGGAAGCCCTGCCGGAGGAGCTGGAAACCGCCATCGGCCCCATCCGCGAGGTGCAGGCGGCCACCCGCCTTGCCGGTCCGCGGGCCTTTGGGCGCTACGTCATCAGCATGAGCGAGAGCGTCAGCGACGTGCTGGAGCCGCTCCTGCTGGCCCGTGAGGTGGGCTTCCGTATCCTGCCGGTGCCGCTGTTCGAGACACTGGACGACCTGACCCGCGCCCCCCAGATCGTGTGGGAGCTGCTGAGCGTGCCCGAGTACCGCGCCCTGCTGGGCGAGGGCGTGCAGGAAATCATGCTGGGCTACAGCGACTCCAACAAGGACGCGGGCTTCCTGGCCGCCAACTGGGCGCTGCACGAGGCCCAGCGCAACATCAGCGACGTGTGCCGCCGCGCGGGGGTCCGGTGGCGCTTCTTCCACGGGCGCGGCACGTCCATCGGGCGGGGCGGCGGCCCGGCCTCGCGGGCGATTCTGGGTCAGCCCGCCGGGACCATCGACGCGGGCCTGCGCATCACCGAGCAGGGCGAGGCGCTGGCGGACAAGTACAGCCACCCGGTGCTGGCGCGGCGCAATCTGGAACAGGCCCTCTACGGCCTGCTGCTGGCCGCTGCCCGCCCCGCTGGGAACCCGCCCGCCGAGTGGACCTCCGCCATGACCCGCGCGGCCCAGGCGAGTGCGGCGGCCTACCGCGCCCTGGTCCACGACCCGGATTTCCTGCCCTTCTTCGAGGCCGTCACGCCCATCCACGAGATTGCTCGCCTGAACATCGCCTCGCGGCCGGTGCGCCGCCCCGGTGCGCCCACCCTGACCAACCTGCGCGCCATTCCCTGGGTGATGAGCTGGACGCAGAACCGCGCCAACCTTCCCGGCTGGTATGGCCTGGCCGAGGGCCTCAAGGAAATCGGCCCCGACCTCGCCCGCCAGATGTACCGCGAGTGGCCCTTTTTCCGCACGGTGCTGGACAACGCCCAGATGAGCCTCGCCAAGAGTGACTTCCTGATCTTCGCGGAATATCTGCGCCTCTCGGGCGAGCACCGCCTGGCCGGGCAGCTCCGGGCCGCCTACGACGAGACGGTGCGGCTGGTGCAGGAGGCCGTGGGCGCGGAGTTGCTGGAGGGCGAACCCCGCTTGCGCGAGAGCATCAAGCTGCGCAACCCCTACATCGACCCGATTCACCGCATTCAGGTTGAGCTGCTCCAGCGCGCCCGCAGCACTGAGGAGGGGCTGGACGAGTACGAGCGGCCCCTGCTGCTCAGCCTCCAGGGCATCGCGGCGGGGGTGCGGAACACGGGGTAGTTACTGACCTGCCTGTCCCCGCCGCAGGGCCTCGCTGCCTTCCCGCACGAGCTGCGCCGCGCGGTTGGGGCCACGCACGGCGAGCACCTCGAAGCCCTTGCCCTTGGCGGCGTTGTAGTTGACGAAAAACTGCTGGAGCTGCTCGACCACGCGGCCGGGCAGCCCGTCCACGTCCCTGACCTGCTCGTACAGGTGCGATGTCTCGGCCACCGCGAGCAGGCGGTCATTGCGCACCGTCTGGCCCTTCTCGGTCTGCTCGGCCTCCATTACTCCCAGCAGGCGCACCTGCATCAGGCAGCCCGCGAAGGTCGGCTCATCCGTGAGGACCAGCACGTCCAGCGGGTCGCCGTCCTCGCCCAGCGTCGAGGGCACGAAGCCGAAATCCAGCGGAAAGGTCATGCCCTCGGCCAGCAGGCCGCCCAGCTCGAACAGCCCCGACTCCGGGTCGTAGTCGAACTTGCTGCGCTTGCCCTTGGGCGTCTCCACAATCGCGCGGCAGGTCTTTTTCTCGGCGTCGAGCCGGTGCGGAAGCTTCGTCAGGTCAGGCATGGCGGGATGGTAGCGGGGGTGGGGGGGCGGGGGGCAGATGGAAAAGCTTAAGCTCCAGCGGCAGAAGCTCTCTGCTCCCGTCCCTCTACCCTTAGCATGTCTCTCATGCGCCGCCTCCCTCTCCTGGCCGCCCTGCTTACCTCACTGGCGGGTGCGCAGACCCCGCCGCCTCTGCCGTCCTTCGAGGGACAGGTCATCTATCAGGTGATGCCTGACCGGTTCGCGGATGGCGATAAGGCTAACGACATGGGCGTCAACCGCTCGGACCCACGCGCCTGGCACGGTGGCGACCTGGTGGGCCTGACGGCGAGGCTGCCCTACATCCAGAGGCTGGGGGCAACGGCCGTATGGCTCACGCCGATTTACCGGCAGCAGACGGCCAATTCCTTCGACACTTCGCCCTATCATGGCTACTGGCCCGCCGATTTCCGCGATGTGGACCCGCACTTCGGGACGCTGGCCGACTTCGGCGGCTTCGTGAAGGCGGCGCACGGGGCGGGGATGCGCGTGGTGCTCGATCAGGTCATCAACCACTACGGCTACGAGGCGGCGGCGGTGAAGGAGCATCCGGGCTGGTTCAATAGTCACGCCCAGTGTGATGCCAGCAGGAACAAGGACGTGGATTGCCCCCTCGCGGGCCTGCCGGACCTGCGGCAGTCGAACCCGGAGGTGCGGGCGCTGCTGCTGAGCAATGCCGACTTCTGGCGCGGGCAGGGCGTGGACGCCTTCCGCTACGACGCCATCAAGCACGTGGAGGGGCCGTTCCTGAAAGAACTGCTCGCCCGTGACCGCGCCGCCGGAACCTGGACCCTGGGCGAGTGGTACGGCGCAGACACCGGGACGGTCGCGGACTGGCAGCGGGCGGGTTTCGACAGCCTGTTCCTGTTCAGCCTGCAAGGAGCGATGGCCCAGAGCATCATGGGCGGGCAGGGTCTGGGCCGGGTGGCGGCGGTGCTGGACCGGCAAAAGGAACTGCCCCGGCCCGGCGAGGTGGCGCTGTTCCTCGACAACCACGACATCGCACGCTTCGCCCAGGGGTCGCTGTTCGAGGACCAGGCGCAGGCCCGCACCCGCTACGCCCTGCGCGCCCTGATGACCCTGAAGGGCGTGCCGGTCCTCTGGCAGGGCACCGAAATCGCCATGCGCGGCGGCCCCGACCCCGACAACCGCCGCGACATGCGCTTCGAGGAAGGGTGGACGCCCGCCGAAAAGGCCGTCTTCGACGCTGCCCGTGACGCCATCGCCGTGCGCAAGGCCAGCCGTGCGCTGAGCGTGGGCAGCCAGACGCTGCTGCCCGTTCCCACCCCCCTGCAAGACGACCTCCTGCTGCTGACCCGCGAGGCCGGGGGCGAGCGGGTACTGGTCGCCTGGCACAACGGCCGGGCCAGAAAGACCTACAGCGTGCGCCTCGGCACCCTGGGCCTGAAAGCGGATGCCCAGGCCCTCACCCGCAGCCTGTTTGCTGGGCAGGACGCCAAGCTCAGCGTGAGCGGGGGCTGGCTACACCTGAGCCTGCCTGCGGGGGACGTGGCGGTGTTTGAAGTAGGGGTTAGGCGTTAGGTGTCAGGGGGTAGGGAGAAATGCTTTAGCACAAGCTTCTTTCCCTAGGGCGGCGTGCAGTGGAGTGGACGCCTGAGACATGCGGCAACGCAACGGAGCGCCGCCCTTTTTGCGCTTCTCGCTTCGCTCGGATAGGTTGCCAAAAAGCGGCAACCTTTCTGCGCCCGCCCTAACCCCTAACCCCTCACGCCTGACCCCTCCTGCTACCATGCTTCCCGATGCGTTCTCCGCTGCCCCGTGCCGTCCTGACCCGCCTGGAAACCGGACGGCTGGTGGTGCTGAGCGTGCTGCTGGGGGCGCTGGTGGGCGGGCTGTGCATCCTGCTGCGGCTGGCGCTGGAGGCGCTGCTGCGGCTGGGCGTGCAGGTGACGGGCTACACCCCCCCCGGCACCCCCGGCGAGGGCGGGCTGCTGATGGCCTTTGGCGACGCGCTGCCCTGGGGCCTGCTGGCCCTGCCGGTGGTGGGGGCGGCGTATGCCTGGCTGCTCCCGGCGGAGGCAGGCGACCCCCTCACGCAACTGGTACGCGGCTACCACGCGCGGGGGCAGTGGCCGGGTGTGGCGGTGCAGCTGCGGACACTGGTGGGGACGGTGCTGGGGTACGTGACCGGGCTGCTGGTGGGCCGCGACGCGCCCTTCACGCTGCTGGGGCAGCTGGGCACGCGGCTGCTGGGGCAGGCCACCCGGCTCGACGCCGTGGAAACCCGCGCCCTCACGCTGGCGGGGGCGGCGGCGGGGCTGGGGGCGGTGCTGCATGCGCCGCTTGCTGCCGCCGTCCTGATCGCGGAGGTGCTGTACCGCCGCTTCGAGTTCGAGTTCGAGGTGCTGATGCCCTGCGTGCTGGCCGCCGTGACCGGCTACGCCGTGTACGGGGCGGCCTTCGGGTTCGAGCCGCTGTTCAGCGTGCAGGTGTTGCAGATGCCGGGGCTGGCGCAGTTCCCGGCCTTCCTGGGCGTGGTCCTGGCGGTCACGCTGGCGGGCTGGGCGTCCCTGCTGGCCTGCCGGGTGCTGCCCCAGACCTGGACCTCCGGCTCTTGGCGTCCGCTGCTGGGCGGCGCGTTCGGGCTGCTGACCGCTGCCGCAGCGCTGTGGAGCACCCCCGCCGTGCTGGGCGACGGCGCGGGTTGGACGCAACTGGGCCTGTCGGGGTTCCTGGGGCCGGAAGCCGTGGGCTACGGCGCGTGGCGCTGGCTGCTGCTGGCGCTGGGGGCGCGGCTGGCCTTTGGCGGGGGCGTGCTGCCGTCGGTGGGGGTGGGCAGCCTGCTGGGCACCGGGCTGGGCACGCTGCTGGGCCTGGACCCGGCGGTCACGGCCCTGATGGGCGGCGTGGCCTTTCTGACCGTCACGCTGAACGTGCCCGTCGCGGCGGCGCTGCTGGCGGTCGCCTGGGGCGGGGACGCGCTGCTGCCCGCCGCCCTGCTCACGGCGGGGCTGGCCCATGTCCTGAGCGGCGAGTCCGGGCTGTTGCCCGCCCAGGTCCGCTCGCGCGCGGCGAGTGCCGTCCCTGCCGGGCCGCCCCTGCTGCCGGACGGCATCCGCTTCGTGCCCCGGCGCGCCCCGGCCACGCCCCTGCACGCGCCCGCCGAGGGGGGCGAGAATGCCCTCCCGACCCTGACCGCCGAACAGGAACTCTACCGCCGCGGCGTGCCCCCCGGTTGGCTGGGCGCGCGGCTGGCGGTCCTGGCCCTGCCGCCCGGCGTGGAGGTGGTGGGCATCGTCCGCGACGGCACCGTGCGCCTGCCCCGCCCCGAACTGCGCCTCACCGCCGACGATGAACTGGTCTTCCTGGCGCGGCCTGAGGCGTACGCCGCGCTGGAAGGCGTGCTGCGCCTGCCGGTGGGGTAGGGGAGACACGTTACCGTGGGGCCATGACTGCTGGCGACTCACCCACCTTCCCGCCCTTCCCGGACCCGCAGCGTGCCTGGGCCTACCTCCCGGCGACTCCCCTCGCCGGGGCGGCGGGCGGACCCCTTGGCGGCCTGACCTTCAGCGTGAAGGACCTGTTCGGCGTACCGGGTTGGCCGCTGCACGCCAGCACCCGTGCCCCGGTGCCCGACCCCGGTCCCAGCGTGCTCGTCCGCCGACTGCTGGCGCTGGGGGCCAGCGCCGTCGGCAAGACCCATCTGCACGAAATCGCGCTGGGCATCACGGGCATGAACGGCTTTGGGGGAACGGCGCATCCCTTCCTGCCGGGGCGCGTTCCGGGCGGCAGCAGCAGCGGTGCGGGTGTCAGCGTGGCGCTGGGGCAGGTGGCCGGAAGAAAGGTGGATTTCGCCCTGGGCACCGACACGGGCGGCAGCATCCGCGTGCCGGCGGCGTGGTGCGGCGTGGTGGGCTACAAACCGACAAAGGGCCACCCGGCCTGGAGTACAGAAGGGGTGCTGCCCCTCTCCGGCACCTGCGACCACGCCGGACCCCTCGCGCGCGACGTGGCGACGGTGGTGCGTGTGCAGGAGGCGTTGACCGGACAGGCGGTGGAGCGGCAGGCATGGCAGGGCGTCCGGGTGGGCCTCTGGCTCCCCGAGGGCTGGGTCACGGAGCCGGTGCGCGAGGCTGTCCTGGCCTTTGCCGCTCGCCTGACAGAACGGGGCGCATCGGTGGAGGCCGTCACCTTCCCGGAAGTGCTGGACGCCTACTCGCCCATCGTGCTGAGCGAGGCGGCGCGGGTTCACGCCGGGGCGCTGCGGCGGGAGGACCCCGGCTTTCTGCCCTTCACCCTCGCCTCGCTGCGGCAGGGGCAGGCGCTCACGGAGGCGGAGGTGGCGGCCGCGTTCGAGCGCCGCGCCGCCTACCGTGCCCTGCTCGACGACCTGCTCTCCCGCTTCGACGTGCTGCTCGCCCCCACCGTCCCCACCCCACCGCCCCTGGTCGGGCAGGACGAGGTGGACCTGCCGGAGGGCCGCCTCCCCCTGCGCCGCGCCACGTTGCGCCTCAACACCCCCTTCAGCCTGCTGGGTGCGCCCACCGTCGCCCTGCCCACGTCCGTCCCCTTCGTGGGCGTGCAACTCGTGGGCCGCCACGGCGAGGACGACCGCCTGCTGGGCCTAGCGCTGGGGCTGGAGGGGTAATACGGATTCCGTCTGTTGCGTTTACCCATCGGAAAAGAGCCGATTTGCAAACTCCACGCCCGGAACCCGTTTTTCTCCCACTCGCTCTGCTCGGATGGAATCACTGCGTCAACGATTCCATCGGGGTCCGTATTAAGGTGGGGGCCATGAAGACCCTTGTCCTGGCCGGTCTGCTCTTGCTCTCGTCCGCGCAGGCCGAGGTCCTGAAGTGGGGCAATCTCACCGTGACGGTCACGCCCCGCCCGGAAGGGAACTACGACGCCGAGGCGCAGGCGGTCGTGAAGAACGGCAGCCGCACCGTCCTGACCGTCCGGGGGTGGAATGTGGCCGCGGAACTGCAACCGCTGCGGCCCGGCGGCCTGCCGGAACTGGTGTTGACCACCTTCTCCGGCGGGGCGCACTGCTGCTCGGTGAACTACGTGTTCACCCAGGACGGGGGCCGGGTGGAGAACCTCGCGATCCTGGACAGCGGCAACTACGGGGTGCAGTTCGCGGACCTGAACGGCGACGGCACGAAGGAACTGCTGTTCGCCAGCGACAGCCTCGCCTACTACGACTGGTCCTACGCCGCGAGTCCGGCCCTCCGCACGGTCCTGGGCTGGGACGGCGTGCGCTTGGCCGACCGCACCCGCGCCTACGCCTACGTCCCCGCCCAGGAGGCGGCCCGCAACCTCCGCGACCTGTTGGGCACGCTGGGTCAGCCTGACGCCTTTCCCGACGACCTGAAAGCGCGGCTGGGCGGCTACTACGCCAACATGATTCTCGCCGGACAGGGCGTGCAGGCCGAAGCCGTGCTGAGGGCGCAGGTGTTCCCGAAATCCCCCGCCCTGCACGACTGGTTCCGCCAGAACCGCACCGGCCTCATCGACGCCACCTACGCCCAGCCCGAGGGCCGCGTGCGGGCGGTCAACAGCACCACTTACCCGCTGAAGGACCCGAACGAACCCTAGCGGGGGCAGGCAGCGGCCAGCAAGCAGAGGCTGAAGCCTGGGAAAGCTGGCCGCTGGAAGCTGGATGCTGGCCGCCCCCACGTCAGACACTCTTCATGAGTGCTGCTTAAGCTGCGCCCATGCGCCTGAACGTCCTTCCGCGCCTGCTGGCCGCCGCTGCTTTACTGCCCGCCCTGACCGGCTGCGCCTTTGGGGCGTATATCGCCGGCAATACGCCGCTGGAACGGGCCGTCAACGGCACCTATGAGGGTGTCGGTGTGGGGGGTACGGGCCGGGTGCCCTACCGCCTGATTCTGAGTGTGCAGGAGCGGGAAGGCCGGGCCAGCGGCGTTATCACCAACCTGGAAAGCCGCAAGGCCTACGCCCTCAGCGGCAAGTTCCAGCGGGTGGGGGCGGGCGGCAGCCTCGACGTGAACCTCTTCGAGAACGGCGACAAGCTGCGCGGCACCCTGCGCGCCGAGATTGCCGGGACCAAACTCAGCGGAACGCTGCGAACTGTCCTGCTGGGCAAGGAGTTGCTGGGCTACGTCGTGAATCTGGAAAAGCAGGTGCCGGGTGCGTCCCCCACCCCCGCCAACGTGCCCCTCTCCCCGGCACCGACCACGCCCTGAACGCTAGAATCTCCCCCGCCCGCCTCATGCGGCGTGAAAGGCCCCGGAATCCCTCCGTCAGGCCAGGGGAGAAGACAGATGAAGGCACACCTCATAACCTACGGCTGCCAGATGAACGAGTACGACACCCATCTGGTCGAGTCCCAACTCGTGAGTTTCGGCGCGGACATCGTGTCCAGCGTGGACGAGGCCGACTTCGTGCTGGTGAACACCTGCGCGGTGCGCGGCAAACCCGTGGACAAGGTCCGCTCACTGCTGGGCGACCTGCGCAAGCAGAAGGCGCAGCGCCCGCTGGTGGTCGGCATGATGGGCTGCCTCGCCCAACTGGAAGAAGGCCAGCAGATCGCCCGCAAGTTCGAGGTGGACGTGCTGCTCGGTCCCGGCAGCCTGCTCGACATCGGTAAGGCGCTGGAGGCGAACGAACGTTTCTGGGGCCTGCAATTCAAGGACGAGCTGCACGGGCACATCCCCCCGCCCCCACAGGGCAAGCTGCAAGCGCACCTCACCATCATGCGCGGCTGCGACCACCACTGCACCTACTGCATCGTGCCCACCACGCGCGGCCCACAGGTCAGCCGCCACCCCGACGACATCCTGCGCGAGCTGGACATGCAACTTGCCGCCGGGGTGCAGGAGGTCACGCTGCTGGGGCAGAACGTGAACGCCTACGGGGTGGACCAGGGCGCGCGGCTGGCCGGGTATCCCTCCTTTGCCGACCTGCTGCGGCTGGTGGGCCGCTCGGGTGTGCGCCGCATCAAGTTCACCACCAGCCACCCCATGAATTTCACGGAGGACGTGGCCGCCGCGATGGCCGAGACGCCCGCGGTGTGCGAATACGTGCACCTGCCCGTGCAGAGTGGCTCCAGCCGCGTGCTGCGCCGCATGGCCCGCGAGTACACCCGCGAGAAGTACCTGGGCCACATCGCGGACATCAAGCGGCACATGCCGAACGTGGTGCTGGCGACCGACATCATCGTGGGCTTTCCCGGCGAGACGGAGGAGGACTTCCAGGAAACGCTCAGCCTCTACGACGAGGTCGGCTACGACAGCGCCTACATGTTCATCTACTCGCCGCGCCCCGGCACGCCCAGCTACAAGCACTTCACGGACCTGCCGCGCGAACTCAAGACCGAACGCCTCCAGCGCCTGATTGTGCGGCAGAAGGAGTGGAGCGCCCGCAAGAACGCCGCCCAGGTCGGCACCGTTCAGGAACTCCTGCTGCGCGGCGATGCCCACGACACCGGCTTCCTGGAAGGCCACACGCGCGGCAACCACCCCACCGTCGTGCCCAAGGCCCTCGGCGCGAGCGGCCCCGGCATCTACCACGCCCGCATCGAACACGCCACGCCGCACATGCTGTATGGCCGCCTGATCAGCACGGACGGTCAGGATTTGCCTGAGCTGCCCCGGTTCAACCCCGAGGCGGCGGCCCTGAGCAGCCCCTTGCAGATGGTGTAGAGGCAGAAGGCGGAAGGCAAATGGCAGAAGGCCGGGGCAGTTCTATAGGGCGGTGCCCAGAAAGGTTGCCGAACCTTTCTGGGCCGAACGAAGTGAGCAACCGTGATAAGGGCGGCGTGAAGTGAAGTTGCGGCCCAGGACACGCGGCAACGGAACGGAGCGCCGCCCTAAGCTCCGGCCCTCTGTTGCTCGTTCGCCTATCTTCGCTTCTTCACCGTCCACGCCTGCTCGTTCATGCCCGCCGCCTGGTTCGCTGCCCGCGCCATCACGAACAGCAGGTCGGACACGCGGTTGAGGTAAATCTGTACGTGTTCCCCCACCTCCTCCTCGGCGGCGAGGCGAATCACCTCCCGCTCGGCGCGGCGGGCGACGGTGCGGGCGACATGCAGGGCGGCGGCGGTGGGCGTGCCACCGGGATGTACGAAGCCGGTGAAGGGCGGCGCGCCTTCCTGATAGCGGTCGATCATCGCTTCCAGAAAGGCGGCGTCCTCCGCGTCGATGCGGCTGAGATTTTTCGCGTAGGGGCTGTCCTGCCGGGTGGCGAGGTCGGCCCCCAGGTCGAAGAGGGCGTTCTGGAGGTACTCCAGGTCGCTGTCCAGCGCGGCGTCGGGCTGCGCCTCGCGCGCGTTATGCGCCCGCGCCAGCCCCAGCACACTGTTCAGTTCGTCCACCGTGCCGTACGCCTCGACCCGCGCGTGCGCCTTGCTGACCCGGTCCGCGCCGTACAGGCCGGTGGAGCCTTTGTCGCCTGTTCTGGTGTAGAGCTTCATGGGGGGAGGATAGTACGCGGGGAGCGGTGCGCGGGATAAAGAGCGGCCTTCCCTGCGTACCGCGCACCGCGTCCTGCCTCCCTTTACACCCTCCCCGCCTCCGCCGTCACCCCCCGCAGCCTCTCCGCCAGGTCCGGGCGCAGGTCCGCCGCGAGATACCGCCAGGTCCAGTTCTGGGGGCCGGTGGTGCCGGGGAGGTTCATGCGGGCCTCGCTGCCCAGGTTGAGCACGTCCTGGAGGGGCACGACGGCGAGGTTGGCGCGGCTTTCCTGCGCCATCCCGAGCAGTTGCCACGCGAAGGTGTCCTCGTTGGGGTCGCTGTGGGTGTAGACGCGGAAGTTATGTTTTTCCATCTCGTCGGCGTGCTGCCACCAGCCGCGCGAGGTGTCGTTGTCGTGGGTGCCGGTGTAGACCACCTGATTGACCCTGAGATTGTGCGGCAGGAAGTCGTTCACGCTGAAGTCGCCGCCGCCGAACGCGAATTGCAGCACGGCCATGCCCGGCAGCTCGAAGTCGTCGCGCAGTTTCTCCACGTCGGGTGTGATGACGCCCAGATCCTCAGCGATGATGGGCATCTGGCCCAGCGCCTGCTGCACGGCCTCCAGCATCGCGTGTCCCGGCGCGGGCACCCAGCGCCCGTGAATGGCCGTCTCGGCCGGAAAGGGAATCTCCCAGTACGCCGCGAAGCCCCGGAAGTGGTCGATACGGATGAGGTCGTACAGCTTGAGGCTGCCGCGAAAGCGCTCCACCCACCAGCGGAAGCCGTCGCGTTCCATCACGTCCCAGCGGTAGAGGGGATTGCCCCACAGTTGCCCCGTCTCGCTGAAGTAGTCCGGCGGCACGCCCGCGACCACGGTGGGCTGGCCCTGGTCGTCGAAATAGAACTGCTCGCGGTTCGCCCAGGCGTCGCTGGAATCCATCGCCACGAAAATGGGGATGTCTCCAATCACCTGCACGCCGCGTTCCCGCGCGTACTCGCGCAGCGCCCGCCACTGCCGGAAGAACAGGAACTGGATGAACTTCACGCGCTCGCTGGGGGCGGCGAGGCGTTCACGCGCGGCGGCCAGCACCTCCGGCACGCGGTCGCGGCTGCCGGGGTCCCAGGCGTTCCAGGGCAGGCCCCCGTGCGCCGCCTTGAGGGCCATGAACAGCGCGTAGTCGTCCAGCCAGGCGGCTTCCTCGGCCTTGAACGCCTCGAATTCAGGCTCCAGCGCCGGGGCGTCCCCGAAGGCGAAATGGGCATAGGCCCGCTCCAGCATCTGGTTGCGCCATACGTACTGCTGCCCGAAGTCCACCCGCCCCGGTTCGAAGCCCGGCAGCGCCGCGAAGTCGCTGTCCTGCAAGAGGCCCTCCTCGCGCAGGGTCGTCAGGTCGATCAGGTAGGGATTGCCCGCAAAGGCGCTGAAGGCCTGGTAGGGGCTGTCGCCGTACCCGGTCGGCCCGAGGGGCATCACCTGCCAGTACGTCTGGCCGGCCAGCGCCAGCCAGTCCACGAAATGCCGGGCATTCTGGCCGAGTTCCCCGATTCCGTACGGACCGGGAAGGCTGGTGGGATGCAGCAGCACGCCGCTGGAACGTTTGATCATCATGGAGAATCCTCCGGTGGCGGGGGCGGGAAGCGGGCTGGAAGTGATTCCAGCGAGAATGGTGGCATTGTACCGGGCGGGGGAGGGGTGGCTATGAGCCAGGAGCTTTGAGCCATGAACAGGCACAGGGAAGCCTCAGCGGTTGCCGTGGCCCTCTGGCGCGGACTCCGTACGGCAGCAGGGGGGCGGAGCCTGCGCCCCGCCCCCTCTGTGCCCCCCTCTGCGGGCTTTACTCGTAGGTGACTTCCAGCACCTCGAACTTGGCCGTGCCGCGCGGAAGCTGCACGGTCACGGTCTGGCCGGGGCGCTTGCCGCTCAGCGCCTGACCCATGGGGCTGGCGTCGCTGATCTTGCCCTTCAGGACATCGACCTCGTAGGTGCCGACCAGCTCGAAGCGGTGTTCCTTGCCCTTCTCGTCGCGGACCAGCACCCTGGCCCCCAGGCCCACGCCGCCGGTGGCGTCTTCCTCGATGATCATGGCGCGTTCGAGCTGGTCTTCGAGTTCGATGATGCGCGCCTCGTTCTCGCTCTGCTGCATCCGGGCCTCGTCGTAGGCGGCACTCTCGCGCAGGTCGCCGTCGGCGATGGCGGACCCCATGTACTCGCTGATCTGCTCCCGGCGTTCGGTTTTCAGGTAGTTCAGGGTTTCCCGCAGCTTGTCGTAGCCCCGCTGCGTCATGGTGATGCGTGCTTTGGTCATGGCGGCCCAGTATAGGGCGGGGTTCAGAAAGGTTGCCACACCTTTCTGGGCCGGGCGGCGAAGCGGAGGGAGCAACCGGGATGAGTCGGCGTGCTGTGGAATTGCCCCCCCAGCAACGCGGCAGGGGCACGCAGCGCCGCCCTGGGCCAGCCGTCTGTTTCCCCCCTCCGCCCAGGCTCGTGTTCGGTTCAGTCGGCCAGACCCGCGCGCGTGACCATCAGCTTCAGCTCGTGGGGGCTGGTGGCGGCGTTCTGGGCCTCTTCCAGCGTGATCAGGTGGTGGCGGTAGAGCTGGACGAGGTGCTGGTCGAAGGTCTGCATGCCGCGAATGTTGTCCTCGATCAGGGCGTCCTTGATCAGCGGGGTCTTCTGCTCGTCGCGGATGTAGTCCTGCACCAGCGGCGTGTTGAGCATCACCTCGGTGCCCAGCACCCGGCCCAGGCCGTCGGCGCGGCGCAGCAGGCGCTGGCTGAGGATGCCCACCAGCGACTCGGCCAGTTGCATACGAATCTGCGGGCGCTCGTGGGGCGGAAAGAAGTCGAGAATGCGGCCGATGCTCCGCACGGCGTCCTGGGTGTGCAGCGTGCTGAGGATCAGGTGACCGGTCTGGGCGGCGGTGAGGGCCGCCTCCACCGTTTCCTTGTCGCGCATCTCACCGAGCATGATCACGTCGGGGTCCTGGCGCAGGGCAAAGCGCAGCGCGGTGCGGAAGTCGCGGGTGTCCGTGCCGACCTCGCGCTGCACCACCAGACTCTTGGCGTTGCGGTGCAGAAACTCGATGGG
Organism: Deinococcus carri; assembly: GCF_039545055.1. Lineage (NCBI taxonomy): Bacteria > Thermotogati > Deinococcota > Deinococci > Deinococcales > Deinococcaceae > Deinococcus > Deinococcus carri. The sequence goes on from NZ_BAABRP010000001.1 coordinate 581,982, forward strand.
GTCCTCGATGGTGATGATGTTGTAGGCGTAGGTGCGGTTGATGTGGTCGATCATGGCCGCCAGCGTGGTGCTCTTGCCGCTGCCGGTGGGGCCGGTGATCAGCACCAGGCCGCGCGAGGCCCCCGCGAAGCCGCGCAGCACGTCGGCGGGCAGGCCCAGCGTCTCGAAGCCCGGAATGGTGTTGATGACGCTCCTCACCACGATCCCGACCGCGCCGCGCTGCCGGAACACGTTGCAGCGGAAGCGCCCCAGGCCCGCCACGCTGTACGCCAGGTCCAGCTCGTTGCTGTACTCGAACTCCTCCCACTGCTCCTGGGGCAGGAGCGACCGCGCCAGCGCCGCCGTCTGCTCGGGCGTGAGCGGCTGCATTCCGCAGGGGAGCAGGCGACCGTCAATGCGGCACATCGGGGGGCTGCCCACCTGGAGGTGCATGTCCGAGGCGCGGCGGGCCACCATCTCGCGCAGCAGTTCGTCGAGGGTCACGCCCCCTCGCCCTCCGTCTCCAGGGGTTCCGGCCAGAGGGGCATGTTGTCGATCAGCCGGACGCCGAACATCCGGGCGGCCACCAGCACGCGCGTCATGGGATCATTCTCCACACGTTCTCTTTCCTGCATGTCACCGCCCACGACCGCGAGGTAATCGGGCTGCACCTCCGGCTCGCGCGCCAGCACGTCCAGCCCCGCCTGCCGCAGCCGCGCCGTATCGCGTTCGCCGCCCGCCGCCGCCGCCTGCACCGCCCGCAGCGCCCGCGAGAGGACCACCGCCCGCGCCTGCTGCTCGGGCGTCAGGTAGCTGTTGCGGCTGCTGAGGGCCAGCCCCGACGCCTCGCGGATGGTGGGCACGCCCACGACCTCCACGGGCACGTTCAGGTCGCGGACCATCCGCCGCACCACCGCCAGCTGCTGCCAGTCCTTTTCCCCGAAGTAGGCCCGCTCCGGCCCCACGATGTTCAGCAGCTTGAGCACCACCGTCGCCACGCCGTCGAAGTGGCCGGGCCGCGACTGTCCCTCCAGCGGGGCCGACACGCCGCCCACCGACACGTTGGTCGCGTAGCCGTCCGGGTACATCGCCGCCACGTCGGGGTGAAACAGCAGGTCGGCCCCCGCCGCCCCCGCCAGCGCCAGGTCGCGTTCCAGGTCGCGGGGGTAGCGGCCGAGGTCCTCGCCCTGCCCGAACTGCCGCGGGTTCACGAATACGCTCACCACGACCACGTCGCACTCGGCGCGGGCCTGCCGGATCAGCGTGGCGTGGCCCTCGTGCAGGTAGCCCATTGTGGGCACCAGGCCGACGCGCTCCGGCCCTGCCAGCACCGCGCGAATCTCGGCCACCGTCGTGAGGATGTGCGGCGTCTTGCCTGCCGTCAACGCCGTTCCCCGTCCAGGCCCAGCGCGCCCACCACGGCGTCCAGCAGCCAACTGATGACCGTCAGGATCAGCGCCCCCACGATGGCGGCCCCGAAGCCCGCCACGTTCAGCGCCGTGACGCTCGCCACCAGCCACAGCACCACGCCGTTCACGACGAGGGTAAAGAGGCCCAGCGTCAGCAGATTCACCGGCAGGCTCAGCAGCAGCAGCACGGGCCGGATCAGCGCGTTCACGATGCCCAGCACCAGCGCCGCCAGCAGCACGCTCACCGTGCCCGCACCAGGCGCGAACGAGACACCCGCATACACCCGCGTCAGCAGGTACAGCGCCAGCGCGTTGACCAGGAGCCGAATCAGAAAGCCCATGTGCAGAGGATAAGCCGGGCGGGGGTGGGGGAGGCAGCGGTCAGCCGTCAGCGGTGAGCCATCAGCAGAGGAGAGCAGGCGTTCTGGCCTCCCCTGTCTTTTCAAACTTTGGAGCGGATGCTCAGGTTCCACGCTTCAAGCGGGCTGTCAGGCTTGAAGCCGCCTGGCGGGCTGGGCAGAGCGACCAGGGGGAAACCGGGGCGAAGCCTGGCAGGCCCAGAACCGCCAGGAACCCCTGCCTGGCGCAGCGCCGCTCCCCCTCCACCAAGAGGAGAGACACGTCAGCAAGCCTGGCGTAGGCGCGCGAGCCGTTCCGCGCGGCGGAGACGTCCTCCTGTGGGGGTAGGGGGGCGGGGGCAAACCGCAGCCAGATGCCCGGCCCCCAGACAACATCACCCCCGACCCGATAGCCTTACCGCCCCCGCACAATCCGCGCCTCGTTCGGCCGCAGGTCCGACCCGGCGGCAGGCGTGTCCTGAAGACTGCTGAGCAGCGTCTCGCCCCCGGCCACCTCGCCCACCTCCCGCGTCTCCCCGCCGAAGTTCAACAGCACGACCAGCCGCTCGTCCCCCAGGGTGCGCTCGAAGGCGAACACGTCCGCGTGGCCGGTATCCAGGGAGCGGTAGTCACCGCCCAGCAGGGCCGGATGCTCGCGCCGCAGCGCCGTCAACGCGCGGAAGTAGTTCAGGTCGCTGTGCGGGTCCCCCTCCTGCGCCTGCACGTTCACGCGGTCGGCGTCGTCAGCCAGCGGCAGCCAGGGCGTGACGCCCGCCGGGGCGAAGCCCGCATTGGGGCCGCTGTCCCACTGCATCGGCGTGCGCTCGGGGTCGCGGCCCGCGCTGGGGGTGCCCGGCTGCTGAAGGCCCGCCGGGTCCACCAGCCTGTCCGGCGGAACCGGGACGTTCTCCATGCCGATCTCGTCGCCGTAGTAGGCGGTGGGGGTGCCGCGCAGGGTCAGCAGCAGGGTCTGCGCGGTCCGGTACTGGTCTGCGCCCACCCGCGACTTGAAGCGGGGTTGGTCGTGGTTGCCCAGCACCCAGTTCGGCCAGCTCTGCGCGGCCCGGCACGCCGCGTCGTACCCGTCCACGAAGGCGCGCACCTGGGCAGCGTCCCACCCCAGCAGAATCAGGTGGAAGTTGAAGGGCAGATGCACCATCGGCTCTGCGGGCGTGCCCGCGTAGGGCAGCAGTTGCGCGACCGGCAGGTAGATCTCGCCCACCATCATGCGGTCGTGTTCGGGGGTGGAGAACTCGTCCAGCACGCCCCGCAGCTCGCGGATGTAGGCGTGCGTCTCGGGCTGGTCCTGGGTGTAGATGTGTTGCAGGCTGGCGTGCTCGATCTGACCGGGCTGCCATTCGGGGTTTTCCGGTTCGTCGCGGAACCCCTCGTCCTCGGCCAGCAGCCAGATCACGTCCACCCGGAAGCCGTCCACGCCCCGCCGCATCCAGAAGCGCAGCACGTCCGCCATCGCCGCGCGCACCTCACTGTTGCGCCAGTTCAGGTCCGGCTGCCCCGGCAGGAACTGGTGCAGGTAGTACTGCCCGCTGGCCTCGTCCAGCGTCCAGGCCGGGCCGCCGAAGAACGACTTCCAGTTGTTGGGCACGCCTCCATCCGGCGCGGGGTCGCGCCACACGTACCAGTCGCGCTTGGGGCTGCCTTTGCCCGCGAGCGCCTCCTGAAACCAGGGGTGGTCGGAGGAGGTGTGGTTGGGCACGTAGTCCAGCATCACCTTCAGCCCCAGGCCGTGTGCCTCCGCCACCAGCGCGTCGAAGTCCTCCAGATTGCCGAAGAGGGGGTCGATATCGCAGTAGTCCGCCACGTCGTACCCGAAGTCGCGCATCGGGCTGGTGAAGATGGGCGAGAGCCATACCGCCTCCACGCCCAGGCTCGCCACGTAGGGCAGCCGCCCCGTGATGCCGCGCAGGTCGCCCACCCCGTCCCCGGAGGCGTCCTGAAACGACCGGGGATAAATCTGGTAGATGATGCCGCGCTGCCACCATTTCAGTTCGCCGGAGAGAGGCTGCGTCATGGCACAGAGCGTAGCAGGAAACGGGGCACGACTGAAACGATTCAGACAGTTGGAAGACGGGGTGAGGGCGCGGCTGGGGGAAGGCCTCAGGAAGGCCTCAGCCCAGCGGCTCCAGCTCGACCTGCCGCCCACCGCCTGCCCGCCAGGTGTTCAGGTCGTGCAGGCCCTCGTCGCTCAGGTCGGCGGTGGCGGTGCCGCCCGCCTGCACCGTCCAGCCCCGCCGATCCGCCTCGCCGGGGAGGCCGCGCAGGTGGTAGCGGCCCGGCGTGACCTGGCCCGAGAGCCGCAGCGTGACGACGTGCGGGTAATACTCACGCTCGAAGCGGCGGCGCAGGCGTTCTTCCCGGCCGTGCTCGATGCCCGAAATCCCGAAAAACATGAAAAAGGACCCGAAGTCCACCGGCAGGCCGGGGCGCTTGCGGCGGAGGGTCAGACCCGTGATTTCCGTCGGCGTCATACCCCCAGGGTAGGCCCTGGCTTATGGGCATGGGTCCCGAAGGGTGGCGGGCTAGCGGTGCGCCTCGATCACGATGGTGCCGCCCTGCAAGCGGGCGAGTTCGGCGTCGCCCGGCCCCTCCAGCTTTTTCATGGTGCTGAGGCTGCTGCCCTCGGGGGCGCGGGCCACAGCGTCCCCGATGCGGATCTGCGCGCTGGCGATGGGCCGCGCCCACACGATGGCGTCGGCGTTGCCCCCGTAGCCCGCGTGGACCACGCCGCGCAGCGCGCCCATCACGATCACGTCGCCGCCCGCCACCACCTCTGCGCCGGGATTCACGTCGCCCAGAATCACCACGCTGCCGCGGTACTCGCCCCGGAAGCCCGCCCGCACGCCGTGGGGAAGAATCACGGTGCGGGCGCTGCCTTCCTCCTCACCTGCCGCCGGACCGGTCACCGTCACGCGCGGCGCGCGGACACGGCCGGGGGTGCCCCCCGCCGAGCGCACCGCCGCCAGCGCGGCCTCCAGCGCGGCGGGGTCGGTGTCGCCCTGCACCTCCAGCGTCACGTTCGCGCCGAGCAGTTCGGCGCGCGGGGCCAGGGCCTGCGAAACGCTGGTGGCCGTGTCGCCCGGTTCGAGAAGGAGGTTCATGCCGCCGAGCGTGCCGCGAAGCTTCATCATCTTCATGTTACCCCGGCTCATGCCGCATACGCAGGCCGCGCGTGATATAGAATGTGATTTATGCTGATGCAGGAGGGCACCCTTGGTGCAGCTTGATCCCGGCGCGGTCGTTGAGGGCCGCGTCACGCGCGTGACCGATTTCGGCGCGTTCATCCAATTTGAGAACGGCGAGACCGGCCTGGTGCATATCTCGCAGATCGCGCACTCCTTTGTGCGGAACATCCACGACCACGTCCGCGAGGGCGAGAACGTGGAGGTCAAGGTGCTGGGCCGCGACGAGCGGGGCCGCCTCGACCTTTCCATCAAGGAGTTGCTGGAAGAACCGGAAGAGGTGCCGCGCCCGCGCGCCATCGGTCGCCAGAGTCCGCAGTTCGAGGCCAAGCTCCGCTCCTTCATGCGGGACGCCAAGGAGCGCACCAGCAGCGGCGGCGGCAAGAAAGGCCCGGCCACCACCAAGCGCAAGAAGTAACCCAGCGCAAGAAGTACCTCTTTACCCAAAATCCAATCCAGCATCCGGCCCCTGCCCCGAGCGGCGGGGGTCTTGTCGTGCTGGCGGCTGGAAGCTGGCCGCTTCTTTTTTAACCGCCGCGTAACCGGGGTGCGGCAGACTTCCGGCATGAACAGGAATCTTTCCCTGCTGGCCCTGTCCGGAACGCTCGCGCTGGGTGCCTTTGCGGGCTTTGAACTCTCCGAGCGGTCCAGCGCGCAGGTGACCGGCACCGCGCCTGCCGTGACCGCCCAGGCGGCCCCCACCACACCCGCCGTCAATGCCTTCGACTCGGGCCGCGCCCGCACCGAGTCCGAGGCGAACACCGTGCAGGTCGTCAAGGACCGTCAGGCTGGCCTGGTCTATATCAGCGTGACCGAGCAGGCGGGCGGCAGCGAACAGGCCCAGCTTCGCCAGCAGCTTCAGGACCAGTTCGGGTTCGGCTTACCGGAAGGGGACCAGGGCGGCGTGCAGATGGGCACCGGCAGCGGCTTTTTCGTGAACACGCGCGGCGACATCATCACGAACAACCACGTGGTGGAGGGAGCCAGCGAGATCACCATCCGCCTGCACGGCAGCAAACAGACCTACAAGGCGAAGGTGATCGGCCGCGCCCCCGACTTCGATCTGGCGCTTATCCGCGCCGAGGGGCTGCCGCAGGGGGCCATCACGCCGATTCCGCTGGGCGACTCCTCACGGCTCGACGTGGGCCTCAAGGCGATTGCGATGGGCGCACCCTTCGGGCTGGATTTCAGCGTTTCCGAGGGCATCATCAGCAGCCTGGAGCGCACCGTGCCGGTCGGGACCAAGGAAGTCAACCAGAACGTGATTCAGACCGACGCGGCCATCAATCCCGGCAACAGCGGCGGCCCGCTGCTGAACAGCGCCGGGCAGGTGATCGGCGTGAACACCCAGATTCTGACCGGCGGCAGCGGCCAGAGCGCGGGCTTGGGCTTCGCCATCCCGGTGAACACCGTCAAGCACCTGCTGCCGCAGCTTCAGGCCGGTGGTGAGCTTCGCACGCCCACCCTGGGCATCGGGTTCACCGACCTCAGCGCCGTGCCGCAGGACGAGCGCCAGAAGCTGAACCTCCCCGCCACGGGTGCCCTGGTGCAGCAGGTCTACCCCGGCAGCCCCGCCGCCCAGGCCGGACTCAGGGGCGGCACCCAGACCGCCGCGCAGGCCGGAAGCGGGCAGGGGCAGAACGCGCAGATCGCCACGGGTGGCGACATCATCACCGCCGTGGACGGCCAGCCCATCAGCGAGGGCGACGACCTGCGCCGCGCCGTCATCGGCAAGCGCATCGGGGACACCCTGCGCCTCACCGTGCAGCGGAACGGGCAGACCCGCGACGTGACGGTGAACCTCCAGGCGTTCAACATCCCGAACAGCCAGCAGTAAGAGCCGGGCAGGTGGGGGCCGGATGCGAAAAGACGTGCCCGGCCCCTCTCATACGGTTTCCGTCCAATCTGTTATCGAAATCAGGAAAGCGCCGATTCGATAACTCCCTTCCCGGCAACCGTTGTGTTCCTCCTCGCTCTGCTTTGCAGTCGTCGTGAACGGACGCCCCTGGGGACGCCACTCCTCAGCTTTGCAAGTCCGCTCGGATTGAACAGTTACAAAAACTGTTCAACCGGAATTCGTATCAAACACAAACCCCAGCCGGGTGGCCGGGGTTGCCTGTGGGCGGGTCTGGACGCGGCGGGCACGCACGAGAGGCTTTAGCTCAGGTGAGGAGGTGAATCAGTTCAACCAGCAGCTTGAGCATGGTCAGGATGGCTGTCATGAGCAGCACCCATTCCATGATTCGCTTCGGTTGAACCGGTTTCCGTTTCCTGGTAGGCTTCTTGTGAGTCAAGAGAGCACCACCTTTCCGGGCATCCGCTGCGCTAACAGCAGGTGCCCTTTCCTCTTGTCGAGGTGTGGCCTCTCTCGCTCCCGCTTGTCATGTAGCCCGCCCGCAGGCCCCTTCAGCTTACCCGAACAGCGGCCCCAGGTCCGTCAGCACGCCGGTCGCTTGCGGCTCCCGGAACTCGTACCCGCCGAACACCTCCTGAAAGGTGGCGCGCGTGAGCAGGCGTGTCTGCCCGCTTGGTCCGGTCGCCTGTACCTCCTCGCCCCTTGCGGTCAGGCGGTAGATGCCGACCTCGTGCAGCCGCGTCTTTTTGCCGCGGCCCTGCCGGGTGCAGGCGATCACGGCGAACTCGCGCCCGCCGCGTGCGGAGAGAAAGGCGAGCAGGTCGGCGGGCAGCATGGGGAAGGGAGGATAGCGCAGGCGGTCACGCCCGTGCCCCTTCCCCTGCGCTGACAGGGTGGTCAGCCTCGCCGCTGGCCCGGTACAGTGACCGGGATGCCCGAGTCTGCCCCGCGCGAGATTCCCACCGCGACTGTGCCCCCGCCGCGCTGGTGGCCGTGGGTGCGGTGGTTGCTGGCGGCCGTCCTCCTGGCCGTGCTGGGCCTGCTCCTGCTGCCGGGCGTGCTGCGGCGTCCGGTCTACGAGGTGCGGGGTGGGGAGATTCTTGCCCGCTCGGTCGCCTCCAGCCGGGTCATTCCGGCAGGAACGGGAGTGGTGCAGGTGGAGGTGCGGCGCGTGCGGAAAACGGTCGGGTCCGATGCGCCGGGCTACGTGGTCGGGCGCTTCGAGGTGGCGCGGTTCGGGGAGGCCGACCTGTACACCGACGGGTCAAACCCGGCGCTGGTCTTCCTTACGCGGCCCCGTGTCACGGTCCTGACGCCCGCCGACCCGGACGCGCTCCTGCAAACGTGGCGGGCGGGGGAGGCCGGCACCTTCTTCCCGGCCCGGCCCCCGTCGGCCCTGTTCGCCGGGCTGGTAGGGCTGCTCCTGCTGGGGCCGCTGGCGCTTCTGCTGCGCCGGCCTCGGCTGCGGTACACCCTGCTTCCCGGCGTGCTGGTCGCGCAAAGTAGCCTGCACACGCAGCGGTTTCCGCTGGACCGGACAAGCGCCGAACTGACCCGCGAGGGCCTGGGGGTGCGGCTCTTCGGAACGGCGGTGCCGGGCTACCTGACCGGGACGTTCTCGCTGGGGCGGGCCGGGGCGGCCGGGTGCAGGCCATCGCCACGACCTCCCGGCCCACGGAGGCAGTGCTGCTCACGCTGGACGGAACCACCTATTACCTCACGCCCGCCGACCCGCGGGAAATGCTGGCACTGTTTGGCCCGTCGTCGTTCCCGCCAACGCCGCGTTGACCCGCTCTCTGGGGTAGGGAGAGTGCCGCCTGCACGGTGGGGTCTGTTACCCTCGGCAGATGCTGGAAGTGGGCGAGTCTATCGGCTGGAATCACGGTGAGGCGCAGGTGTACGCCGCCCGCTGGAAGGGCCGTCCTGCCGTGCTGAAGCGGCATGCCAAGCGGCACAAGTACGCCCGCGAAATCTACGGGTATTTCACCTGGCCTGGCTTCCTGCCCCGCCTCCTGTTCGCCGATGCCGAGCGGCTGGAACTTGTGCTGGAGCGGGTCGAGGGCGAATGTGCGCTGGCGTTGCTCCAGACGGAGGAGATGTACCGGGCGGCGGGGGCGGCGCTGAGGCGGCTGCACGACGCCGCGCCGCTGCCGCTCGCCTTCGACGACGGCCGGGCTGACCTGAGGCGGCTGGTCGAGAGCTTCATTCCCCGCGCGGCTGGGCTGCTCGACGAAGGGCAGGTGAGCCGGGTCGAGGGGATGACGAGAGAACTGCTGGCCGCCCCCTTCCCGCCCACGGTCCTGCGCCACGGGGACTACACGGCCCGCAACTGGCTCTGGGACGGAGCGCGGCTGACGGTCATCGACACGGAACATGCCCGCCCCGGCCCGGCAGTGCTGGACATCGCCAAGCTGGACAACAAGGTCCTGTGGCAACGTCCCGAACTGCGGCGGGCCTTTCAGCAGGGCTACGGGCGCGAGTGGAGCGCGGGGGAACAGCATTTCCTGCATGTGATCCGGCATTTCGATGCGCTGACCCTGGCCGTCTGGTGCCACGAACACCAGGACCGGGCGGGCTTCGAGCAGATGCGTGACGCTCTGGCGAGACTGTTGAGCCAGGCCCGCTAACTCACCACCGTCCCCGCCCCTGCCAGCGCCGCGCTGATCGGCTCTCCCGCGCGGGCGTCCCCGAAGATGACCCGCCTCACGCCGCCCTGCACGGCCTCGGCGGCTCCCAGCACCTTCTTCTTCATCCGGTCCTGGGCGAACTCCAGGTAGCTCTCCACATCGTTTGCGGGGATGGCGGGAATCAAGCTGCCCTCGTCGGGGTAGGCGCGCAGCAGGCCCGGCACGTTGGAGAGCAGCAGCAGCGCGTCGGCCCCCAGCGCCACGGCCAGCGCAGCGGCGGCCCGGTCGCCATCCACGTTGATGGCGACGCCCTCGTAACTCGCGGCGGGCGGGGTCAGCACCGGCAGATAGCCCGCGTTCAGCAGCAGGTTCACGAGGTCCGCGTTCACCCGCTCGACGGTGCCGGTGTGATCGCCACGCAGCACCTTGACCTTGCCGTTTTCCACGGCGCGCACGCTGTCCTTGTGGCGGCCCTCGAAAATCCGGCCGTCCAGCCCCGACAGGCCGACCGCGTTCACGCTGAGGCGTTGCAACCGCTCGACTATCCCCTTGTTCATCTTGCCGCAGTACACCATCTCGAAGATTTCCAGCGTCTCGCGGTCGGTGAAGCGCGACGTGTACCCGCTGGGGCTGGTCACGAAGCGCGGCGGGTGCCCCAGCGCCTCGGCCACCCGGTTCGTCTCGCCGCTGCCGCCATGCACCAGCACGAACCGCTGCCCGCCCTGCCACAGCGCGGCGAGGTCGGCGCACACCGCGTCGTAATCAATCCCGGCGCTTCCGCCCACCTTGACGACAATCATGGGCTGAAGGTAGCACATGGCAGGAGAAAAGGGAGAAGAGTTGTCACATGAAAAGGAATACCCCGAAAATACGAGGTGCTGGGGTCCACGCTAGTGTGGGCCATGACCTCGTCCCCGGCGATTCTTTGGATCAACGGCCCCTTCGGCGTGGGCAAGACGCATACGGCCCATGCCCTGCACGCGCGGGTGCCGGGCAGCTTCCTGTTCGACCCGGAGGAACTCGGCTTCACGCTGCGCCGCCTCACGCCGCCAGGGAGGCAGGAGCCCGACTTCCAGCAGCATCCTCTCTGGGTCCCCTTCGTGCTGGAGGCGCTGGCAGAAGCGGCCTCGCGCGCAGATGGGCCGGTCATCGTCCCCATGACGGTGACGGATGTGGAACGGCACGAGGCTCTGCTCAAGGGGCTGCGTGAACGCGGGCTGACCGCCCACCACTTTACGCTGCTCGCTCCGCCCGCCGTGATTCATGCCCGGCTGCGGCGGCGTCTGGAGGGCCGTCACTCCTGGGCCGGGGCGCAGGTCGAGGACCGGCTGCGCGAACTCGCCGGGCCGCGGTTTGCCGTTCACCTGAACACCTATGGGCGCACCGTGGACGCTGTGGCCGAAGAAATCGGCGCGCGGGCAGGGCTGGACCTCTCTCCCTCCTCCGAACCCCGGTTCCGGCGCTGGTGGAGAGTCACCTGGGCACATCGGCGCTGAGCGGTCAATCCGCTGCCACGACCCGCCGCGCCGTCAGCCCCCACCCCAGCACCAGCAGCCCCACGCCGACCAGAGTGGCGAAGACCGCCGCTGCGGCGAAGGCGTGGCTCACGTCCGCCCCGTGGACGAAGGGCTGCGCCAGCAGGGGCGACAGGAACTGTCCCAGGAAGATGCTGGCCGACAGCCCGCTCATCACCCGCCCGCGCGCGTGGGCCGGGGCCAGGGCCGCCAGGAAGGTGTTCAGGTTGGGCGTGACCAGCCCCGCGCCCGCCCCACCGATGATCAGGCCCGGCACCACCCCTCCCGCGCCGGTGGCCCGGCTCACGACCGTCCAGCCGACGGCCAGCGCCAGCAGGCTGAACCCCGCCGTGAGAACCGGCGCGCGTGTGCCGCCCCGGCGGGAAAACCACAGCGCGGCCAGTGCCCCCGACAGGGTGCTGATGCCCATCACGAAACCCACCTGCGCTGGGGCCACCCCCAGCCCCTCCAGCCGGTAGGGAAGCTGCGTGGGCATCAGGTAGAAGACCAGCATGTACGCCAGCGCCACCGCGTAGGCCAGCGCGACCGGACGCCACGGGATACGTTCCGCCGCCGTTTGAGCCGTGCGCTCGCCCGCCGTTTCCCCACGTGGGAGCCGCAGCGCCAGCGGCACAATCAGCAGGGCCGCCAGGTACACCGCGAAGGGTGCCCGCCAGCCCACGCTCGCCAGCAACCCGCCCAGCGGCAGGAAAATCACCCCGCCCAGGCTGGTGAAGGCACTCTGCAACCCCAGAAACCGCGCGCGTTCCTGCCCGGCAAAGAGGTCCGCCACCAGCGCCGACCCCGCCGTCATGGTCGCGCCCACCGCCAGCCCCAGCAGCACCCGCCCCAGCATCAGCGTCCAGAGGTTGGGGGCATACAGGCCACTGGAGCCGGCCAGGGCATAGAGCAGCATGGCGACCACCAGCACGGGCCGCCGCCCGCTCCGGTCGGTGAGGTACCCGCTGAGGGGCGCACTGATGGCGATGGCGAGGCCCACCACCGTGACCGTCAGGCGCACCAACACGTCGGCATTCGGCAGCCCCGAGAAGTGCGCCTGCATGGCGGGCAGCGAGGGCGCGATGGTGGCCCCGCTCATGATGGTCAGGGTCGCGGTGAGCAGCAGGGTCACGCGCGTGATCCCCGGCACTGGGCGGGCAGGCGAGGTGGGAACCGTCATGCCCCGAGCCTGCGCCCAGAGCGGTCGGGAACGCAAATGTCTGTTTCCCGGCCAGGAACAGCGCGCCCGGGGTTCGTCTTGCACGCAGCCGGGGTGGGGCGAAGACGAGGGACGCGCGCATGAACAAGTCAGCCCATACCGCTTGCTGAAAGGCGAAAGCCACCCCTGGGTCTCCGGCCACTGGAAAACATCCGGTGCTCCTGCTGGAGGCGCTGGCCGGATGTTCTTTCATCAGGGCAAGCTGGTCCTACAGTTTGGTCTTACAGCCCGAACACGCCCCGCTGGTCCGGCTGCACCAGCTCCGTGTACTCGGGGTGTTCGCGGATGTAGGCGGCGACGAACTGGCACATCGGCACGACCTGGCGGCCCTGCGCGCGGGCGTCGTCGAGAGCGGCCTGGACAAGCTGCGAGCCGAGGCCCTGGCCCTCATGGCCCTCCTCGACCTCGGTGTGGGTGAACATCAGGGCATCGCCCGCCGGGCGGTACTCGGCGAACCCCACCACCCGCCCGCCCTGCTTGATCTCGTAGCGGCGTTCGGCCTCGTTGTTGGTCACCTGCGCGTCCTGGGTCATGCTCCAGGGTATAGCCCCGCGCTGCCCGGCACGCTGTCTCTTAAGGGAGTCGCAGCCAGCGCCACCGCCTGCCGCCACACGTCGGCCCGCGTGACCAGTCCGCCCGTCAGTGCCCCCACGCTGCCCGCCCCCCGTTTGATACCGCTGGTGCCCAGCACCTCGTCCATCACCGGGCCGAGTTCCTCGCCCGCGCGCACCCGTGCGGCGACCAGGGGGGGCAGGCGCAGGTCCGCCGTGCGGGACACCTCCAGCCGCACCTGGCCCGCCCGGCGACAGGCCACGGCGACGATGCCGAACAGCCAGCCGTCCGCGCCGCTGAAGGTGACGCCCCCTTCCAGGCCTACCCCCCAGCCTTCCCCGTCCTCCAGCGTGGCGAGCGCCGCCCGTGCCCGGTTGACCGCGCCCTCACGGGTCTGGGCCTCCCCGATAGGCTGGTCGGGGACGCCGCTGGGCACCGCCACGCCCTCCACACCAGCCCCCGGCCACCACGCCCCGAACACGTCGCGGACGGGCTGGATCTTGGCCGGGTTCAGGCTGCCAACCCGCACCAGAGGGGCTTCCTTCACTGAGACTGCCTTCACTGGGGCCACGCGCCCAGCACCCGGCGCAGCAGTGCGACCTGGCCCCAGTGGTAGGCGTTGTGGGCGGCCAGATCGGTCAGCACCTCCCGCGTCCGCTCGGAGGGCGCGGAGGCCAGGGCGCGCGCCTCGGCCAGCCCCAGACGCAGTTCCGTCAGGCAGGCCTCGAAGGCAGCGGGGGTATTCAGGCCCGGCCAGATGTCGAGTTCCTCCGGCCAGGTTTCGCGCTGCCCGGAGGCGAGGTTCAGGCTGGCCCGCTGCGTCACCGCGAGGTGGGCCAGCAGAGCCGCGAGCGTGTAGGGCACCCCGGTCACGGACCGCGCCGCCGTCTCGAAGGTCAGGCCGTCCAGCAGGGTTTCCGGGGCGGGAAAGATCGCGCCGCCACCCAGGGCCGCTTGCAGCATGTTCATGGGCAGCAGCCTAGAACATTTGTCAAAAAGAGACCTTCTTCCCCACCGAGCGGGCGGGCAGGCTTGCTGGGGCGAGTCCGTTCTGCCCAAGACAGCGAGCGCAATAAAGAGAGCGTTTGGGACTTGCAAAGCTGCGAAGCAGAGTTGGGGAGGCGTTGGACGTGTCCTTCTTCCAACGGCGTCATTCGGACAAATGCTCCAGAGCAAGGGGCGGGCGCGGGGCCGGGACAATCCCAAGAGAGCCTCAAGGGACCGTTGTGGGCGGCTGAAGTGCCCTTTCAGACGTCCGTCAACCTCTCCCCCCACACTGGAGAGCAGCACGACGGGAGAGACCGATGTTCATGCCAGAAGCCACGCCAATCGAAATTCTGCTCGTCGAGGACAGCGAGCCGGATATCATGCTGACCGAGGAAGCCTTTGCTGCTGCCGGCATCACCAACCGCCTGCACGTCACCCGTGACGGCGTGGAGGCCCTCGCGTTCCTGCGCCAGCAGGAGGAGTACGCGGAGGCCCCCCGCCCCGACGTGATCCTGCTCGACATCAACATGCCGCGCATGAACGGCCTGGAAGTCCTGGCCGAACTCAAGCGCGACCCCCTGCTGATGACCATTCCCGTGATCGTCCTGACCACCAGCCAGGCCGACGAGGACATCCTGCGCTCCTATCAGGCCCACGCGGCGAGCTACGTGGTCAAGCCCATCGACTTCACGCACTTCTACCAGGCCATTCAGGCCCTGGGCCGCTACATGCTCAGCGTGGTGCGCCTGCCGCCACCGGCCTGAAGCCAGCCACATCCAGAGAGGGGCCACCTGCTTTCCTGCCCAGGTGGCCTCTCCTTTGTGCCGTCCGTCACGTACACTCGCAGCGTCATGACCGCTCTGCCTCAGAAGACCCCCCTCCCCCTCGACGACGCGATGGACCGGCTGGGCCTCGGTCCCTTCCAGTGGCGGCTGCTGGCGATCTGCGGGCTGACCTGGGCCGCCGACGCGATGGAGGTGCTCCTCATGGGCTTCGCGCTGCCGGGCATCAGCGCCGCGTTCGGGCTGGCGCGGGGGTCGGCGGACGCCACATGGCTGCTCACCGCCACCTTTGCCGGGATGCTGGTGGGCGCGGTGTTCTGGGGCTGGCTGGCCGACCGCATCGGGCGGCGCGCGGTCTTTCTGACCACCGTATCGCTGGGGGTGGTGTTCGGCCTGTGCGGGGCCTTCGCGCCGGGGGTCGCCTGGCTCATCGTCGCCCGGTTCCTGACCGGCTTCGCCATCGGCGGAACGCTGCCGGTGGACTACGCGATGATGGCCGAGTTCGTGCCCACCGCGTGGCGGGGCCGCTTTTTGGTGTACCTGGAAAGCTTCTGGGCGCTGGGGACGGTGGTGGTGGCCGCGCTGGCGTGGTGGCTCAGCACCCTGCTGGAACCCGCCGAGGCGTGGCGCTGGCTGCTGGGCCTGGCCGCCGTGCCCGGCGTGATTGGCCTGCTGGCCCGCCTGGGCATTCCCGACTCGCCGCGCTCGCTGCTGGTGCGCGGGCAGGAGGCGCAGGCGCGGGGGGCGCTGTTGCGGGTGGCGCGGGCGAACGGCACCACCCTGCCCGACGCGCCGCTGCTTGCGCCCCCGCCTGCCCTGCGGGTGACGCCCGCCGCGCTGTTCCAGCGGGTGCTGCGCCGCCGGACTGTGCTGCTCGCCTTGGTGTGGTTCGGCCTCAGCCTGGGGTACTACGGCATCTTCTCGTGGCTGCCCTCGTTCCTGCGGGCGCAGGGGCTGGAGCTGGGCGCGGTGTACCGCACCACGCTGCTGCTGGCGCTGGCGCAGATTCCGGGCTACGTGCTGGCCGCCTACCTGGTGGAGAAGGTGGGGCGGCGGGCCACGCTGGTGGGCTACCTGGCCGTCAGTGCGGTAGGGGCCTACCTCTTCCTGCTGGCGGGGACGCCGGGGGCGGTACTGGTCACGTCGGCGCTGCTGTCGTTCGCGCTGCTGGGGGCCTGGGGCGCGCTGTACGCCTACACGCCTGAACTCTTCCCCACGCCGCTGCGCACGACGGGCATGGGCTTCGTGAGCGGCATGGCCCGGCTCGCCAGCGTGCTGTCGCCCAGCCTGGGGGCGCTGCTGCTGACCGGGAGGCTGGGGGTGGCGCTGACCCTCTTCGCGGCCTGTTTCGCCGTCGCGGCCGCCTGCGCCTGGGGCATCGGCGTGGAGACGCGCGGGCAGCGGCTGCCGGAGGCCGTGCTGCCGGAGAATGGCGCATGACTTCCGCCCCCTCTGCCCTCTTCACCGACCTCTACCAGCTCACCATGATGCAGGGCTACCACGCCTACGGCCTGCACACGGAGGAGGCCGTCTTCGACCTGTACTTCCGCAAGCAGCCCTTCGGGGGAGGCTTTGCCGTGTGGGCGGGGCTGGAACCCGCGCTGGCGATGCTCGAAACCCTGCGCTTCACCGAGGAAGACCTCGCCTACCTGGGCACGCTGGGCCTCTTCCGCCCCGACTTCCTGGAGGCCCTGCGGGGGTGGAGGTTCAGCGGGCGTGTCACGGCCTTCCGCGAGGGCAGCGTGGTGTTTGCCCACGAGCCGCTGCTGACCGTCACCGCGCCGCTGTGGGAGGCGCAACTCGTCGAGACGGCGCTGCTGAACACGCTGAACTTTCAGACGCTGGTGGCGACGAAGGCCACCCGCTGCGTCCTGGCGGCGGAGGCCAGCCCTTTTGGGGGCCAGATTGTCGAGTTCGGGGCGCGGCGGGCGCAGGGGCCGGACGGGGCGCTGAGCGCGGCGCGGGCGGCCTATGTGGGCGGCGCGGTGGGCACCAGCAACGTGGAGGCCGGGCGCAGATACGGCCTGCCCCTGACCGGCACGCACGCCCACGCCTGGGTCGAGAGCTTCCCCGACGAACTCGCGGCCTTCCGCGCCTACGCCGAGCTGTACCCCGACAGCACCACGCTGCTGCTCGACACGGTGGACACCCTGCGCAGCGGCCTCCCCAACGCGCTCACGGTGGCCCGCGAACTGCGTGCGGCGGGACATGAACTGCGCGGCGTGCGGCTCGACAGCGGCGACCTCGCCTACCTGTCCCGCCGGATTCGCGCCGCGCTCGACGAGGCCGGGTTCCCCAACGTGAAGATCGTGGCGAGCAACGACCTGTCCGAGTCGGTCATCGCCTCCGTCATCGCGGAGGGGGGACGCATCGACGTGTACGGCGTGGGCACGCAGCTCGCCACAGCGGGCGGCGAGGGCGGCGGGGCGCTGGGGGGTGTGTTCAAGCTCGCGCAGCTGGGCGGCATCCCCCGCATGAAGCTGACCGGCGACCCCGCCAAGTTCAGCCTCCCCGGCGTGAAGCACGTGTGGCGGGCCGTGAACGACCAGGGCGAACTGGTCTTCGACGCGCTGACGCTGGGCGACGCCCCCCGCACCGGCGACCGCCTCAGCGCCCCCACCAACCCCCTGCGCGCCTCGCGCGTGCCCGGTGGCCTGGCCTGGGAGGACGCGCGGCAGGTGGTGATGGAAGGCGGCCAGCGTACGGGTGAGCCGGAGACGTTGCAGGCGGCCCAGGCCCGCGCCCGCGCCGACCTCGCCCGCCTGCCCGCCGGAACCCGCCGCGCCCTCAACCCCCACCTCTACCGCGTGGGCCTGGGGGAGGACGTGGCCGGGCTGCGCGACCGGGTGGCCGAGGGGCTGCGGGTCCACGCCGAGGCATGACCGCGCCCGCCGCCGTCTTCGTGGGCCGCTTCCAGCCGCCCCACCGCGCCCACGTGGCGACGGTGCTGTACGCGCTGGAGCAGGCCGGGCGCGTCCTGGTCCTGCTGGGGAGCGCGAACCTGGCCCGCTCCGTCCGCAACCCCTTCAGTGCCCCCGAGCGGGCAGCGATGTTCGGCGCGGCGCTGCGGGAGGCCGGGGTGCGGCGCGGCCGCGTGACCTTCCGCCCCCTCCCCGACCGCTTCGACGCGGAGCTGTGGGCGGCGGACGTGCGCGCCGCCGCCGCAGAAGTCTTCGGCCCGGAAACGCCCATCCTGCTCGTCGGCTTCGAAAAGGACGCCTCCACCGCCTACCTGCGCTGGTTCCCCGGCTGGGAGCGTCTGCCCGTGCCGCTGGTACCCGGCCTGAACGCCACCGACCTGCGCGCGGCGTTCCTGACTGGGCGGCCCCTCCCGGACAGCGTGCCGGGGGCGGTGCGGCCCTTCCTGGCCCGCTTTGCCCTCACCCCCGCCTATGCCCGCCTCCGGGCCGAGTGGCAGGCGGTGGAGGCCGCCCGCGCTGGCCTGCCCCCCGGCGTCCACCTGCATGAGGAACGCTGGCTGCACCTGCGGGAGGAGGCGGTCTGGCTGCATACCCGCCGGAGCGCCATCGGAAACGGCCTGTGGGAACTGCCCGGCCGCGTGCTGCCGCCCGGTGAGTCGCCTGCCTTCCCCGCCCACGCCGTGTTCGACCACCCCGCCCGCGCCCTGGTCGCGCCGACCGCCGCGCACGTCTGGCTGGGGCCGCCGCCCGCCGCCTTTCCCGCGCGGCCTGTGCCCCTGGCCCGCGCGCTGGCCCTGCCCCGGCGCTTCTTTGAAGACCACCACGTGATGCTGACCCGGCTGCTGGGGGGGGTAAGCGGGGGAGGGCCTGATCCAAAGCCCGGCGTTCCGCATACAGCCGGTTGAAGCTGCCCGTGATTCACAGCAGGCATTCACCGGAGGAACCATCATGAGTGACGACCAGAACACGACCGCCCCATCCGCCCCCACCCCCTCCGACGGGGGCCGCCGCGCCGCCCTCGCCACCCTCGGCAAGTTCGGGCTGGGGGCCGCTGCCTTCGGCCTCGCCGGAACCGGCGCGCTGGCCGCCCCCGCCCGGAACATCGACGCGGACGTGCTGAATTTCGCGCTGAACCTGGAATACCTGGAGGCCGCGTTCTACCTGGCCGCCGTGGGCCGTGTGAACGAGCTGCGCGCGATTGGCGGCGGCGCGGCCATTCGCCTCCCCGCCAGCCTGGACCAGGCGCGCGGGATGCAGTTCAAGGACAGCAACGTCGAGGCCCTGGCCCGCGACATCGCGGAGGATGAGTTCCAGCACGTGAAGTTCCTGCATGGTGCGCTGGGCAAGGCCGCCGCGCCGCGTCCGGTGCTGGACCTTTCCGCGGCCTTTGACGCCGCTGGGCGGGCCGCCAGCGGGGGCGCAATCAAGGGCTTCAACCCCTACGCGAACGACCTGTTCTTCCTGCACGGCGCGTTCATCTTCGAGGATGTGGGCGTCACGGCGTACAACGGCGCGGCCACCCTCATCACCAACCCCGCCTACCTCCAGGCCGCGGCGGGCATCCTGGCAGTGGAGGCGTACCACGGCGGGGCCATCCGCGCCATGTTGTACCAGCAGCGCCAGGTGAGTGCGGCGGCCGGGCTGTACGTCGGGCAGGTCGTGCAGGCCATCAGCAACCTGCGTGCCAAGGTCGGCGGCGGCAAGGATGCGGGCCTCACCGACGCCCGCGGCAACGCCGTCTTCGCGCCCAGCGACATGCACGGCGTGGCCTACCCGCGCACCACCCGCGAGGTCCTGAACATCGTGTACCTCGCGCCTGGCGCGCATATGGGCGGGTTCTACCCGAACGGGCTGAACGGTAGCATCAAGTAAAGTTGCCGGCGGCCAGCTTCCAGCCGCCAGCACAGGAAGGCCGCTCCGCTGTGGGTCGGCCTTTTTCGTGTTACGGGGTAGGGGAAAGGAGCGCCCGGACGCCCTGCACCGGCGTGAGGGTTCCCGCCAACACCTCCGCGCGGAGTGCCCGCAGCTTCTCCCCGTCCACCCCGGCCTGAAATGCGCGCCACGCCGCCTCGCGCAGCAGCTCGTCGAACCACACGGCGGTCTGGGCGCGGCGCTTGGTGGGAACGTCCACCGCCTGCCGGTACGCCCCCACCGCCTCCCACACCTGCCCGATGCCCTCGCCCGTCAGTGCCGAGGCTTGCAGGGCGCGGGGCCGCCACGGTGCACCCTTCGGCGTCAGCAGCTTGAGGGCCATCGTGAGTTCAGTTTGTGCCCGCGTTGCGGCCTTCGGGTCCGTGTCCGCCTTGTTCACCACGCACAGGTCGCTCATTTCCATGATGCCGCGCTTGATGCCCTGAAGCTCATCCCCGGCATTGGGCAGCGTCAGCAGCACGAAGAGGTCGGTCATGGCGGCCACCTGTGTCTCCGACTGGCCCACCCCGACCGTCTCCACCAGCAGCACGTCGTACCCGGCGGCCTCGCAGAGCGTGATGGCCTCGCGGGTGCGCCGCGCCACCCCGCCCAGTGTGCCCCCGCTGGGGCTGGGGCGGATGTAGGCGTTCGGATGCACGGTCAGCCGGGGCATCCGCGTCTTGTCGCCCATGATGCTGCCGCCGGTGCGCGCGCTGGAGGGGTCCACCGCCAGCACGGCGACCCGGTGCCCGGCGTCCGCCAGATACGTCCCCAGCGCCTCGATAAAGGTGCTTTTGCCCACGCCCGGCACACCCGTCAGGCCCACCCGGACCGACTTCCCGGCGTGGGGCAGCACCTCGGCCAGCAGCGCCTGCGCCTCCGCTTCGTGGTCGGGGCGGGTGGATTCGGTCAGGGTGATGGCGCGGGCGAGGGCGCGTCGGTTGCCCGTGAGGAGGGGAGGGGCGAGGGGATGAGGCATAGGAAAGGCGATGCGGCAGCGCACCTCCGGCCAGCTTAGCGCCCTGATGGTGTAGACTGCCCCCATTCCAACTGGTCAGACCACTTGCGGAGGGCTTATGAATGAAGCCGGTATCCAGGCCATCTTCGAGGCGCAGCAGGCCCACCGCCTGCGGATGGCGCAGACGGGAGCGGCCGAGCGGCAGGCCATCCTGCGCCGCCTGCGGGACGCCATCCAGCGGCACCGGGTCCGGCTGGCGGAGGCGCTCGCCCTGGATCTGGGCAAGAGCCGCGCCGAGGCGGAAATCACCGAGCTGCATCCCGTAGTGGGGGAGCTGAACCACGCCGTGGCCCACCTGCCGCGCTGGATGCGGCCCCGCTCCGTCGCAACGCCCGCCACGCTGCTCGGCTCGCGCAGCTGGGTGGTGCCAGAGGCGCGCGGCGTGACGCTGATTCTCAGCCCCTGGAACTACCCGGTGAACCTCGCCCTCGCGCCGCTGGTCGCCAGCCTCGCGGCAGGGAACACCGTCATCCTCAAGCCCAGTGAGAAGGCCCCTGCCACAGCCCGCGCGCTGCGGGAGTTGCTGGAGGAGGTCTTCGAACCATACCTCGTTGCCGTGGTGGAGGGTGGGGCGGATGTGGCGGAGGCGCTGACCCGGTTGCCCTTCGACCATATCTTCTTTACCGGGAGCGGCGACATCGGCCGCCGGGTGATGGAAGCTGCCGCGCGGAACCTTACGCCGGTCACGCTGGAACTGGGCGGCAAGAGTCCGGCCATTCTCGGGCACGGGGCCGACCTGGGGCTGGCCGCCGAGCGCATCGGCTGGGGCAAGTTCCTGAACGCCGGGCAGACCTGCGTGGCCCCCGACTACGTGCTGGTGCCCCAGGAGCAGCATGACGGGTTCGTGGAACGGCTGCGGGAGGTGGTCGCGCGCCGCTATGGGTCCGGTCCCGACACGCTGAAAGATTTTGGGCGCTTGGTGGACGCTGCCAGCGTGCATCGCCTGGAGCGCCTGACTGGCGAGAGCGTACGGGCTGGGGCGCGCGTGGTGTTCGGCGGCCAGTTCGACGCGGCGCAGCGCCTCATCTCGCCCACCCTGGTCACGAACGTCACCCCGGAGATGCCGCTGATGCGGGAGGAACTCTTCGGTCCAGTCCTGCCCATCCTGCCCTACCGCGACCTGGCAGACGCGCTGGCCCTGGTGCGGCGGCTGGACACGCCGCTGGCCCTCTACGCTTTCACCCGCGACCCTGGGGAAGCCGAGCAGGTGCGCCGCGAGACGCGCAGCGGCGGCCTGGTGGTCAACGGGACGGTCGTTCACCTCACCAATCCCAACCTTCCCTTCGGCGGCATCGGCCCCAGCGGCATGGGCAGCTACCACGGCGAGTACGGCTTCCGCGCCTTCAGCCACGAGCGCGCCGTGCTGCACGAGGCCGCCCTCAGCCCCACCCGCCTGAGTTACCCCCCCTACGGCCGCCCCGCCCCACGCTTCACCACCTGGCTGCTGCGTCAGATGGAGCGCACGCTGCCTTCGGGGTAGGGAGGCGAGCGGCCAGCTTTCAGCGGCCAGCCGTCAGCTTGGGTTGGATGCGGTTCAGTGGACGAGTGCGTATGGGAGGGCCTTTTCGCTCCTCCCCCTTGAGGGGGGAGGTTGTGACTGGTACAGCTCCGTAGGAGAGGGGGCGAGCGGGCAGAGCATTGAGAGGCCAGGGGGAAAGAATCCGGTCCCCTTTTCGGGTGGCGTTACGAGGACAGCCTCCGGCTGTCACCCCTCTCCCCGGCCTCTCCCGCAAGGGGGCAGGGAGAAAAAGAAAAAACCTATTCTTTCTGGTCAGACCTCTGACCTCTTCAAAAAAGGAGCTTCCCCCATGACCCTGCCCCGCCGCCCTGCCCTCCACGCCGAGGAGATTCTGCTGGCCCGCCTGCTGGACGGCCACTATCCGCCCGGTACAGCGCTGCCCGCCGAGCGTGAACTGGCCGCCGAACTGGGTGTGACCCGTCCCACGCTGCGCGAGGCCCTGCAACGCCTGGCCCGCGATGGCCTGCTGGACATCCGCCAGGGCAAACCCACCCTGGCCCGCGACCCGCGCGAGGGCGGCCTGAGTGTCCTGGCCCACCTGGCCGCACGCGGTGGGCTGGACGGCCTGATTCCCGACCTGCTGGACCTGCGCGCCGCACTGCTGCCCCACTGGACCGCCGCTGCCGTGGCGTGCCCGGCGACCGCTGCCGAACTGGCCGACCTGCTGGCCGGGATTCCACGGGAAGAGACGCCCGCCGTCTGGGCTTCCTTCGACTGGCAGGTGCAGAGTGCGGTGGTCCGGCTCAGCGGCAATGCCCTGGCCCCGATGCTGCTGGGCAGTTTCCGCGGCGTGTTCGCATCGGCGGGCGAGGTCTACTTTGCCGCTCCCGAGCGCCGCGACCGCTCGCGCCGGTACTACGCCCAACTGCGGGAGGCCGCGCGGCGGGGAGACGCCGATGAAGCCGCCCACCTCGCCCGTGAGGTCGCCGCTGACAGCCTCAAGCTCTGGGGGCAGGCACAGGAGGGCAAGGAGGCCCCCCGTGTTTGACTTGATTCAGAAGGCCGTCCCCTTCTTCATCCTCTCACTGGTGCTGGAGTGGGCCGCCTACTTCTTCCTGCGCGAGAAGGACGGGGCGGGGGGGCACGCCTCCCCCGGTTACGGCACGGCGGACACCCTCACCAGCCTGAGCATGGGCATCGGGAACGTGCTGGTGAATGTGGTGTGGAAGGGCGTGGTCGTGACCATCTACGCGGCGCTCTACACCCTCACGCCGCTGCGGATTCCCAGTGATGCGTGGTGGGCCTGGGTGCTGCTGTTCTTTCTGGACGACTTCGCCTACTACTGGTTCCACCGCGTCAGCCACGAGGTCCGGCTGTTCTGGGCATCGCACGTCGTCCACCACTCCAGCCAGCACTACAACTTCTCCACGGCGCTGCGTCAGACCTGGGTGCCGATGACGGCGCTGCCCTTCTGGCTCCTGCTGCCGTTGCTGGGCTTCGAGCCGTGGATGGTGCTGCTGGCGCAGAGCTGGAACCTGCTGTACCAGTTCTTCGTCCACACCGAGCGCGTCGGGCGGCTGCATCCCTGGGTCGAAGCCATCTTCAATACCCCCAGCCACCACCGCGCACACCACGGCAGCAACCCGCTGTATCTGGACCGCAACTATGCGGGCATCCTGATCGTCTGGGACCGGCTGCTGCGAACCTTCCAGCCCGAAACCGAGCGGGTCCGCTACGGCCTAGTCCACAACATCCACACCCACAACCCCGTGACCGTCGCCTTCCACGAGTTCGCCGCCCTGTGGCAGGACGTGCGTTCGGCCCGGACCTGGCGCGACCGTCTGGGCTATCTGTTCGGCCCGCCCGGCTGGAAGCCCGCGCGTGCAGCGGGGGCGGAGCGGGGCTGAGGAGGAAAGGTCAGAGGGGGCGGCCCCGGTCATCCCGGCAGGGGGAGGCGAGGGCGAATTCCCAGGCGGGATTGATGGCAAGTTCACGCTGGCGCAGAACCGGGTTGAGGGGGTGTCCGAAGTTCGGCCCCCTCGCATCAATGTAGAAAAGCTGCGCGTTCTGGTCGAGGTAAATCATGCGCTGGCTCAGGCTGCCTGCCTCTCTGAGTATGGTCTTGATGCTACGCAGCACGCCCCGGTCGTCGTAATAGAAGACATCGGTCCGGGTGCGGCCGCCTGAAACCGTGCGGATGAGGTAACGCACTGGTGTCATCGTGGTCGTGCCCTTGAACTGCGCGAGCTATTTGGTGAGCCTGCCGCCGCACTCGGCCTTCATGGCCGTCTGGATGGTGGCCCCCGGCTTGCCCAGCATCCGTTCGGTCCGGGAACGCACCTGGTCGATAGCGGCAATGGCCGCCTGGCGCTGTGCTTCTTCGGCAGTGTCCCCAGCAGGATTGCCCGGGAGAACCCCCGCCAGGGCTGCGCCCAGCAGGGCGACCATGAGGACAGAGCCTCATCTCAGCAGCGGGGGCGTCAGAAGCCGCCTGGGGCCAGGGCGCATGTCCTGCACGATAGCAAGGAAGCCGCCCCAGCCCAGTCAGCCTTCGATGTTGGGGGACGTGCGCCCGGTTCTCCCTCAGGCTGGGCAGCGGCCCAGGCGCAGCGCCCCCAGGTTCAGGCCGGACAGTTCGCGCAGGTCGGCGCTCCAGCCAGGGCGGCGCATCCCGGCCTCGTTCAGCAGCCGCCCACGGGCGTCGTACTCCGCCGTCAGGTTGTACAGCGGGCCGGGGTAGCCCGAAGCGCTGCCCGTTGCCAGCCGCAGGTGTCCCGCCGCGTCGTAGTAGCCGGTGAACTGCGCGCTGTTGTCGGGTATCTGCCGCTCGTAGCGCACCAGCCGGGGCGTCCCTTTCGCGTCCACCAGCACGCTGAGCTGCGGACGCCCGAAGCGGTCCATGCAGTTTGCAGCCACCCGCAGGGGCCGCAGTTGGCCGCTCCGCTCCAGCAGGCGTACCTGCGCCGTCTCGCGCGCGACCTGCACGCGGGCCTGCTGGAGGGCGGTGAACTGGCGTGCCGGAGTGTTCTGCGCCAGCGCCAGGGGAGCCGTCAGGAAACTGAGGGCAAGGGCCGCAGCCAGGGACTTCATGCCCCCTTGTAACACGTGGGGCAAGGAGGCAAGGCTCACTCTTCTTTTATGCCAGTTTCACGGCGTGAGGGGCAATTCCTGCTGGCGTTCCCGCAGCAGGCCCAGCACCTCGCGCGCCGAGTGCAGAATCGGCGTGCCGGGGCCGAAGATGCCCGCCACCCCCGCCGCCCTCAGCGCCGCGTAATCCTGCTGCGGAATCACGCCGCCCGCCACCACCAGAATATTGCCCGCGCCCTCTGCCCGCAGCGCCTCGACGAGTTGCGGAATCAGCGTCTTGTGCCCGGCGGCCTGACTGCTCACGCCGATGACGTGAACATCGTTCTCGACGGCCTGCCGCGCGGCCTCCTCTGGCGTCTGGAAGAGGGGACCCACGTCCACGTCGAAACCCAGGTCGGCAAAGCCCGTCGCAATCACCTTCGCGCCCCGGTCGTGCCCGTCCTGGCCCATCTTCACGACCAGGATGCGGGGGCGGCGGCCTTCGGCCTCGGCAAAGGCCTCAATCTCGTTCTGAAGGGCCGCGAAGCCCTCGTCGCCGTCATAGCCCTGGGCGTAGACGCCCGATAAGGTGCGGACCTCTGCCCGGTGACGGCCCCACACCCGCTCCAGCGCGTCGCTGACCTCGCCCACGGTGGCGCGGGCGCGCATGGCGTCCACGCTCAGGGCCAGCAGGTTGCCCTCGCCGGTGCGGGCGGCCTCCTCCAGCGCGTCGAGGGCACGGGCCACCGCTTCCGGGTCGCGCCCCGCCTTCACGCGGCCCAGGCGGGCGAGCTGCGACCCGCGCACCGCCACGTTGTCGATGTCCAGCACCTCCACCGGCGTTTCCTCGGTGGTGCGGTATTTGTTCACCCCGACAATCACGTCCTCGCCGCGGTCGATGCGGGCCTGCTTGCGCGCGGCGGATTCCTCGATGCGCAGCTTGGGCACGCCGCTCTCGATGGCCTTCGCCATGCCGCCCAGTTCCTCCACCTCGCGCATCAGCTCGCGGGCCTTTTCGGCCAGGTCGAAGGTCAGGCGTTCCATCAGGTACGAGCCGCCCCAGGGGTCCACGATCTGCGGGATGCCCGTCTCCTCCTGAATCACCAGCTGGGTGTTGCGCGCCACGCGGGCGCTGAAATCGGTGGGCAGGCCGATGGCCTCGTCGAAGGCGTTGGTGTGCAGGCTCTGTGTGCCGCCGAAGACCGCCGCCATCGCCTCAATCGTCGTGCGGATGATGTTGTTGTAGGGGTCCTGCTCGGTCAGCGACCAGCCGGAGGTCTGGCAGTGGGTCCGCAGGGCGCGGCTCATGGGGTTCTTCGGCCCGAACTGCGCCATGATTTCGTCCCACAGCAGGCGGGCGGCGCGCAGCTTTGCCACTTCCGTGTAGAAGTTCATCCCGATGGCGAAGAAGAAGCTCAGCCGGGGCGCGAACTCGTCCACGCTCAGGCCCTTCGCCAGTGCCGCCCGTACATATTCCAGCCCGTCGGCCAGCGTGTAGGCCAGCTCCAGCGCCGCGTTCGCCCCCGCCTCTTGGAGGTGGTAGCCGCTGATGGAGATGGAGTTGAACTTCGGCATCTCCCGCGCGGTGAAGGCGATGATGTCCGCGACAATCCGCATGGACGGTTCCGGCGGATAGATGTAGGTGTTCCGCACCATGAACTCTTTGAGGATGTCGTTCTGGATGGTGCCGGAAAGCTGCGCGCGCGGCACGCCCTGCTCCTCGCCCGCCACGATGAAGGCGGCCAGCACGGGCAGCACCGCGCCGTTCATGGTCATGCTGACCGACATTTCCCCCAGCGGAATCCCGTCGAAGAGAATCTTCATGTCCTCGACGCTGTCAATCGCCACCCCCGCCTTGCCCACGTCGCCCACCACGCGCGGGTGGTTGGAGTCGTAGCCCCGGTGCGTGGCGAGGTCGAAGGCGACCGACAAGCCCTTTTGCCCCGCCGCCAGATTCCGGCGGTAGAAGGCGTTCGAGGCCTCGGCGGTCGAGAAGCCCGCGTACTGGCGGATGGTCCAGGGGCGGGCGGCGTACATGGTGGCGCGGGGGCCGCGCGTGAAGGGCGGCAGGCCGGGCAGGGTGTCCGAGCTTTCGGGCAGGTCGGCGGACGTGTACAGGGCCTTGAGGGTGAGGCCCTCCGGCGTCACGTGGTTCAGCGTCTCGGGGTCCGCGCCGCGCAGGTCTTTCTGCGCCAGCGCCTTCCACGCGGAGAGGTCAGGTGGGGTCATGGCAGTTCCTCCGTCTGTGTGCATGATGCCACGTGGCGAACAAACGGACGTTAGGGCGGGGCGCAGAAAGGTTGCCGTTTTTTGGCAACCTTTCCGAGCAAAGCGAGAAGCGCAAAAAGGGCGGCGCGCAGTGGAGTGGACGCCTGAGACTGATTCCGATTGAAGGGTGTTGAAAACACCCAGAAATCCGACCAGAGGGAGAAGGAACAAGGGCGGATTTCGGGAGATGGATGAACAGGCGGTGCCCTCCCGACTGTTCAGGAATTGGACGGAATCCGTATGAAACATGCGGCAACGCAACGGAGCGCCGTCCTAGGCAGGCCAGGGCGCGTTCGGCCCGGCAGAAATGAGAATGTTAAACTGCCGCTCGTGACCTCCGACCCAGCCGCCCCCGCTGCCTCCCCGGCAAGGCGTGTGAAGCTCGCCCCCAGCCTCCTCTCCTGCGATTTCACCCAGTTGGGGGCGGAGCTGGAGCGGATTGCCGATGCCGATTATGTCCATGTCGACGTGATGGACGGCCTCTTCGTGCCCAACATCTCCTTCGGGATGCCGATTCTGGCCGCCGCCCGCCGCGCCAGCCCCCTCTTCATGGACGTTCACCTGATGATTGAACGGCCCGAACGCTACCTGCGCGAGTTCGCGGAGGCGGGGGCGGACGGCATGACGGTGCATGTGGAGGCCACGCCGCACATTCACCGCGCGGTCGGCATGATTCACGAACTGGGCAAGCGGGCGGGCGTGTCCCTCAACCCCGGCACGCCGCTGGAGGCGGTGCGGCCCGTGCTGGGCGACGTGGACCTCGTGCTGGTGATGAGCGTGAACCCCGGTTTCGGCGGCCAGAAGTTCATTCCCCAGGGTGTGGAGCGCGTCCGCACCCTGCGCCGCTGGCTGGACGAGCTGGGGAGTGAGGCCGAGCTGGAGGTGGACGGCGGCGTGACGCCCGCCAATGCCCGCCTGCTGGCGGATGCGGGGGCGACGGTGCTGGTGGCGGGCAGCAGTGTCTTCGGGCCGGACGGTCCCCACGCCGGGCTGAGGCGGTTGCGGGAGGCGCTGGCTTGAGATTGCGTGTGGACCTCCTCCCGCACGGCAACTACCCCGACGTGGTGCTGGTCATCGACGTGCTGCGCGCCACCACCACCGCCGTCGCGTACCTCGAACGGGGCGCGGAGGCCCTCCT
Organism: Deinococcus carri; assembly: GCF_039545055.1. Taxonomy (NCBI): domain Bacteria; kingdom Thermotogati; phylum Deinococcota; class Deinococci; order Deinococcales; family Deinococcaceae; genus Deinococcus; species Deinococcus carri. Next base: position 610,225 of record NZ_BAABRP010000001.1, read on the forward strand.
GCTCACCGCCACGCCGGAAGTCGCGCTGGGGCTGCGCGGCGAGGCCCCGGAGGGGGGGCTGTTGCTGGGTGGGGAACGCGGCGGGCTGCCCATTCCCGGCTTCGACTTCGGCAACAGCCCGGTGGAGGCCGCCGCGCAGAACTTCACGGGCCGGGTGGTGGTGATGAACACCACCAACGGCACCGGGGCCGCCCACACCGCCGCGCAGACCGGCAAGCACGTCCTGCTCGCCGCCCTCACCAACGCCCACGCCGCCGCCCGCCGTGCCCGCGCCCTGGCGACCGAGGAAATCGCCATCGTCTGCGCCGGAACCGACGCACATGTCGGCCTGGAGGACGTGTACGCCGCCGGGGTGCTGGCCGAGTACCTGCTGGCGATGGGCGAGTTTTCCATCGACGACGGCACCCGCATCGCCCTCACCGTGCGCCGCAACGCGGGCAACCCCATCGAGGCCCTGGGCAGCAGCGGCCACGGCCAGCACCTCGTCAGCCTGGGCCTGGGCGATGACGTGCGCTACGCCGCGCAGGTGAGTACCAGCACGCTGGTGCCTATTCTCGACGCCGCACAGGAGACACCGGAGGCGCTGCGGTTCGTGGCGGTATGAGACGGGCTTATGGCGCGTGGCCTGTCGCTTGTAGAGATGGCTACTCGCCCTTCCCAATCACGCAGAAGCGGTTGCCGTCCGGGTCAGCCAGGACCACATAGTCCGCGCCCGGCTCATACTGCCAGTCCACACGCTCGGCTCCCAGGGCCAGCAGCCGCTCCACTTCCGCCTCCCGGTCCCCGGCGTACAGGTCGAGGTGATGCCGCTTCGCCTTCTGGGAGGTGACGAGCTTCAGCGCCAGTTGCACACCGTGGCCTTCACGCGGAACCAGCACGGCCCAGTCGTCGTCCGGCTCGTCGCGCAGCCGGTAGTTCAGCGCCTGGGTCCAGAACGTGATGGCCCGGGGAAGGTCCTGCACGCCCCACACGATGGAACCGATTCGCAACATGGGGTCAGTATGGCCCGTCCTTCTGCGGCCTGCCGCTTTGACACTAACGCCTCATCCCTAATTCCTAACTCCTAACGCCTTTCCCCGTTACCCTGTCCCCCATGACCGTCTCTGACCTGCACCTCCCCGCCGTGACCCCCACGGACTCGATTGACTGGAAGGCCATCCCCAGCCCCGCCTTTGTCCTCGACGAGTCGCGTCTGCGCCGTAACCTCGCCCTGATTTCCCACGTGCAGCGCGAGAGCGGCGCGCAGATTATCGTGGCCTTCAAAGGCTTTGCGATGTGGAGCGTCTTTGGGCTGCTGCGCGGGTACGGCATCACCGGGGCGACCGCCAGCAGCCTGAACGAGGCGATTCTGGCGAAGGAGGAGATGCGCGGCGAGGTCCACGTCTACGCGCCCGCCTACAGCGAGGAGGACTTCCCGCGCATCCTCGAACTGGCCGACCATCTGGTGTTCAATTCCTTCGCGCAGTGGGAACGCTTCCGGCCGCAGGTGGAGGCCGCCCGCGCCGTCGGGAAGGAACTGCACGTCGGCCTCCGCGTCAACCCCGAATACGCCGAGGTCGAGACGGACCTCTACAACCCTGCCGGGCCGTTCTCGCGCCTGGGCGTGACGCGCCGCGAGTTCCGCGAGGACATGCTGGACGGCATCGACGGCCTGCACTTCCACACCCTCTGCGAAAAGGACAGCGACACGCTGGAGCGCACGCTGGAAGTCGTCGAACGCAACTTCGGGGAGTTCCTGCCCCGCATGAAGTGGGTCAATTTCGGCGGCGGCCACCTGATGACCCGCCAGGGCTACGACATCGAACTCCTGATTCGGGTGGTGCGTCAGTTCCGCGAGAAGTGGGGCGTCCACGTGATTCTGGAACCCGGCAGCGCCTTCGGCTGGCAGACCGGCTGGCTGGTGAGCAGCGTGCTGGACATCGTTCACAACGTCAAGGACATCGCCGTCCTCGACATCTCCGTCAGCGCCCACATGCCCGACGTGCTGGAGATGCCCTACCGTCCCCGCATCCTGGGTGCACGTGACCCTGGGGAGGGCCAGGAGACCCACCGCGAGGCCCACGACCACGCCCCCGGCGACTTCCCCTACATCATCGGTGGCACGACCTGCCTCGCCGGGGACGTGGTGGGCGAGTACGTGTTCGACCACCCGCTGAACCTCGGGGACCGGGTGGTCTTCGACGACATGATTCACTACACGATGGTCAAGACGACCTTTTTCAACGGCGTGAAGCACCCCGACATCGGCATCCTGCACCTTGACGGTACGTATGAGCGCGTGAAGGTGTTCGGGTACGAGGAGTTCAAGGCGAAGCTGAGTTGAGGCTCTGAGCGTGAGGGGCCATGAGCCGTGAGCTATGAGCTATGAAAAAGACGGCTCACGCCAACAGCGGAAGCTCTCCTGGTGTCCGTTCATAACTCAAAGCTCATCGCTCAACCAGACGAGTGCCCCAACCACTTCCGGCTGGGGCACTCGTCTGCTGGTTTCCCGTTTGGATGAAAGAGGTGAAGAGGGTTGCGCGAAAAGGTGGGAGTCACCACCTGGCCGCGCGCCGATTCACACCCGGCCCGTGCGGGACGCGGGAAGGTTCAGGCCGGGGGTGGGGCGGGGAAAAGCCAGTCACCCCCGGCGCGGGAAGTTCATTTACTTGCGGTACACCTTGACCACGCCGTTGACGGTCCGCAGGGTCCCGCCCTCGAAGTCGGCGGCCCAGGCCCCGTTCAGCAGGTACTGGTCGCGGGTGGGGAAGCCCAGGAAGGAGCCGCTGCCGCCCAGGCCCTGGTAGGTCTTGAGCACCTGCCCGGTGAGCCAGAAGGTGCCGTATTTCTCGGTCCCGTACAGCGCCCCGTTCTGGAAGAAGCCGTAGAGGCCGCTGGTGCCGAAGCTGTTGCGGGGAATGACCTTCTCGTCGCCTGCGGCCCAGCCCAGGCGGGAGGGCGGACGGGTCGCGCCGTTCTCGGCCCGCGCCAGGGCAAGGTAACGCTCCAGCAGGCGGCCGTGGACGGCGTAGGCGCGGCTGCTGCCGTTGGCGTGGAGCAGCACGGCGTCCCCGTAGGCCGCCACGCCCCGGAACTTTTGCCACAGGCCGTCGCCCCAGGCGCTCGCGTAGCTGATGGCCTCGCCCAGGGACTCCGGCCCCTTGAGGCGGTCGTAGGCCTGCACCATCGCCTGGTCGAAGTCGCCGCTCTGTTTCTCGCCGGGCTGAATGCGCGTGACAGGTTGGGTCGGCGCGGGCTGGGCGGGGGTGGGCTGCGGCTGGGGTGCGGGCGGGGTGGGCTGCCCCGGCGTCACGGTCACGGTGCCGCTCGCGCTGTCCTGGTTACCGCCATTGCCCCCCTGGCCCACGCGGAAAGTCGCCATGTCCGTCACCCAAGCGTCGGCGGGGAGGGGGTTCACCACGATGCTCAGGGCGCGGGCCAGGTTCTCCTGCCCCTTCACCTTCACCTCCGCGAAGCCCTGGTCCCCGGCAAAGCGCGCGATGTCGTCGATGTTCAGCGGTTTGGTGCTGGCGAGGGCGAGCAGCTTGTCTTGCCCGTTCGGGCCGCCGACAGTCAGGGTGTACTTCGCACCGTCCGCCGGGAAGACCCGCGTCACCCCCGCCTGCACGAAGTTGCTCTCCTCGTAGTTGTTGGGGAAGAAGAGGTCGATGACGCCGTTCGCATTCACGTTGAACAGGTACACGTAGGCGTCCTGGTTCGTCTTCAGGCCGATACTGATGTTCTCGCCCTTGCGGTAGACCGGGTTGCCGCGCCCGCTGGCGTCCTTGTTCACCCAGACCTGCACGTCCATCTTCGTCTCGACCGGGTTGACGATGATGCTCTGGGCGGTAATCTTGGCCGAACCCGCGCCCGCCGTGCCCGCGGCGCTCAGGCCCAGCAGGGCCGTCATGGTCAGTATGCCTTTCAGGTTGGTCTGCATCTGCTCTTCCTCCTTGTGGATGCAGGCAAGGTAAGCCGCGAAGCTGACTGGGCACTGATAGCTGGCTCTGCAAAAGGCCGTCCTGCACGAGCATGAACGTCTCTTCAAGCTCCCTGCCGCCCAGGTGGGTGAAGGGTGAGGCCAGCCTGACCGTGGGGTGATGCTCCGGGGGTGGCCTGCTGGGGCAGGTGCTCTGCCGCTTACTCTGAAGGGATGAAACGCCTGCTGCTTTCCCTCACCCTGACGGTCCTTTCCCAGGGTGCCCAGGCCACTGCCGCCGACCCCTGGCCGAACAGCCCGGCGCTGGTCCGGCTCTTTGTGTTGCCCTCGGGCCGCGCCGACGCCGAGCGCCTGACCCGGACGCTGGCGCTCACGCCTGCCCAGATCGCGGAGCTGCGCCGCCTGGCCCGCAGCGAGGCAGCCTACGGCGAGGCCGGGCGGCACGTCATCGGGCGGCAGGAGGCTGCGCGCTTGAATGCCCGCATCGCCGCCATGCGGGTGGAAAAGGACCGCAAGGTGCGCGCCCTGCTGGGCACGAAGTACCCGGCCTTCCGTGACTGGCTGCGCGGGTGGTGGGCCGGAAGGGTGAGGGCGGCGCGGTAGGCCAGAACCGGTACGGGAGGGGGAAGGGACCGTGTTACGCTCGCCTGACCTGTGGGCGGCTCCGGTCCCCACCGCACAAGGAGAGCCTCATGCGAACCCTGCTGGCCCTGACCGCTGCCCTGACCCTCACGCCCGCGCTGGCGGCCAGCCGGGAGGTGACACTGGACGTGCCCGGCGCGCGCCTCGCCGCCACCCTCCAGATGCCGGACGGCCCGCAGCACGTCCGCCCGCCCGTGGTCCTCATCGTCGCGGGGAGTGGTCCCACCAACCGCAACGGGGACAATCCCCTGAGCGGGCCGGGAGGTACCTACCGCAAGCTGGCCCAGAATCTGGCCGCCCGCGGCATCGCCTCCCTGCGCTACGACAAGCGTGGCATCGGCGCGAGTACGCTGGCCGACCCGCGCGAGGAGGCGCAGACCTTCGACGACCTCGTGAACGATGCCCGCGCGTGGCTGGCCTGGCTGGGGCAGCAGCCGGACCTCGGTCCCGTGGGCGTGGTGGGCCACAGCGAGGGCGGGCTGATTGCCCTGGCCGCGCTCCAGCAGGCCACTCCCGCCCGTGCCCTGGTGCTGCTGGCGGCCCCCGGCGAGGACATTGGCACCACCATCCGCCGCCAGCTCGCGCAGAATCCGGCCAACCCGCCCGCGCTGGTGCAGGAGGGGAACACGATTCTGGACGCCCTGGCGCGTGGGGAGACGGTCACGAACGTCTCGCCGGTCCTCGCGCCCCTCTTCCGGCCCAGTGTGCAGCCTTACCTCCGCAGCAGCCTGAAGTACGACCCGCAGCGGCTGATTGCCGCCGTGAACGTGCCCACCCTGATCGTGCAGGGGGACCGCGACCTGCAAGTACGCCCCGAGGACGCCCGCCTGCTGGCCGCCGCGCAGCCCGCCGCCCGCACGTTCCTCGCCCCCGGCGTGAACCATGTTCTCGTGCCCGCGCCGCTGGACCCGGTGGGGAATCTCTCCACCTACGCGAATGCCCAGCTTCCCCTGGAGCGGGGCCTGCTCACGGCGGTCGTGGACTTCCTGAGGTCGGAGCTGCGCTGAGGGGCCGACCGCCCTACAGCCTCCCCGCCACCCACAGCGCCAGCGGCCCCAGCAGCAGCGCGGGCAGCAGGCTGCCGACACGCACCCGGCGGTCTTCCCAGCCCAGGCCGCCCAGCATCAGGTTCCACGCGATGCCCACAATCATCAGGCCGCCGATGCCCGTGACCAGCAGAACGTAGGGGTTGGTCTTCAGCACGCCCGGATCGGCCCCGCCCAGCAGCCCCGCCGCGAACGCGCCCGCCGCCAGGCTGACACCTCCTTGCAGCACCAGTACCGTCAGCGCACTGAAGCCCACGCCGATGCCGTAGGCCCCGGCCAGCGCCAGCGCCGCGATGCCGTCCAGGGTGCTTTTCAGGACGTAGGTGGAGGAATCCCCGGTCAGCCCGTTTTGCAGCCCGCCCACAATCGTCATCGGGCCGATGCAGAAGAGCAGGCTGGCCGCGACGAAGCCCTCCGTGAAGCGGCCCCCGCCCCGGAAGCGTCGCCGCAGCGTCTCGCCCAGGCGGCCCAGCCCTTCCTCGATCCCCAGCGCCTCCCCGACCACCGCACCCAGGGCCAGCGCCACCAGCGCCAGGATCACGCCGGGAATCGTCCCGCCCGACACGCGGTTCAGGTTCCCCGCCATATCCAGCGCGATAAACAGCGTGACCAGCGAGAGCGTTTGCAGCAGCGTGCGCTGGGTGCGCTCCGGCAACCGCGCGCCCAGCGTGAGGCCCAGCAGTGTCCCCAGCAGGACGGTGGCGACATTGATCAGGGTGCCGGACAGTTGCGCGAGCAGGCTCATTGGCTTTTACCCTAGAGCATTTGTCCGAATTACGCCGTTGGAGGAAAAACGCCTCCAACGGCTCCATTCTCCCAAACGCTCTCCTTATTTCACTCGCTTCGCTCGGTCAAAAAGTAAGGTCTCTTTTTGACAAATGCTTTAGAACATTCGGCGGCGCACACGTCGGGGCAGGAGTGGAGAGGGGGCGACCAGCAGCCAGCAACTTCCCGACCGCTCGCTGCCTTTGCCCAGGTCCCGTCATCCGCAGCGGCATGAAGGCTGGGTGCTGGAAGCTGGCCGCTCCACACGAAGCCGCCCCCGCACGAGGCAGGGGCGGCCGGAGGAAGCCGGAGGGGCGCGGCGTTATTCGGTGCGGTACTTGGGCGTGATGATCTGCTCGTGGGTGCCCAGGTCCAGCCCCTCGCCGACGGCCAGCGAGGACGTGCTGGGCACCGTGTAGGCGTCGGCGGCAGTGTAGTTCACCGCGTAGCCCATGTCCTGGAGGGAACCGACGCTCATACGCGACAGGGGGTTGAACACGCCGCTGTTGAGGTAGCCGGTCATCAGCTCGGTCTTGAAGGTGGTCTCGCGCCAGTGGGCACCCGCCGTGCCCTGGCCGCCCTGGTTCTCGACCGGCACCGTGGAGAGCGTGCCGCCCGCCGCGCGGTACTCGCGCACGCCGTTGGTGCCCTTGTAGATCGGGTTGGTGGTGCCCACGCCGCTGACCAGGCCGAACTGCGACCACAGCGACCCGATGCCCAGCGAGTGTCCCAGCTCGTGCACGGCGATGTCGGCCAGCTGGCTGCTGAACTGCGAGAGGTCGGCGGTGTCGAACACCAGGGTCGAGTAGGTGGTCAGGCCGCTGGCGCTGCGGACGCTGCAAGGTCCGCTCTGGGCCAGGATGCCGCCGGGGCCGTCGATGTCGGTGTTCCCGGTAAACACCAGGATGTCGTCGATGGTGCCGCTGTAGGCCGCGTTGCTGCCGCAGGCCCCGGCGGGAATGTTCACGGTGACGCTGGGCAGGCCCTGGGTGATCACCTTCTGCCAGCGGCTCGCGGCGGCGTTCATGGCGTTGACCACGCTGGTCGAGCTGCCGGACGCGAACTTGAGGGTGATGTTGTAGGTTTCCGTGGCCTGCTCCTGAAGCCCGCTGGCCTTGGCGTAGGGGTCCACCGGCAGCGAGGCGATACCGGACGTGGGCGCTGTTGCGCTGGGCTGCTCGGGGGCTGCCGCGTTGGCGGGCGCGCTGCTGTTGGTGCCGCAGGACGCCAGCAGGGCGGTCAGGGCGAGGGTGGCGGCGGTCAGGGTGAATCGGGTCATGGGAGCCTCCTGGGCAGTTGAGAACGGGGTTTGAGACGTGGGCTGTTCCTCGGGAACGTCACCCGTCATAGGGGTGTGGGAGTGACGGCCTTGGCAGGAACATCAGGAACGTGCACAGGCTAGAGCGGCAGGTGTGATGGGCTGGAACAGGCCAAAAAAGGCCGTCCTGGCGCTGCTTGCGCACTTTCGGGCCGGCATGGCTCGCTGGAGGTGCTCTCCGGGGGACTTCTGTCCCATCACAGGTGGGGAGCCTGCTCCTGACCTGACCTTTATTCTTGACCCCCTCTTGACAGTGGGCGTGGTACCCTCCCTGCAAGTTGACCGACCTGACTGCCTCCGCGCTGCCTCTCCCGCCCCTGGGTGGTGGGGGCGCGGGTGGGCCGCTGGCCGGTTACCATTCAGAACGTCGTCGGGGCTGCCTTCGGGTGGCCCCGCGTGCTTTTCGGAGGTTCCCTTGACGCTCACCGAACAGTTCCAGACGCTCCCGAAGCTCCTGAAAGTCCGCGAGGTGGCGGACTTCACCGGCACCCACGAACGCACCGTCCGCCGCTGGATCCGCGACGGCCGCCTGGCTGCCGTCGAACATCCCAGCGGGCTGCGGGTGCCCCGGCGCTCGCTGTGGCGCTTCCTGGGTCTGGATTTTGGCCTGAGCGCCTGACCCCGAGCACCTGGGGGCTATCCTGGGGCCGATGCCCGAGCACCCGCAGGAGGCCCGCCCCGTGACCCTCGCCGCCGTGCGGGAGGCCCTGGACCGGGGGGACGAACGGGCAGCCCTTGCCGCCCTGCATCTCCTGTCGCCGCTCCCGGACGAACAGAAAGAGGCGGCAGGGCTGGCCCTTCACCTGGGGCAGCCCACCCTGACGCTTCGCTGGGTGGGTGACCCCCTCACACTTGCGGCGGCGCACCTGCGGCTGGGGCAACCCGGCGCGGCCCGCAGCGTGCTGGACGGCCAGCCGGACGCCGCCCGCCCCGCGTTGCTGCGTGCCCGCGCGGCCTGGCAGGCTGGGCAGCCGGCCGCGCTGGACCTGGCCCGGCATGCCCTCACCCTGGCCCGCGCGGAAGGGGACGCCGGGGCGCTGGTGGCCGCCGCGACCCTGCTGGGAGAGCAACGACTCGGCACGGATGCGAAAGCCGCCCTCCGCACCCTGGCCGAGGGGCTGAAGGTCGCGGAACTCACCGGGCAGGAGGCCGACGCGCACCTGCTGGCCGTTCTCGCCCGGGCGCAGGCGGCGCTGGGCAGCCGGGACAAGGCGGGGCGCACCGCGGCCAAGGCGCTGGCCCGCAGCCTGCCGCGCAGCCCGGCCCGCGTGGCCGCACTGCTGGCCCTGGGCCGCGAGGAGGAAGCCCGCGCGGAAGCGGCGGCAGGCGAACTGGGGAAAGTGTGGTGGAAGCTGCCTGCGTCAACGTAGGCCGCTGGCCGCCCAGGCCACCTGGAACGGCACGTAGGGTGGCGGGGCGATAGAGCATTTGTCAAAAAGAGACCTTCTTTTTGACCGAGCGAAGCGAGTGAAATAAGGAGAGCGTTTGGGAGAATGGAGCCGTTGGAGGCGTTTTTCCTCCAACGGCGTAATTCGGACAAATGCTCTAAAGCGGCGTGGGCCGGGGTTGCCCTCCCTGTACACGCTCTCGTAGGTCCAGACGTTGCGTTCCTGCAAGGTGGCGTAGAGGGCCGCGCCGTCCGCCAGTTCGTCTTCCGGCAGGGGAAGGCGTTGCCGGTAGCCCCCCAGAAACGCGCCGGACAGGGCCGCGTCCAGCCTCAGGCTGAGGTGCAGGCAGCGCACGACCTCCCAGGCGCGGGGGGCTAGGCGGGTCTGTTCCCAGTCGATCAGGGCTGCGGGCCACCCGGCCCCGAAGAACACGTTTCCGTCGTGGTAATCCCCGTGCAGGAAGCGCGGCGGGAAGGCGGGGAGGGGGTCCGGCAGGGCCGAGGCCCGCAGGTGCGCCAGCCGCTGCCGGGTCCGTTCCAGCGCCCAGCCGTCCACCTCGTCCGGCTGTGGGAGGGCCAGGAGGATGGCCTGAATCTGCTCCAGCCGTTCCCGCGTGTGTTCCAGGCCAGCCGCACGCAGCGGCGGCACCCCGAACGGCACGCGGGTGGGCAGGCGATCATGCACGTCGGCCAGGAAGGAGCCGAGGGCCTGCGCGTGCGCGGGGGTCAGGGCAGCGCGCGGCACAGGCGCACCCGCGGCGACCGGAAACAGGGCGGCCAGATGCGTTCCCATCTGTGCCACTGTCCCGCCCCCACGGGCGGCGAGGGGAACGGGCGTCGGCAGGCCCGCCCGCGCCGCGACCGCGATGGCCGCGTGTTCGCGCTCGGCCCGTTCCCGGTCGGGGCTGCGGTACACCCGCAGATGAAGCGGCCCTGTGTCCGTCATGACCCGGAAGGCCCCGTTGATGCTCCCGCCGCCCAGGGGGTGCATCGTCTGGACCCCTCCCACGTCCCAGACTCCCATGAGTTCTTCGGGGGTCATCCCGGCACCCCCTCCAGCGCCCGCAACCCGCAAATCACGAGGCCAGCCGCACGGGCAGGGGAGATGGGCCGCGCATAAAGGCGGGGGCCTGGAGGCGGCAGGGCGTCTTCGGGCAGGAGCATGGGCACAGGCTAGAGCAGGCCCGCGCGGGGGAGCGGGGCACGTCCTCTGCCAGAATGCCCCGCATGCTGCGTTCCCTGCTGTGGGTGCCCGGAGCGTTCCTGATTGTCACCGTGCTGTTCGACCTGCTCGCCAGCAGTATGCAGACCGGTGAGGGGCACCTCTCGCGCCTGATTCACCGCCCCCTGTATGCCGTAATGCAGGGCGCGGCCCGGCTGCTGGGACGGCGCATCCTGGCCTGGAACGGCATCGTGATGGTGGTCAGCACGCTGCTGGCCTGGGTCCTGCTGTCGTGGCTGGGCTGGGCGCTGGTGTTCTGGGGGGGGCCGGGGTCCCTCGTCGGGGCCTCGACCGGCACGCCCGCCGACCTGTGGGACGTGCTGTATTTCGTGGGCTACACCATGTCCACCCTGGGTCTGGGCGACCTGAAGCCGGTCTACACCGGATGGCGCTTGCTGACCGATCTGACCGCCCTCGACGGCTTTGTCCTGATCACGTTCGCCATCTCGTTTATCGTGCCGGTCGCCCAGACGCAGGCGGGGCAACGCGGCCTGGCGCTGCGGATTCACCGTCTGGGAGGCAGCGCGCAGGGCCTGGTCGTCACCGCCTGGCACGACCACGTCAACGGAACGCAGGGCCTGGTGGACGACCTGGCCGCCAGCCTCAACGCCCTGGATGCCCAGCTCAAGAACACGCCCGGCCTGTACCGCTTTCATGAACGCCAGCCCGAGGAATCGATCGACCTGGCCCTCCCGGCCCTCGACGAGGCCCTGAGCCTTATCGAATACGCGCTGGACGCCCCACCCCCCAAGGGCCTGCGGGCCGTGCGCGCCTCCCTCTCCAGCCTGCTGTCCACGTACTGCCGGGTGCATCTGCGGGTCCCGGCCCAGGCACCGCCCCTGCCCGACCTCGCCCCCCTGCGCGCCGCCGGGCTGCCCCTGCGCCCGGACGCGGAGGTCCAGGCGGCCTTTGCCACGCTGGAAGCTCGCCGCCGCACCCTGCGCAGCATGGCCGAACGCGCCGGATTCGCCTGGTCGGACGTGGAAGCCTGAGCGCCTGCGGCGTTCCCCTCCCTTGCGGAGCTGTACCCGTCCCAGGCTCCCCCGCAAGGGAACTCGCAGAGCTGCTGGCAGAGGGTTCTACGGCTGGACGAGAGAGCCAGCCAAGCTCTTGAAGCCGGCTCGCCGGGCAGGTGGGTCCCGGCGGGCCGCGCCTCCGGTCACACGAACTGCTGCTCCTCGACACGGGTGGGGGCGTCCAGGGGCAGGGCCGCGCCTGCGCCGGGCAGCGACAGGTCGTCGCCGGCGGGCAGGTGGCGGGCGCTGAGTTCGGTAAAGGACTGCATCAGGGCGCGGTACTGGCTGACGAACTGGGTGTATTCGGCCCGGACCACGCTCAGGCGGGCGGTGAGGTCCGCGTGCCGCTCGTTGAAGGCGCGGTCGAGGTACACCGTGCGCTCGGCGTGGGCGCGGTCGCGCTCCAGGGTGAGCTGGTGGTGGTCGCGTTCGAGGTCGGCGAAGCGGCCCCGGAAGGCGGCCTCCAGCTCCTGCATCCGCACCTGATGCTGGGCCTCGAGTTCGGCCATCCGCGCCTCGGCGTCGCGGTCGAGCACCTCGCGGCGGCTCTGCGCCTGCTCGATCATCAGCTCGCACTGGCGGGTCGCGTTCTCGCGCAGGTCGTGGCCGATGCGCTCGGCGGCCACCACCGCGCGGCGAATCTCGTCCTCGGCCTGGCGGCGCTCGTCGAGTTCGCGTTCGAGGTCCGCCAGGCGGGCGCGCAGGTCCTGCCGTTCGCGCAGCAGGGCCTCGACCTGATCGGCCACCTGCCCCAAAAAGGCGCGGACGCCGGCGCGGTCGTACCCGCCGGGGCGGCCCGGAAACTGGCGGTGGCCGATGTCCAGCGGCGTGAGGGACGAATGGGTGGGGGCCTGCTCTGTGGGGGTCTGGCTCATGTGAAGAGACTCCTTCCGACGCGCACCAGGGTCGCGCCACTCTCGACGGCGAGGGGGTAATCGTTGCTCATGCCCATGCTGAGTTCGGCCAGGCCCAGGTCGTGGGCACGCCGGGCGGTGTCCACAAAGACGCGCCGGGCCGCCTCCGCGTCACCCTCGGGAGCCATCACCATCAGCCCCCGCACCGTCAGACCTGTTTGCATCACCTCAGCGTAGACGTTGCGGAGGTCCTGCGGGTGAATGCCGTGCTTCTGCGCCTCGCCGTTGTGCAGTTGCAGCAGCACGTCGGGCGCGCGGCCCCACTTCGCGGCGGCGTCGGCCAGCGCCCGCGCCTGCCGCACCTCCTCCAGCCCGTGGATGAGGCTCACCGGGCGCATGTACTTGACCTTGTTCAGTTGCAGTGGGCCGATGTAGTGCCACTCGACCTCCGGGAGCTGTGCCCCAGCAAGGTGCTCCTCAGCCAGCTGGGCCGCCTTGTCACGCAGTTCCTGGGCGCGGCCCTCGCCCAGCGGGAAGCCGCCCGGCTGAAGGTCCGTATGGGCCAGCACCTGCTCGCGGATGGCCTCCAGGTCCTGCCCCTTGGTGACGGCCACCAGCCGGGCACTGCCGGGGGCGCGGCCCGCCCGCTGCTCGGCGGCGCGGATGCCGGCCAGCACGTCCGGCAGGCTCACTTGACCTGTTCCCTTCCGGCAGACGCCGCCGGCCTTGACCGCCCGCTCATCTCCCGCCTCTCCCGCTGTGCATCACGCCGGGCATTGTGGCCTGTCCAGGCTCCCGGCTCAAGTCGGGCACGGCATGAGGCCAGGGCAGGGCCAGAGGTGGAGGCCGCGTCAACATTCCTTCACCCTTCTCAGGACCTGAGCAGGAAAGGTGAGACAGGGCACTTGCCAGGGGCGGCCCCGCCGGTCTGATGGCCCGGACGGCACTGTCAGAACCGTCAGAACGTTGCGGGAAGCTTCCGCACCTGTGCCACACTAGGAGACGCATGCGACACCCCCACACCCTCGCCCTGACCCTTTTCCTCGCGGCACCGGTCGCCCTTGCGCAGCAGGCCGGGACCGTGCAGGACGTGGTGGTCAACGGCACCAGCGATCTGCTGACCAACTATCTCAAGGCCACCCTGAACGTGCAGCCCGGCACCGCGCTTTCCAGCGTGAACCTGCGGCAGGTCGAACAGGAGGTGCTGGCGACCGGCTACTTCAAGACCGCCACCGCCGAACTGCGCACCCTGGGCGGGCGCGACACTCTGGTGATCACGGTGGCCCCCAACCCCACCATCAGCACGGTGGACGCGACCGGCCTGACCTTCCTGCCCGCCGACGCCTTTAAAAAGAGCATCGCCGAACTGCTGAACATCGCGCCCGGAGCCACGCTCAACACCCAGCGCCTCGATCAGGCCAGGGAGGCCCTGGCGCAGAACTACCGCGCCGAGGGCTTTCCCTTCCTGCCCAGCATCAGCGCGACCACCAAGACCAACAAAGATGGCACCGTCGGCGTGAGCTTCGTGGTCGACGAGACGGCCCCGCTGCGGCGCGTGGAGGTCGAGGGCGTGAGCCTGCTGCCCGCCCAGACGGTCACCAACATCTTCAAGCCCCTCTACGACGCCAAGAAGTTCACGGTGCCCGCCTACTACAACGCGGTGCAGCAGCTCCAGCAGGCCTACGACGCCGCCGGGTACGTTCAGAGCGGCGTAAACACGCAGGGCACCACCCTGGAAAACGGCGTGCTGAAGGTGCGCGTCGTGGAGGGCCGCGCCGCCAGCGTGAACTTCGACGGGATTGACGCCGCGGGCGTGACCCTCCAGACCAGGGCGGGCCAGCCCCTCTCGGTCGAGCGGCTGCGTGCCGACGTGCGCGCCCTGTCCAACAAGACGGGGATGCCGGTGGGCTTCGCGCTTCAGGCCGACCCCCAGAACCCCGGTCAGGTCGCCGTGTACTTCGGCGCGGCGGACGTGAAGAGCGGACCGGTCAAGCAGATTGTCTTCAAGGGCAACACCAAGGTGCCGAGCGCCACCCTCGCGGCGGCCATCAAGACCAAGGTCGGGGACGTGTACTCGCCGCAGCTCGCGCAGGAAGACTTCCTGGCCGTGCGCGACGCCTACCGCAAGGCGGGCTATGAAATCAGCACCCGCGACGCCATCGCCTTTAACGAGGGCACCCTCACCTTCAATGTCCGCGAGGTGCGCCTGACAGGCTACGAACTCCAGTGGCAGGGCAAGCACAACACCAAAGACCGCGTGGTTCTGCGCGAGCTGCCCGCCGCCGGGGGCCTGTTCAACCTGACCGACCTGCGCGCCGGGCTGGCCCGCGTGAGCCGCCTGGGCTACGTGCAGGTGGTCGGGGAGAACGTCCGCAGCGACCCGCAGAACCCCGAGAACGTGACCTACGTGCTGACGGTTGCGGAGAGCAACCAGGGCATTCCGATCAGCCTGGGCCTCCAGTACGACAGCATGACGGGCTTTGCCGGGGACGTGGCCTACAGCAACCCCAACGCCTTTGGCCTGGGCCACAACTTCGCAGTCAGCGCGGGCGCGCAGCAAAACGATGCCGGGCAGAACCTGGTCGGGAACGTGTCCTACACGGTGCCCTGGCTGGACCTGAACTTCCTGGACTTCCGCACCAACCCCACCAGCCTCAGCGCCAACGTGGGCACGGCGGTGGCGGGCAACCTCGCCGTGATGGACAAGAGCAGCGGGACCGCCGTGGACACGGGCCGCCAGTACACGGTACGCACCAGCGGCTTCAGCGTGCGCGCCGGGCGCAACATCACCCAGAACCTGTCGGCCTCGCTGGGCACCGGCTTCAGCTACCGCACCTACTTCCTGGAGCCGCTCAAGAACGACGAGAAGAGCAGCTACACCGACGAGCAGGCGGGGGCGCTGCTGACGCCGACCACCCGCACCACCAGCTTTAGCGGCAGCCTGAACTACGACACCACCGACAACCCCGAGTTTCCCAGCCGCGGCGTGCGCGCCAACACCGACGCCTCGTACAACTTCGGCGCTTCGGGCAGCACCCCGGTCGGCTGGACCGACGTGCAGGGCGGCGTCAGCACCTACCTGGGCCTGGGCCGCACCCTCGACAAGGGCCTGGGCGTCCAGACCCGCCAGCAGGCCATCGCCGTGCGCGCCAACGCCGGGACCATCGGCGGCACTGCGCCCAGTGGCACCGGTTACTCCGTGGGCGGCGGCAGCACCCCGGCGGCGGCCTACCAGATTCGCGGCCTGGAGAACAACCAGCTGTTCGGCACCAACTACTTCACCGCCAGCGCCGAGTACCGCTACGACTTCAACCTCACCAACTCCTTTACCCAGGGGCTGTACGGTGTGGTCTTCGCGGACGCGGGCGACGCCTGGAACAGCGGCGAAAACTTCAGCCTGAACTACGGCGTGGGCGCGGGCGTGCAGCTTAACCTGGGCCTGGGCGGCGCGCGCCTTCCCAGCCTGCGCTTCGACTACGGCTACAGCCCCCAGAACGGCACCGGCAAGTTCTACTTCCGCATCGGGCAGTTCTTCTAAAGCGGGCGGAAAGGGGAGAGGTGGGCTTCCTGCGGGGGCCTGCCTCTTTTTTGGCTCGCGGGCTGAGCTAGAATCACGGTGTCCCACTACGGGACGGGGTGCATGACAACCGGGAGGGGAGGCGCAACACGGGATAACGCGAAAGCACCCGGAGTTGCGTTCCGGGTGCGGAAAGGAGGTGAATCCTTATGCCTAAACATCGTAAGGATACACCCAAGCGCCCGCGAAAGCCAGTGAAGATGAGTGAGGTCGCCGTGATCATTGCGGCGCTCGGCACTTTCCTCACCGGCCTGGCGGCGCTCCTGCACGCCCTGAAGTAAGCCTCTCTCCCCCGGTTGTTCCCCTTCTTTCAGACCCACTTTCCGCCCAGGTTCGGGCGGTTTTTTGTTTCCCTCCTGCGCACCCGCTACCATGCCCGGATGAACTGCGACCGACTGCCCCCCCCCGAGGACCGCGCATGGAAGGGCTGATGCTGGCGCGGGTGCTGCGTGATCTCGCGCCGCACCTGCCCGCCCGCACGCTGGGCTGGGTCTTTCCCGACGAGACGACCGCCGCGCTGCTGCTCGACGGGGTGGGCAACCTGGTGCTGAGCTACCGCCCGCCGCAGCCGGTGGTGTTCGTGTCGCGCGAGCGGCTGCGCGGTGACCCGCACAATCCCTTTCAGCGCTTCGTGGCGAACCGGGTGCGCGGCGACCTGGTGGGGGCCGAGCAGCTCAAGCTCGACCGGGTGTTCATGCTGCACTTCGCGGGTGAGACGGGGTTCGTGGACCAGCCCCCCACCCGGCTCCTGTTCGAGGTGACGGGCCGCAACGCGAACGTGCTGGTCTTGGAGGAGGGCGAAGGCTCCCAGGGCCGCATCCTCCAGGCCGCCCGCGAGATCACCGGCAGCCGCAACCGCTTCCGCACGGTGCGCAGCGGCGGGGTCTACACGCCGCCGCCACCCTATGAAAAGCTCGACCCCCGCACCCTGACGGAAGAGGATGCCCAGACCCTGGCTTCCCTCCCCATCGGCCGGTGGCGTGAGCGGCTGGACGGGCTGGGGCCGCTGCTGGGCGCTGAACTGGCCCGCCGCGCGGAGCTGGCCCCGTCCGAGGCCCCCGCCGAACGCTGGCCGCAGGCGCTCGCCGCCCTGCGCTCGCTGGTCACGGACCCCACTGTCAGCGAGGGCGTGATGCACGAGGGCGCGCGTGAGGCCGCCCGTCAGGAAAAGGCCGCGCAACTCCGCAAGGCGTTGCGGGAGCCGCTGGAAAAGCGCCTGACCCTCCTCCAGAACCAGCTCGGGGACGTGACCCGTGCCGAGGCGGGGCTGGACGCGGCGGCCCAGGACCGCACCGAGGCCGACCTGCTGATGGCCTATGCGCATAGCGTCCCGCCCGGCGCGGCCTCCGCGTCGCTGCCCGCCTTCGACGGCAGCGGGGAGGTGCCGGTCGCCCTGGACCCGCAGCTCAGCGCCGTGCAGAACGCCGAGAAACGCTATACCCGCGCCCGTCGCCGTGAGGACGTGTACGAGCGCCTGGCCGAGCGCGAGGGCAGCCTGCTCACCGAACTGGCCGAGGCCCAGGAGCGCCTGGATCAGCTCGACGCCGCCCGTCTGGAAGACCTCGAAGCCCTGACCGCGACCCTCCAGGCCGAGCGGCCCGAGAAAAGCCCCTACGGGATGCGCTTCACCACCCCCGGTGGCTTCGAGGCGCTGGTGGGCCGCAACAATAAGGAAAACGCTGCGCTCACGCACCGGCTGGGGCGCAGCCTGGACTACTGGTTTCACGCCCAGGGCTATCCCGGCAGCCATGTCCTCGTGCGCAGCGGGGGGCGTGACCTGGCCCTGCCTGACATTCTGTATGCCGCGCAGCTCGCCGCCGCCCACAGCAAGGCGCGCGGCAGCAGCAATGTCCCGGTGGACTACACCCGCATCAAGCATGTCTGGCGGCCCAAAGGCTCCCCTGCTGGACAGGTGCATTACACCGACCAGAAGACGGTGTTCGTGGACGGGGTGCTGCCGGAGGGGTAGGAGGCTGTGAGCCGTGAGCTATGGGCCATGAGAAAGATGGCTCACGCCAAAAGCGGAAGCGTCCGGGTGCCCGTTCATGGCTCACCGCTCATAGCTCATGGCCCAATCAAGCTCTCCGTCACCTCCCCCCACCTCCCGGCCGCGTAGAATCCGTGGCTGTGGAACGCATCATGTTCAGGGCCAAGATTCACCGCGCGACCGTCACACAGGCGGACCTCGACTACGTCGGGAGCGTCACCATCGATCAGGATCTGCTGGACGCGGCCGACATCCTGGTCAATGAGCGCGTGGACATCTACAACATCACCAACGGCAACCGCCTGAGCACGTATGCCCTCAGCGGGCCGCGGGGCAGCGGCGTGATCGGTATCAACGGGGCCGCCGCCCACCTGATGCGCCCCGGCGATATGGTCATCATCGCCGCCTACGGCAACTTCAGCGAGGAGGAAGCCCACACCCTGGAGCCGCGCGTGGTGCTGGTGGACGCCAAGAACCGGATCATGGACCTCCAGCCGGCCTGAGCGCCGGGGCAGGTCAACGGGCGGCGGGGAAAGCGTCACGCCATTTTCCCCGCCGCCTATGCATTTATTTACCCTGCTACTTAACGCCCTTCACATCATATTTTCATCAGAAAAGGTTCTTAGAAGACAGCAGCTCCTCAAGCGAAGTCCAGTTCCTTTCCAGGCAGCGAACCGGAAAGCAGTAAGAAGTCTGTCAGTTTTTCATTGTAGGAGCGCCGCAACGTTGCTGGCCGCCTCGCAACAATTAAGGCCGCTCTCTTTAGAAAGCCTTCATTTGGTGCTAGACTCCCCCTGTGTTCCGACTGCCCATCTGGTCATCTCTGTGTGTGGTTCTGGGGATAGGCGCGCTCGGCTACGCCGCCTGGGCTGGGCAGCAGGGGCTGCTGGCAGGAGCGGCCCTGCTCCTGGCGGTTGTCACGGCTGCGCCGGGGGGGGTGCTGCGCTGGCTGGCACTGGTCGCGTACCCGGCAGCGTTTATCGCGGCGCTGGCGCTGCACCGGGGGCAGGCGGTGCCGGGGCTGCCGGAGTTGCTGGGCGCGCTGCTGGTGCTGGGCATGCTGGGAGTGCTGGTGCTGCGGGGGCAGGCGGCGGGGGCCGAACTCGCCTGGGCGCGGCGGACCATGCAGGCCCTCCAAATTGGCAGCGAGCGGCTGGGTGAGGCCCGCGACGAGGGGGGCATCGTGAAGGCGGGGGTGGACATTCTCGCCCGGCTGAATGTTGCGCCGCACCTGGCCTTTGTGGCCTACCGGCAGGGCACGCCCCGGATTCTGGGGGCGCGGGGGGCCTTCGAGTGGTACCTGGGCCAGCCCATCCAGCCCACCGACGACGACAGCCGCAGCGTGCAGGCCGACCACTGGGTCGCCGAGGAGGTGCTGCTGCTGCTCAAGCGCGAGGACCGGCCTCACCACCACGTGGTGCCGGTATATGACCGCGCCGAGCGGCATCTGGGCCTGCTGATTCTGGCGCGGGCCGACCGGCCCTTCGCGGAGGAGGAGACGGCGGTGGTCGCGGCCTTTGCGCGGGTGCTGGGCGCGCAACTCGGGCAGTGGCAGGCCATCCGTGACCTGCACGACGCCAACGACCTCACCCTGCGCTCGCTGGGCGCGGCCCTGGAGCACCGCGACGACGACACCGGCGGCCATACCCAGCGGGTGGTGGACATCAGCGTGCAGGTCGCCCGGCGGCTGGGCTGGGACGAGGAGCGCGTCAAGGCGCTGCGCTGGGGCGCGTACCTGCACGATCTGGGCAAGCTCGCCATTCCCGACCGGGTGCTGCACAAGGTCGGCCCGCTGGACGCGGCGGAGCGCCGGATCATCCAGAGCCACACGACCGTCGGGTACGACATGCTCCAGGACCTGCACTTCCTGCCCGCCGAGACACTCGACCTGGTGCGCTACCACCACGAGCGCTGGGACGGCAGCGGCTATCCGGTGGGGCTGCGCGGCCAGAACATCCCCGACGCCGCGCGGCTCTTTGCCATCGTGGACGTGTACGACGCCCTGACCAATGCCCGCCCCTACAAGCCCGCCTGGCCCCGCGAGCAGGCCCTCACCGAGATTCGCCTCCAGGCCGGACGGCAGTTCGACCCCCAGTATGTCGAGGCCTTCCTGCGCCTGATGGCCGAGGCCCGTCCTGACGACGTGTCGCTGGTGCGCTGAGATGGCCTCGGAAACGCCCGACTGGCTGCCTCCCCTGCGCCGCGCGGGCCATACCGCCTTTCGCAATGGCCTGCACGGCGACGGCTGGCTGGAAAAGGGGGAGGTCATGCGCGACCCTGTGCGGCTGGACCGCCTCGCCTCCCGGCAGGCGGCACAGCTTGCCGCGGCCTTTCCCGGCGCGACCCTGCTGGCCGGGGCCAGCCAGTGCGGCGCGGTCCTCGCCACCTTCGTGGCGCGGCACCTCGCCCTGCCGGTCGCCTTCCTGAACGTGGAGGGAGAAGGCGCGGCCTTTCACCGGATGCACCTGCCCGCACCGGGCGAGCGGGCCGTGCTGATAGACGACCTCGTCTGCACCGGCAACGATGCCCGCCGTCTGGTGCGTGGCCTGCGGGAGCATGGCCTGGAGGTACTGGGGCTGAGCGCCTGGCTGATTCGCCCGGAAGCGACCCTGCCGGACGTGGCGGCGGTCGCCCTCGCGCCGCACCCCTTCCGCACTTTCGCGCCCGAGGGCTGCCCCCTCTGCGCGGCGGGGGAACCCCTGGACTGGACGGGCGTTCGGGAGTAATCAGCCCGGCAACGCCGCCAGGTCTTCCGGGGTAGGCGCATAGGCACCGGGGCGGGCACAGGCGGCAGCGGCGGCCCGCAGCCCCAGCCGCAGGTGCTCGGTCCACAGCGCGTCGGGGTGCTGGGTCGCGCTGACGAGCAGGCCCGCGCACAGCGCGTCCCCCGCCCCCACGGTGTCGGCCACCGGTACCTGCGTGGCAGGCAGCTCCACCCGGCCCGCCGATTGGTACAGGGTCGCCCCCCGCGCCCCGCGCGTGATCACGATGGGGCAGCGGGCGTTCAGGCCCCGCAGGTGCCGCAGCGCGTCCGCCTCGGAGAGTGCCGGGAAGAAGAAGCGCAGGTCCTCGTCGCTGAGTTTCAGCAGGTCGGCGCGGCGGGTGACGGCCTCGAACACGGCCGGGTAGTCCGGGTGGCGGTGCGTGCTGCGGGCGTTGGGGTCGAAGCTGAGCTTCACGCCCGCCGCCCGCGCTGTTTCAATCAGCGCCAGCAGCCGGTCTGCCAGCGGCCAGCGGCTGAGGCTGATACCGCCCACGTGCAGCCAGCGGGCCGCCTGGGTCCAGCCTTGCGGCAGCCGCGCCGGGTCGAAGTGCAGGTCGGCGCTGTTCTCGCCCAGAAAGCGGTAGGCGGGAGGGTCGAGCCGGTAGACCACCGCCAGCAGCGTGGGCTGGGGCGAGCGCTGGAGAAAGCGCAGGTCCAGCCCCGCCGCCTCGCTCGCCCGCCACAGGTCCTCCCCGAAGTTGTCCTCTCCCACGGCCCCCGCGAAGGCCGTGGGCACCCCCAGCCGCGCACACGCCCGCGCCACGTTCCAGCCCGCCCCGCCCGGATGCGCGTGCCAGATGTTCTCCCCGGCGGTCACGAGGTCAGTCAGCGCCTCCCCGGCGCTCACGATCAGGGGCAGCGGCGTGGTCATGTCCGACAGAGTAAGGGAGAGCCGTTGCAGGGGCACGGACTGTGCAGGTCTGGGCTGTTCAACCTTTGAGTGACCTCGCCCGCTCTCCTGCCCCGCCGCCTGCGCCAGACTGCACCCGTGACCGACCCCGCCTCCTTCCGCCACCCCTTCCGGGCCTATACGCCTGCCGCGTACACCTTCCCGCTGCCGGAAGGCCACCGCTTTCCGGCCTACAAATACGCGGGGGTCGCCCAGCGCCTGACGGGGCGGCTGCCCATGCTGGACACTCCGGCGCTGCGCTGGGCCGACGCCGCGCGCGTGCATGACCCCGCGTGGCTGCGGCGCTGGCGGCGCGGGGAGGTCACGGCGAGTGAGGAACGCGCCTTCGGGCTGCCCTGGAGTCCGGGGGTGGTCGAGCGTGCCCGCCGCGCGGCGGGTGGCAGCCTCGCGGCCCTGCACGACGCGCTCGCGCACGGCTGGGGCGCGAATCTGGCGGGCGGCACGCACCACGCCTTCCGCGACCGTGCCGAGGGCTTTTGCCTGGTCAACGACGCGGCCATCCTCACCCACCTGGCGCTGGAGGAGGGCCTGGCGCGCCGGGTGGCGGTCCTCGACCTCGACGTGCATCAGGGCAACGGCACGGCGGCGCTGCTGGCGGGCGAGACGCGGGCCTTCACGCTCAGCATTCACGGCGAGCGCAACTACCCCTTTCGCAAGGAGACGAGCGGCCTGGACATCGGCCTGCCCGACGGCGTGACCGACGCCGAGTACCTGGAGGTGCTGCGGGCGCAGGCGCTTCCTGCGCTGGAGGCCTTCCGCCCGGAGTTGCTGCTGTACCTGGCCGGGGCGGACGTGCTAGCCGGGGACCGCTTCGGGCGCTTCGCGTTGACGCTGGACGGCGTGCGCGAACGCAACCGCGCCGCGCTGTCCTGGGCGCGGGGTGCCGGGGTGCCGGTGGTCACGATGATGGCGGGCGGGTACAACCGCGACCACACGCTGACCGTCGCGGCCCATGCCAGCGTCGTGGAGGACGGCCTGGAGGTGTTCGGCTGAGGGCAAAGCTCAGGCTTGCGCGGCCCTTCACAAAGTGCCCGCCGTACGCTTGAACCTTGAACAGGGCTTGTACAGTCCGGACAGCTTCGACCCCGCCCGCCTCCCCTCCACCTCCCCTTCAGGAGCGCGTCATGACCCTGCACACCCGCCCGATTCCCACACCTGACCTCTCCCGCCGTTCGCTGCGGCGCGGCGAGACGCTCTACTACGCGGGCGACCCGGCCCCCAGCCTCTACCGGCTGGAAAGCGGCCTGCTGCGCGCGGTGCGCCTGACCCCCCAGGGCCGCACCCTGACCGTGCGCCACATCCGGCCCGGCGACGTGTTCGGGGAAGAAACCCTGCACCGGACGGTGCGCGGCCACCAGGTCACGGCCCTGACCGACGCGGCCCTCACGGCCCTGCACCCGCAGCACCTGAGCCAGGCCGAGCTGTGGGACATCACCCTCAGCCTCAGCACCCAGCTTCAGCGCATGATGACCGACGGCGTGCATATCCAGGACGGCGAACTGCGCGAGCGCATCGCCCGCTACCTGCTGAACCTGGCGGATAGCAGCCTGGGCGGGGCGCACCGCGACGGCACCCGCTATGTCCGCGCCACCCACGAGCTGATCGCCGAGGGCACCGGGGCCACCCGCGAGAGCGTCTCCAAGCTGATCGGCGAGATGCGCGACGACGGCCTGCTGACCCCCGCCTACCGCTGCCTCACGCTGACGGACGAGGCGGGGCTGCGGGCGCTGGCTGGGGTTGTGGGTCGTGGGCTGTAGGTTGTAGGCAGCAGGAGCAGGAGCCTGCGCCAACGCCTCCCACAGCCCACAACCCACCTCCCACAACCTAGAATGCCCCCCATGCGCATCCGTCTTGACCCCTGGCCCGTGGATATCGAGGGCGGCCAACTGGGCCTGCAACGGTTCGAGGGCGAGCTGATCGATCTGGAGACGCTGCGCTGGGCGGCCATCGCGCCGCGGCCCATCCCGCCCCGGCTGGGCACGGTGCATGTGGTGGACGGCAAGCGGCGCATGGAATCGCGCGTCTTTATCGAGGACGAGCAGGGCGAGGCGGGAATGGGCGGCTTCGGGGCCTACGTGGTGGGGGCGGTGGACCTCTGCCCCCACGGCACGCGGCCCGCCACGCTGACTGACGTGAAGGCGCAGCGCCTCCTGGCCCACGCGCCGGGGCTGCGGGTAGACCCCTACCGCCTCTCGCCGCGCGACCCGCACACCGGGCGATTGGAATACCACCCGGTGGCCGCCGACAGCAGCGACCCCCTCGCGCCCCTGCACAAGTTGCAACAGGCGATGCTGGCCGCCGAACAGCACCTTTCGCACGGCCTCGCCACCCCGGTCCCCTTCGACGAGACGGACCCGCGCGAGGCGCTGACCTCGCTGACGTTGCAGGACGGCACCCTGAGAAGTCAGAACCTGGGGGGGGCGGTGGTGGGCTACGTCAAGACGATGCAGACCCAGTATCTGCCGCCCGACCGGGCCGGCCTGCTGTCCGAGCTGAAGCCCGGCGAGCGGACGCCCATCATGCACATGAAATACGCCAACGGTCAGTACACCCGCTTCATCTGGTACGTGCGGCTGTGCGAGGCGGCCTTTTATCAGCACCCCATGTCGGGCGTGATGCGGCTGGAGATGTACGCGCCCGAGGAACCCGACTTCCTGCCGCCCATCGTGCGGGAGGTGGCGGCCATCAGCGGCACGCTGCTGTGCCGCCTCGCCAGCAAGGCACACAAGGACCCCCGCGCCCCCCAGAACCTGATTCCCACCGCCGCCCTGGAAAGTGCGATGACCCGCGCGATGGGCAGCGCCGACCTCGTGACCCGCCGCCTGCGCGCCCACATTGCCCGCGAGCTGGGGGTGGTGGCGTGACGGCTGTGCCGGGTGACGCCGTGCCCGGCGAGCGCCTCGGCATGGTGCTGGGCACCGAGGACGCCACGCCCGTCACCTTCTGGTTCGCCGTGCTGCCCGGCGCGAGCGTGCAGATGGACGACCTGGTGGCGGTCCGCACGCTCAAGCCGGACGGCCAGCCGGTCCACTTCTACGGCATCGTGGACCACGTCCGCACCCGGCACGAGGGCGTGACCTTCGACAGCGACGTGGCCGACGTGGTGGCGGGCCTGCTTCCCGCCTCCGTGAGCTACGCGGCCCGCGTGCTGGTGACGCGGGTGGACCCCGAGGATTTCATCCCGCCCCAGCCCGGCGACGAGGTGCGGCACGCGCGCGGCGACGACCTGCGCCTGGCGCTGAGCGCCGACAAGATGGACCACGCCTTTGCGGGTGGGCTGCTGGCCGACGGGCAGGTGCTGCCGGTCAACTACCAGTTCGTGAACGGCGAGAGCGGCGGCCACATCAACATCAGCGGGATTTCCGGTGTGGCGACCAAGACGAGTTATGCCCTTTTCCTGCTGCACTCCATCTTCCGGGGCGGCGTGCTGGCGCAGCGGCGCGAGGGCCACAACACCCGCGCGCTGATTTTCAACGTGAAGGGCGAGGACCTCCTCTTTCTGGACAAGCCCAACGCGAAGGTCCAGAAGAAGGAAGGGGACGTGCGGGCGCGCAAGGGCTGGCCGGAAGGCCGTTACGACCGCCTGGGCCTGCCCGTCGAGCCGTTCCGCGACGTGCAATTCCTCGCACCCCCGAAAGCCGGGGCGGGCGACGTGATTGTGCCCGACGTGGAGCAGCGTTCCGAGGGCGTCACCCCCTTCGTGTTCAGCCTGCGCGAGTTCTGCCAGAAGCGGATGCTTCCCTACGTCTTTTCCGACGCGGGCAGCAGCCTCAACATCGGCTTCGTCATCGGCAACATGGAGGAGAAGCTGGCGCGGCTGGCCGCCGGGGACGACGCGCCCTACCTCACCGTCGAGGACTGGCAGCCCGACACCGAGGTGCTGCTGGAGGAGGACCTGCGCTTCGACGACATGGGCAAGACGCGCATCGAGACCTTCGCGCAGCTCATCTCGTACCTCGAATACAAGCTGCTGGAACAGAACGACGGCGAGGGCGACCCCAGGTGGGTGCTGAAGCAGAACCAGGGCACCCTGCGCGCCTTTGTCCGCCGCCTGCGCGGGGTGCAGAAGCATCTCGCGCCGCTGGTGCGCGGCGACCTGACGCCGGGGCAGGCCGCGAAGTACCGCCCCAATCTGCTGGCGAGTGGCGTGCAGACCAGTGTGGTGGACATCCACAAGCTGGGGGCGCACGCGCAGAGCTTCGTGGTGGGCGTGCTGCTGCGCGACCTCTTCGAGCACAAGGAACGCTACGGGCGGCAGGACACCGTGTTTGTCGTGCTGGACGAGCTGAACAAGTACGCGCCGCGTGAGGGCGACAGCCCCATCAAGGACGTGCTGCTGGACATCGCGGAACGTGGGCGCAGCCTCGGCATCATCCTGATTGGGGCGCAGCAGACGGCCTCGGAGGTCGAGCGGCGTATCGTCTCCAACGCGGCGATTCGGGTGGTGGGCCGCCTGGACCTCGCGGAGGCCGAGCGGCCCGAGTACCGCTTCCTGCCGCAGAGCTTCCGCGCCCGCGCGGGCATCCTCCAGCCGGGGACCATGCTGGTGAGCCAGCCGGACGTGCCCAACCCGGTCCTCGTCAACTATCCCTTTCCCGCCTGGGCCACCCGCCGCGACGAGGTGGCCGAGCCGGTGGGGCAGCAGGCGGAGGACGACGGCAAGGACTGGCTGGGGCTGTAGGCGTGCCGAACGTCCTCATCACCGGCATGTCCGGGACGGGCAAGACCACCGTTCTCGAACAGTTGCGCTCGCGGGGCTGCGAGACGGTGGACACCGACGCGGACGGCTGGTGCGAGTGGGGCACGCTCCCCGGCGAGGCGGACGCGGGCTGGCTCTGGCGCGAGGACCCCATGCGCGAGCTGCTGGCCCGCCCGCGTTCGGTGCCGCTGTTCGTCGGTGGGTGCGTCGCCAACCAGGGGAAGTTCTACCCGCAGTTCGACCACATTGTGCTGCTGAGTGCCCCCTGGGAGGTTATGCGCGAACGGTTGCGGCAGCGCACAGGCAACCCCTACGGCAAATCTGACGCCGAGCAGGCCGAGATTCTGCACCACCTGCGCGAGGTCGAGCCGCTGCTGCGGGCCGGGGCGGACGTGGAACTCGATTCCTCCCGCCATACCGTTGACGAACTGGTGGGCGCTCTGCTGGCGCTGGACACGGTCGGGTGAGGCGTGGGGCTGGAGCCTGCCCCGCTCACCGTCCGGCCCTGACCGCCTCCACGATTTCCCGCGCTCCCCGCTCGATTTCGGCCACCGTCAGGCCGCCGTAGCCCAGGAGCAGGGCATTGGGCACGGTGCCGGCGAAGGTGTAGCCCTCCAGGGTGGAAACGTGGACGCCGCGCCGGGCGAGGCGGGCGGCCACCCCTGCGGCGGGCAACGCGGACGGCAGGTGCAGGCAGGCGTGCAGCCCCGCCTCGATACCGCCCAGCACGACCTCCGGCGCGAGCGGCGCGAGGGCGCGCGCCAGGGCCGCCTGCTGCTGCCCGTGCCAGCGGCGGGCGCGGCGCACGTGCCGGTCGAGGTGCCCGCCCCGCAGAAAGTGCGTCAGTGCCGCCTGCGTGACCCGGTTGTGCCCGCTGTCTGCCAGGGCGCGGGCGCGTACCAGGGCGGGCATCAGCGCGGGCGGCGCGACGAGGAAACCCGTCCGCACCGCGGGCGTGAGCAGTTTGCTGAGGGTGCCTAGATACAGCACCCGGCCCTCCGCCCCCTCCAGACTCGCCAGCGGCGGCAGGGGGGGTGCGCCGTACCGGAACTCGCCGTCGTAGTCGTCCTCCACCACCAGGGCGTCGTGCTGGCGTGCCCAGCGCAGCAGCGCGAGCCGCCGGGGCAGCGTCATGCGGACCCCCAGCGGGTACTGGTGGCTGGGCGTGACCACCACCAGCCGCGCCGGGGGCAGTCCTTCCGTGACCAGGCCGCCCTCGTCCACGGGTACCGGCAGCACCTCCAGCCCGGCGTCTTGCAGCGCCTGCCACGCCGCGCGGTAGCCGGGGTTCTCCACCAGCGCGCGGCTGCCGGGCGGAAGCAGGCGGGCCACCAGCCCCAGGGCGCTGAGGCTGCCCGCCGTGACCAGCAGCCGGGCCGGGTCGGCGCGCAGCCCCCGTGCCCGGCCCACGAAGGCGGCGAGGGCGGCGCGCAGGTCCGGCTCGCCCGCCGGGTCGCCGTAATCCCCATCGGGAACGTCGTGGGCGGCCGTGGCCCAGGCTGCCCGCCAGGCGCGCAGGTCCAGCACGTGTGTCCCCGCTACCCCGGCCCGGAAGTGCAGGCCCGGCCCGGCGGCGGGAGGGTCCACCGGCGCGGGACCGGGCAGGGTCAGCCAGGCGGGGAGGTCCGCCGCGCTGGGGGTGGCCTCTCCCGCCACGCCCGCCGCCACACGGGTCCCGCTGCCGGGCCGGGCTTCGAGCGTGCCGTCGAGCAGCAGCGCCTCGAACGCCGCCGTGACCACGCCGCGCGTCACGCCCAGCGCCGCCGCGAGGGAGCGCGAGCCGGGCAGCGCCGTTCCCGCCGGGAGGGTTCCTGCCAGCGCCGCCGCCCGCACCTGGGCGGCCAGTTGCGCGTGCAGCGGGTCGGGGGCGGCGCGGTCCAGCGTGAGGGGCAGCGGGAAGGTATCGAGTGGACTGCCTATCCGTGCGAATTCCGGCCCTGTCGTGGGGTCCAGCATGGCCTTAGTGTAGGCGTATGAGTAGACCACGCCTGCCGTACCGAACGCTTGCCCCGAAGGTCTTTGACGCCCTGCTGGCCCTGGAACAACAGGTGCAGGGCCTGAACCTCGACGCGCCCCTGCTCGAACTCGTCAAGGTGCGGGCCAGCCAGCTCAACGGCTGCGGCTTTTGCCTGGATATGCACAGCCGGGACGCGCTGAAGGTCGGCGTGCCGCAGCGGCAACTGCTGGTCCTGGCCGCCTGGCGCGAGGCGGGCGACCTGTTCACGCCCCGCGAGCGGGCACTCCTGGCGTTCACGGAGGCGGTGACGCTCCTCTCCCAGGCCGGTGTGCCGGACGCCCTGCTGGAAGAGCTACGTGCCCACTTCACGGACGCCGAAATCGTGAGCTGGACCCTGGCCGTCATCACCATCAACGCCTGGAACCGGATGGGCGTGGTCGCCGGGCTGCACCCCGCATGAGGTCGGGCGTCGCTCTGGCCGAGGCCCGCGCCTTTGCCCCCGTCCCCGGCTTCGCGGAGGTGTTCCGGCGCGGCACACTGAGCGTGGAACTGTACCGCCCGCGCGGGCACGACCCGCAGACGCCCCACGCCCAGGACGAGCTGTACGTGGTCGTCACCGGTTCGGGCACCTACCGCTGCGCGGGTGAGGCGCGCGGGTTCGGGCCGGGGGATGTGCTGTTCGCCCCGGCCGGTGCCGAACACCGCTTCGAGACGTTCACGGATGACCTGGAAGTCTGGGTGGTTTTTTACGGCCCGGAGGGCGGCGAGCGGCCCGGCGAGCGGACGGTGCTGGGGCGGGAGGCGCGCGAATGACCGACCTGCGCCCGATTCCTGCCGAGGCTGCGGCGCTGGCCCTGCCCGCCCTGCACGAGTTGCGCTCCGGCGTACCCGCGACGGCCAACGCGGAGGCCCTCGCCGCCTATCTGCGTTCGGTCGGGGCCGAGGGCTACCGTCTGGTCGGGGCCTTCGAGCCGGACCGTTCCGAGGCCGTCGCGGTGGCGGGCTACCGCACCTTCACGATGCTCGCTTTTGGCCGGGCGCTGTACGTGGACGACCTCTCCACCCTGCCGGAGGCGCGGGGGCGGGGGCACGCGCGGGCGCTGCTGCGCTGGCTGGAGGCCGAGGCGCGGCGGCTCGGCTGCGACAGCTTCCACCTCGACTCCGGGGTGGGGGAGAGCCGCTGGGCCGCGCACCGCCTGTACCTCTCCGCGGGCCTGAACATCACCTGCCACCACTTCGAGAAGGAGCTGACATGACCGACTTTTACGACCCCCGGCAGCGTGACCCCGCGCTCAGTCGCCGCCCGCAGAACCGCCGTGACGACGCCTGGATACGCGCGCTGCTGGCCCGCCTCCAGATGGGTCGGGTGGCGACCGTGTGGCAGGGCGAGGACGGTGAGGCGTTCCCGTTCATCACGCCGCTGGCCTTCGCGTACCGCCCCGAGACGCACGACCTCGTGTACCACACCAATGTGGTGGGGCGGCTGCGGGCCAACACCGCGCAGGGTCACCCCGCCACCTTCGAGGCGTCCGAGATCGGGGCGCTGCTGCCCAGCAACGACCCCCTGGAACTGACCGTGCAGTACCGCAGCGTCGTCGCCTTCGGCACGGCGCGCCTGCTGAGCGACCCGGACGAGGTCCGCGAAGCCTTGCGGGTTCTCTCCGAGCGGCTGTTTCCGGGGCTGACGGTCGGACGCGAGACGCGGCCCATCTCGGACGCCGACCTGGCGCGCACCAGCGTCTATTCGCTCGCCGTCGAACGCTGGAGCGGCAAGGAGAACTGGGCGGAGGCTGCGGCGCAGACCACAGACTGGCCCGCGCTGCCGCCCCACCTGGGGCAGCCCCGGCCCCTGCTGGAAGGGCCATGACCCGCAGCGACGTTTTCCAGATGCTGCTGCTGTCGGCCGTGTGGGGGGTGTCCTTCCTGCTGATCCGGGTGGCGGGGGAGGCGTTCCCGCCGCTGTGGGTGGCGCTGCTGCGCTCGCTGTTCGGGGTGCTGGTGCTGGGACTGGCCCTGCGGCTGGGCGGGCACCGCCTGCCGCCGCTGCGGCTGTGGAGGCCGCTGCTGCTGGTGGCGCTGCTGAATAACGTCGTGCCCTGGACCTTTTTCGCCTGGGGCGAACAGACGGTGTCCAGCAACATCGCCGCCGTCCTGAACGCGACGACGCCGCTGTTCAGCCTGCTGATCGGCCTGGGGCTGCGGGACACGTCCCTGGGCACGCGGCTGCTGCTGGGGGTGCTGCTGGGCTTCGGCGGGGTGGGCCTGACGGTGCTGGGCGGCGTTCACGGGGGTCACGCGACCCTGTTCGGTGTGCTGATCATCACGGCCGCCAGCGTGAGCTACGCCGTGGCGACGGCGGTCGCCAAGCGGACCCTGGGTGGCCTGAACCCCATCGGGCTGGCGACCACGCAGCTCGGCCTGTCCACGCTGATGTTGCTCCCACTGGCCCTGGCGGGCGCGCCCCCCGCGCGGGTGGATTTTGCCGCCTGGGCCGCCATGCTGGTGCTGGGGGTGTTCGGCAGCGGCCTGGCCTACCTGCTGTATTACGGGCTGCTGGCGCGCGTCTCGGCCACGCAGGTGCTGGCCGTGACCTACGTCCTGCCCGTCTGGGGTCTGTTCTGGGCGGCGGTGGCCGGGGAACGCCCCTCCTGGCTGTCGGCGGTCGGGGTGGCCGTGGTGCTGGCCGGGCTGCTGCTGATGAACGCCCCCCCGCGCCGTTCCCGGCCCGCCCACGCCTGACGCACAGGCTGGACACCCCCGCCACTTTTCCCATCCTGACCCCCTACACTGGAACTGGATTTCGAGGAGGTTTTCGCATGACCACAACCAACACCAGCAAGTGGCTCGACGCCGAGATACGCTACGATTCGGGCGTCTACAACAAGCATCAGGTCGTGATGGTCCGCGGCCAGGGCGCGACCGTTTGGGACGAGCAGGGCCGCGCCTACATCGACTGCGTGGCCGGGTACGGCGTGGCGAACCTGGGCCACAGCCACCCCGACGTGGTGAAGGCCATCCAGGAGCAGGCCGCCCGCCTGATCGTGATGCCCCAGAGCGTGCCCAACGACAAACGCGCCGAGTTCCTGACCGAACTGGTGGGCGTGCTGCCGCAGGGCCTGGAACGCATCTTCCTGTGCAACAGCGGCACCGAGGCGATGGAGGCCGCCAAGAAGTTCGCCATCACCGCCACGGGCCGCTCGCGCTTCGTGAGCATGAAGCGCGGCTTCTCCGGCCGATCGCTGGGCGCGCTGGCCTTTACCTGGGAACCCAAGTACCGCGAGCCGTTCGGGGAGGCGGTCGACAACCGGCACGTGGACTTCGTGTCCTACAGCAATATCGACGAGCTGCGCGCGGCGGTCACCGACCAGACCGCCGCCGTCATCCTGGAACCCGTGCAGGGCGAGGGCGGCGTGCGGCCCGCGTCTCCCGAGTTCATCCGGGCGGCGCGCGAGATCACCCGCGAGAAGGGCGCGCTGCTGATCCTCGACGAGATTCAGACCGGCTTCTGCCGCACCGGCAAGATGTTCGCCTCCGAGCATTTCGGCGTGGTGCCCGACGGCATGACCCTCGCCAAGGCCATGGCGGGCGGCGTGCCCATCGGGGCCTTTGCCATGACCGCCGAGGTCGCGGACCGGATGCCTGCGGGCGGCCACGGCACCACCTTCGGCGGAAACCCGCTGGCGATGGCCGCCGGGATTGCCGCCATCCGCGCCTTCAAGAACGAGAACATGGCCGAGCAGGCCCGTGAGAAGGGGGCCTACTTCATGGAGCGGCTGCGTGCCATCGGGTCCCCCAAGATCCGCGAGGTGCGCGGCCTGGGCCTGATGATCGGCGTGGAACTCAAGGAAAAGAGCGCCCCCTACATCTCGGCCCTCGAACACGATGAGGGGGTCCTGGCCCTGGCCGCCACGCCGCTGGTCGTGCGTTTCCTGCCGCCGATCACCATCAGCCGCGAGCAGATCGACCAGGTGGTCGCCGCCTTCGAGCGCGTGCTGGAGCGGGTGAATCCCCGTGCGGTTCCGACTCAGGAGGTGCGGGAGGACAAGCAGACGGAATAGCGCGAGAGGCAGAAGGCAGATGGCAGAAGGCCAGGGGAGCTTTCGCCTTCTGCCTTCCGCCTTTTGCCATCTGCCCCTTCCCCTCCGTCATTCGGCTGACGTTCCCGTCCGGCGGGAGGTGTACCCTGACACGTTATGTCTGCTGTCCCCGCCCCCGTATCTGAATCGATTCAAGCCCACTCGCCCACGCGGGAAATCGCGGCCATCGCCGTTCCCGTCAGCCTGGAGATGGTGCTGCAACTGGTGCTGACCTTCGTGAACCAGGTGGTCGTGGGGACGCTGGGAGCGGTGGCAGTCGCGGCGGTGGGGCTGGCGGGCAGCGTGAGTTTCCTGTTCTTCGTGACGCTGGGGGCGCTCGGCTCGGGCACCAGCATCCTGGTCGCGCGGCGGGCCGGGGCGGGAGACCGGGCGGGCGTGAACGGCACGCTGACGGTCGCGCTGGCGCTCAGCGTGCTGCTGGCGGGGCTGGCGACGGTGCCGATCATCCTGGGGGCCGGGAACCTGCTGCGGCTGGCGGGCGGCGCGCCCGAGGTGACGGCCACGGCGCTGCCGTACCTGCGGGTCAGCATGCTGTCGCTGGTGCCGGGTGTGGTGGGCTGGATTCTCAGCGGCGCGCTGCGGTCGCTGGGCCATGCCCGCACACCGATGGTCGCCACCATGATCACGGTCGTGGTGGAGAGCCTCGCGGCCCTGGGGCTGGTGTTCGGCGTCGGCCCCCTGCCGGAACTGGGGGTGGTCGGGGCGGCGTGGGCGCTGGTGCTCGCGCAGACGCTCAAGGCCCTGCTGCTGGCCGCGCTGGTGTACGGCCCACGCCATCTGGCCGCCTTCTCGCTGCCCGCGTCCGGCACCCGGCGGGCGGTGGCGACGCCCCTCCTCACCCTGTCGGCCCCCATCGCCCTGACCGAGTTCCTGTGGAGCCTGGGCGGCTTCATCTACGCCGCCGTCTTTGCGCGGGTGGGCACCCAGGCGCTGGCCGCCAGCCAGATTGTCGCCACGCTGGAGGGCATCTTCATCGTGGGGTCCTTTGGCCTGATGAGTGCCACCACCGTGCTGGTCGGGCGGGCGCTGGGCGCGGGCGACGGTCCCGGCGCGCAGGCCTGGCTGGGCCGCGTGGGGCGCGCCGGGCTGCGGACCGGCCTGGGCTTCGGCCTGCTGTTCGCCCTCAGCGCGCTGCTGCTGCCGCTGCTGTTTCCCGCTGTGGGCGCGGACGTACGAGCCGTCGCCTTCTGGGGCATCCTGATCAACGCCGCCACGCAGGTGATCAAGGTCCGCAACATGATCCTGGGGGGCGGCGTGCTGCCCAGCGTCGGGGACGGCAAGGGCGTGATTACGGGCGATGTGGTCGGCGCGTTCGTGGTGGGTCTGCCGCTGGCCCTCTTTCTCGGGTTGCACACGCCGCTGGGCGTCTGGGGCGTCTTCCTGGCCCGCGTGGCGGACGAACTCGCCAAGGTCGCCATCTTCGAGTGGCGGCGGCGGCGGGTGAACTGGGTGGCGCTGGCGGCGGCGCAGCGCGGGCCGGAGGTGGCGGTGGGGCACTGATGAGAGCAGAAGGCAGATGGCTAGGGCCTGTTCGCCATCTGCCTTCTGCCTATCCCTCCAGCGTTTCCCGCAGCCGCGCCACGTTCAGTTCCCGCGCGGCCCCGTCCAGCACCATCTCGCCGCCGCGCAGGGCGACCACGCGCTGCCCCAGTGCCAGGGCCTCTTCGAGGTTGTGGGTGACAAAGACCACCGTGACCTTCTGGGACCACCAGATGCTCAGCAACTCGTCCGAGAGGACCGTGCGGGTGCGATCGTCCAGTGCGCTGAACGGCTCGTCGAGGAGCAGCAGCCGGGGCCGCACCGCCAGCGCGCGGGCGAGGCTGACGCGCTGGCGCTGGCCGCCCGAGAGTTCATGCACGCGGCGGGGGCCATAGCCGCCCAGCCCCACCAGACGCAGGGTGTCCTCCACGCGGGTGTCGCGCTCGGCGCGGGGGAGGCGCTGGCGCTCCAGGCCGAAGGCGACGTTGCCCGCCACGGTGCGCCAGGGAAACAGCGCCGCCTCCTGCTGCACCAGCGTCAGGCGCGGGTCGGGGCCGCGCACGGGCGTGTCGCCCAGGCGAATCTGGCCCGCCTGGGGTCGCAGGAAGCCCGCCAGCAGCGAGAGCAGCGTGCTCTTGCCGCTGCCCGAGGGGCCGACCACGCACAGGAACTCGCCCGCGTCCACCCGCAGGTCCAGGGGGCCGACGCCTGCGTGGCCGCGCCCGTAGCGGTACGTCACGCCGTCCAGCGTCAGGCGGATGCCTTGGGTGGCGGCGCTGGCGTCGGCGGTGGGGCGGGTCATCGTGGCCGTCATTGTTGCACCTCCAGGCCGTAATCGCGGCGCACCCGGCCTTCCAGCGCCCGCAGCCCCGCGTCGAACAGGCCGCCGATGGTCCCGATGATCAGGATGGTGGCAATCACCAGCGCCATGTTCGCGGTGTTGCGCCCCACCTCCAGTTGTGCGCCCAGGCTGGCGCTCGCGCTGACCAGCAGCTCGCCGCCGACCAGGGCACGCCACGCGAAGCTCCAAGCGGTGCGCAGACCGGTCAGGATGCTGGGAACGGCGCTGGGAAGCAGCACTCCCGTGGTGAGGCCCAGGCCCCGTGCCCCCAGCGTCCGCCCCGCGATCCGCAGCGCCGGGGGCACGTTCATCAGCGCGCCCGACACCGCCAGCGCGACCGGGATGAAGCCTTCCAGAATCACCACGAACAACACCGCGCGCTCGTTCAGGCCGAAGAACAGGATGGCGAAGGGCACAAAGGCGATGGAGGGCACGCTCTGAATCCCCGTGAGGTACGCGCCCAGCGTGTCCCGCAGGGGCCGCCACGCGCCCATCAGCAGGCCGATGACGCCGCCGAGCAGCACCGCGAGGCCGTAGCCCAGCAGCACCCGGCGCAAGCTGTTGCCAATCGCCGCGAGCAGCTTGCCGTCCTGCGGCCCGCTCCCCCACAGTCCGTAGCTGATTTCGGTCCAGACCTCCCGGGGGCCGGGGAAGACATAGGGCGGGTAGAGCTTGAGCACGTCGGTCACGAGCCACCACAGGGCCAGCAGCAGCGTGAGGCCGCCGAGCTGCCACAGCAGCCGCCCCCAGCGGGACGGGCGGCGGACGGTGGGGGCGGTGTCCAGGGGAGAGGTGATCGTCATGGGTTCACTTCTTCAGCAGACTTGGGCTGAGAAAGGCCTTGAGGTCCGGCACGTTGCGCGCGTACCCGGCTTCCACGTTCAGGGCCGCGTACTCGTTCAGGGCGTTCAGGTCGAGGCCCGTGGTGAAGCGCGTGCGGGTAAAGGCCCGTTGCAGCACGCGCGGGTCGAGCTTCTGCCCGGTCAGCCGCGCGAGCTGGTTGTTGATGGCGGTCTGCGCGGCAGCGGGCTTCTTGTTGATAAACGCCACCGCGTCCGCATGGGCCTTTAAAAAGGCCGTCACCAGCGTCGGGTTCGCCTGGGCGAACTTCGTGTTCACGATCAGGAGGGTGGTGGGGTACTGGCCCCCGCGCCACACGGTCTTCTCGCTGCCGATCAGGCGGTGGCCCTGCGCCTCCAGCGCCGCGCCCCAGGGTTCGGGCACCAGCGCGGCGTCCACCCGGTTCGCGGCGAAGGCGGCCGGCACATCGGCGGGCGGGATGGGCGTCACGTTGACGTTGCCGCCGTCCGTCTGCGCCTTGAGGCCCTGTTCCCCCAGGAGGTGGCGCAGGCTGATGTCCTGCGTGTTGCCCAGGCTGGGCACGGCGACCCGTTTTCCTGCCAGGTCCTTGTAGGTCTTGATGGGGCTGTCCCGGCGGGCGACCAGCACGGCCCCCGCCTCACTTGCGCCCGCCACCATCTGGAGGGGCATCCCGCGCGTCGCCGCGTTGATGGCCGGGCCGGGGCCGACATAGGCGAGGTCGAGCTGCCCCGCCGCGAAGGCTTCCATCAGGGTCGTGCCGGAGACGAAGGACCTGGCGTCCAGTTTCACGTTCCCCAGCGCCTTCTGGAAGGTGCCCCGTTCCAGCCCCACCAGGGCGGGCGCGTGCGTGAGGTTGGGGAAGTAGCCCAGGCGGACGGTTGCGGCGCTCTGTGCGTGGGCGGAGGTGGCAAGCAGGGCGGCGGTCAACAGGGTCAGGATTCGGGTCATTCGTCCCTCTTGTTAGAGTGAGGCCGGTGGATTGAGAATAGTGAACACGGTTCCAGTGAGGCCCGTGCAAGGCCCGGATGGGGGCAAACTTAACTCTGGCGGGCGTACGCCCCCCGCAGCACCTCGGCCACCTCGGGCCGGGTGAACTCGGCGGGCAGGTTCTCCCCGGCGCGCAGCTTCTCGCGGACCTTCGTGCCGCTGAGGACCAGGTGATGCTCGCTGCCGTGCGGGCAGGTGCGCGGGCTGACGAGCTGGCCGCACGCCCCGCAGTAGTAGGTGTGCTCGAACTTCAGAATCCGGATGCCCAGTTCCTCAGGGGTATATGCCGAGAAGATCTCCTGCGCGTCGTAGGTGCCGTAGTAGCTGCCGACGCCCGCGTGGTCGCGCCCCACGATGAAGTGCGTCACGCCGTAGTTGCGCCGCGACAGGGCGTGCAGGATGGCCTCGCGCGGCCCGGCGTAGCGCATCGCGGCAGGGTACACGCTCAGCAGCGTGCGGGACTGCGGGTAGTACTTCTCCAGCAGCACCTCGTAGGCCTGCACGCGGGTGGCGGCGGGCACGTCGTCGCCCTTGGTCTGCCCCACCAGCGGGTGCAGCAGCAGGCCGTCCACCAGTTCCAGCGTGACCTTGTGCAGGTACTCGTGCGCGCGGTGAATCGGGTTGCGCGTCTGGAAGGCGACGCTGGTGCGCCAGCCGCGCGCCTCGATCACCTCGCGCACCTCGGCGGGCGTACGGTGGTGGCGGGGGAAGTTTCCGCGCGGCACCTCGAACAGCGTCACCGGCCCGGCCAGGTTCACGTCGCCCTGGGCATAGAGCGCGGCCACGCCGGGGTGCGCCGGGTCCTCGGTGCGGTAGACCTCGCGCGCTTCCAGGCTCTTGCGTGCTTCAAACCGTTCCTGCACGTCCAGCGTTCCGACCGGCTCGCCGCCCCGCGTCAGCACCACGCGGCCCACGTACTGCGCCGCCTCTTCCCGGCCCACCGGCAGCGTGATCGGAATGCTCCAGGGCGTGCCGTCCGAGAGGCGCAGATGCTCGATGACGCTCAGGTAATCGGCCTCGCCCAGAAAGCCGGTCAGCGGCGAGTACGCGCCGGTCGCCAGCATCTCCAGGTCGGCAGACGCGCGGTCACTCAGTTCCAGCCGGGGCAGGCCCCGCAGTTCCGCCGCGTCGAGGTCCTGTCCGGGGCGCTGGACCCGGTTCACGAGCGTGCCCCCGAGGGGCGTGGGCAGGCTGATGGGGGAGGGGGTGGGGAGAGTCGTCATGGGGAAACCTCGTTAGAAAGAAGGAGCGGGTGAGAAAGAAGCAGTGGATGAAGTTGGTCAACTTTTGGGGCTAGGCTCTGAGCTAGGGCGGGGCGCAGAAAGGTTGCCGCCTTTTGGCAACCTTGCCGAGCGAAGCGGGTAACGCAAAAAGGGCGGCGCGCAGTGGAGTGGACGCCTGAGACTTGCGGCAACGCAACGGAGCGCCGTCCTATGAGCGGTGAGCTATGAAAAAGAGGGCGGATACCAGAGCAGAAGCTTCCAGGTGCCCGTTCATAGCCCATAGCTCAAGGCTCACAGCCTGTTTTCCCCCGCCCACAGCCCGCATTCGGTCTTGCCCTTTCCGGCCCAGCGGCCCGCGCGGGCGTCCTCGCCGGGGCGGACGGCGCGGGTGCAGGTCCAGCAGCCGATGCTCAGGAAGCCGTCCCAGTACAGCGGGTTGACGGGCAGGTCGTGGTCGCGGGCGTAGGCTTCCAGCCGCTCGCGGGTCCAGTGGGCCAGGGGGTTGATCTTGACGCGCGCCCCGCCCGCCTCGACAAAGGGGATGTCGGCGCGGGTGGTGGCCTGGTCACGGCTGCGGGCGTTGAGCAGCGCGGAGGGGGCCTTTTCGCGCAGGTGCGTCTGGAGGGGCGCGACCTTGCGGACGGCGCAGCAGGCGTCGGGGTCGCTGGCGTACAGGTCGGGCGGCGTCTGCCCGTCTTCCGGGTGCGCGCCCGCATTCAGCGTCACGAAGGTCATCTCGGGATACCGCGCCGCGAGGCGGTCACGGGTCGCCAGCGTTTCGGGGAAGTGGTAGCCGGTGTCCACGAACACCACCTCGCCCCGGTAGCCCGCCCGCGCCGCGAGGTCGAGCAGCACCACGCCGTTCAGGTTGAAGGCACTCGGCATCAGCAGGTCGGGGTGCGCTTTGATCGCCCAGCGAATCACGTCGAGCGGGTCGGTGTCGGGGGTGAAGGCGGGGCCGGCCAGGTCGGGGTGCCCGGCGGCCTCACGGGGGGCGCGCGGCTCGGTGGTCAGCGGCACGCCGCCTTCTTCCGGCGTGCGGACCTCTGGCCGGTTTTCCAGCGCGGTCATGCCCCGAACCCCAGATGGTCGAGCAACTCCTGCACCCCTTCCTCGACGCTGATGCGGTCGGTCCGCAGGTGCAGGTCGGGGTGCTCCGGGGCCTCGTAGGGGTCCGAGACGCCGGTGAAGTGCGGAATCTCTCCCGCCAGTGCCTTGAGGTACAGGCCCTTCACGTCGCGCTCGGTCACGACTTCCAGCGGGGCGTCCACGAAGACCTCGGTGGGGTTGGGCAGGCCGGCCAGCACCTCGCGGCGCGTCTCGGCGTAGGGGCTGATGGCGCTGACGAGGACGGTCACGCCGTGCCGCGCGAGCAGGCCCGCCACGAAGGCGATGCGGCGCACGTTGGTGTCGCGGTCCGCCTTCGTGAAGCCCAGGCCCTTGCTGAGGTTCTCGCGCACGGCGTCGCCGTCGAGCAGCTCCGTCGCCACGCCCCGCGCCTTCAGCTCCTCATACAGGGCGCTCGCCAGGGTGCTTTTGCCCGCGCCGGACAGGCCGGTGAACCACACCACGCGGCCCGTACCCACCCCAGGACGGTTCAGGGTCGCGGTCATGCGGGCACGACCTCCAGACCTGGCTCCCGGTCGGGGGCGAGGATGGCGTCGGGCGCGAAGCGCGTGTGCCCCACCCGGTCGGCGTATTCCACGAAGCTCTCGCCGGGGAGCTTGCCCGCCCGGAAGTCGGAGAGGACGGCTTCCGTGTACTCGTTCAGGCGCACGGCGGGCACGAAGCCCTTGAGTTTGGTCCCGGTGCGCTGCGCCTGCCCGATGCTCCCGGCCAGGTTGACCTGATAGACCTCCTCCTCGCCGCCGCGCAGGGCACCCATGAAGCCCAGGTCAGCCACCTGATAGCGGGTGCAGGCGTTCGAGCAGCCCGTCAGGTTGATGGTGAAGGGTACGTCCAGGTCCGCGAACTGCGCCTCGATATGCTCGACCAGATTCGCGGTGCGGGCCTTGGTCTCGGTCAGCGCCAGGCGGCAGAACTGCGTGCCGGTGCAGGCGATGGTGGTGCCGCGCAGCGTGGTGCGGGGCGCGAGGTCGATGGCTTCCAGTTCCGCCGTCAGCTCGGCCACGTCCTCCGAACGCACATGCGGAATCATCATGTTCTGGAAGGCGGTGGTGCGCAGCACGCCCTGGCCGTAGCGGTCGGCCAGGTCCGCCAGCCGTCGCGCCTTGTAGGGGTCGATGCGGCCCACCGTCGTGGCGATAACCACGTAGTTCAGGCCGTCACGCTGGGGCTGCACGCCCAGCACGTCGTTGCCCCCGAAGCGGGCGACCGGGGCGGGCGGGCCGTCGCGCAGGGGGCGGCCCAGGTACTGCGTTTCCACGAGTTCGCGGAACTTCTGCGCGCCGATGTCCTTGATCAGGAACTTCAGGCGGCTCTTCTTACGGCTCACGCGGTAGCCGTGGTCACGGTAGGCGGCGGCGATGGCCTGCCCGACCTCCACCACTTCCTCGGGCCGGATGAACACGCCCAGCCGCTCGGCGAGGTGCGCCAGTGCGCCCAGGCCGCCGCCCACCCACACGTCGAAACCGACCTCGCCGTCTACCTCGTGCGCCAGGAAGCCGATGTCGTTGATCAGGTGGATGCCTTCCAGCTCGGGCGTGCCCGTCAGGCTGATCTTGAACTTGCGTGGCAGGTCCTGAAAGTCGGGGTTACCGCTGAGGGTTCCTTCCATCGCCGCCGCAATTGGGCGTACGTCGATCACCTCGCGGGCGTCCAGCCCGGCCAGCGGCGAGGCGATGACCGCGCGCACGGTGTCACCGCAGGCCCCCTTGGTGTGCAGGCCGACCGGTTCCAGCCGCTCGAAAATCTCGGGGACGTTCTCGATGCGCAGCCAGTGGAACTGGAAGGCCTGGCGGTCGGTCACGTCCAGAAAGCCGCGCCCGTAGTCTTCCGAGATGCCCGCCACCACGCGCAGCGTGTCCGAGGAAAACTCGGCGGTGGGCACCTTCACACGCATCATCAGGTAGCCGTCTTCCTGGGGGCGCTGCGGGTACACGCCCGCCCACTTCAGCAGGTCGATGTGGTCAGGATTGACGAACCCCTGCGCCGCGTACTGTGGCAGGAGGTCGAAAATCTGGAACGGCGGAATCTCTTTTTTCAGGGCTTCGAGGTCGCTCATGGGGTGACTCCGTGGTGGGATGAGGTAGCGAGGGGCGGCGGGGCGGTCAGCGGCAGCGACATCGCCGGGACGCGGCCAGCCGGGGCATTCGCGGGGGAAGGGGAACGGGCCACAGCATCATTGACAAAAAAGGTAATCTTTTATGGCCGATAAAACAAGTCAACAATTCCGGGTTGTCTCGACGGGTGCGCGGAGGAGGAGAAGACCCCATCAAACAGGCCAGAATGGGAGGCATGAAGCCCTGGCTGCTGCCCCTGCTCGTCTCGCCCCCGTTCGTCTTGTCCGTCGCGCTCGCGGGTGGGGCACAGCCGCCCGCCCTGCCGAAGCTGGGCCTGAACGCCGCGACCATGGGGCGGGTGGCCGACATTCAAACCGTGCCGCGTGTGCCCCGTGCGGATGGGCCATCCTTCTTCTTTCCCACCCACGTCCGCGCCATTCTCAACAGGCCGGGCCAGCACTGGCGGCCTCAGTACGATACGGACCTGCCGCAGGCCTACGTCGCCATTTACCCGGTGGCCGGACTCCTCGCGCAGTACCCGGAGCGGGGCGAACCCTGGAATGTGCGCACGCAGATCGACACCCTGAAGGCCCTGAACAGCGGGAGCCTCAAGCCGGGCGAGGTCGGCGCGTGGGGGTTGCCGTATCTGCCCCTCTGGAACGCGCATCAGGTGACGGCGGGGGCAGTGCGGACACTGGAGACGCCTGCGCTGAAGGGCATCCGTTACCTGACCTTGTACTCCCAGGAGGGCGGCGTGCGCTTCCCGCGCGAGGCCATCTTCTCTACCTTCCAGGGCCTCAGCCGCGACGGGCGCTTTTACATCACGGTGCAGGTCCCGTACGCCCCCGCCAGCCTCCCCACCCGCGCCGAACTGGAGCGCACCCGAACCTTTGAGATAGCGCCCTATCCCGGCCAGAGCAGTGGTCCCGTTGCCGACGCCTGGCGGAAAAAGGTGGACGCCTACAACCTTGACCTGAAACGCAAGCTGAACGCCGAAGACAACGCGCCAGCCCTGCGAACCCTTGACGCCCTCGTCCGCTCCATCCGCCTCACTCACCCCTGATTCCTAACCCCTCACCCCTCCTACGCATTCGGCTTCAGCAGGTGTCCCAGACAGTGCCCGTAGCTCACGCCCTGGCGCGCATCTATCACCAGGTCTTCCACGCTGAATTCCTGCAACACGGCGAGCATCGCGTCGCGCATCCGGGTGTAGACGGTGGCGCGGGCGTGGCAGCGGTCTTCTTCCACGCACGGCTCATGCCAGTTGAGGCTGATGCACGAGAGGGGCGCGACGGGGCCGTCGATAGCGCGCACCACCTCGCACAGGGAGATGAGCCGGGGTTTGCGGCTCAGGGCGTACCCGCCGCCGATGCCCTTCTTGCTCTTGACGATGCCCCTGGCCGTCAGGGCCGCCAGAATCCGCACCAGGTAGGGACGGTGAACGCCCGTCGCCGCGCTGATTTCCTCGCTGGCGACCCAGCGCGTCAGGTCCTGTGTGCCCAGGTAGCCCAGGGCCTGGAAGGCGTAGACGTCGGTGGCCGAAAGCCGCATGGCAGGAGGCTACCAGCTTCCAGCCGCCAGCCGCCAGCAGGAAGGCGCTTTTGCCGGGTGCTGGCGGCTGGTCGCTGGTCGCTCAATTCCCGAACCGCCCCCGCAGATAGTCCAGCGCCACCGGGTCGAAGCGCCCGCCCGGCACCCAGCGTTCCTCCAGATTCTCGGTGCCGTACAGCGCCCAGGCCGCCGCCTCGGTGTCGGGGTCCCAGGGGCCGGCGGGGAGGGAGGTCGCGTAGTCCTCGTAGATCAGGAGGGCGCGCAGCCATTCCAGCTCTTCTTGGGTCAGTTCGCGCGTGGCCTGGGGCCGCCCG
The DNA here is from genome assembly GCF_039545055.1 of Deinococcus carri. NCBI lineage: Bacteria > Thermotogati > Deinococcota > Deinococci > Deinococcales > Deinococcaceae > Deinococcus > Deinococcus carri. Next base: position 652,784 of record NZ_BAABRP010000001.1, read on the forward strand.
AACAGCAGGTCGTGGAGGCCCAGCAGCCGCTCCAGTTCGGCGCAGGGGTCCGGGTGGTCGTCGGCCCGCAGGTTCACCCAGTCGTCGGTGAGGCCGCCGTAGCCGCGTCCCGGCCCCACGCACAGCAGCGCCGCCGACTGCCGCCCGCGCCGGTCCCCGCCCGCCGCGTCCCCGGCCCGCAGTGCCGAGAGCAGCCGGTGGGGGAGCGGCTGTCCCTCTGCCGCCTCCCACGCCTCCAGCATCGCAGCGACCACCTCCGGCCCGGTCAGGATGTTGCCCTGAATCGCTACGTTGTCCCGCACTACCCCGCCCGCCCAGGCATGACAGCCCTCGCCTGTGAAGGTTGTGCTGCGCCCGTCCGCCCCCACGAGGCCGAACTGCCGCTGCCGGATGTCGGCGTCCCCGGCCTGGAACTGCGCGGCCACCTCCTGCGGCCCCAGCCCCGCAGCCAGCAGGCGCAGTCCGTCCGGCCCGAAGTTGGGGTTCACGTAGCTCTGCGTGGCGACCGCCCCCACCCCCGCCCGCGCAAAGGGCACCAGCGCCCCTACCGCCAGAAACTTGCTCGCCACCGCCACGCCCAGGTCGCCGCTCACGGGGTCACGGCCCACGATGGAAAAGGTCATGGGAGGAGGCTACCAGTCGCCAGCGGCCAGCATGAATAAAGGCCTTTGCTGGAGGCTGGCCGCTGGAAGCTGATAGCTTCTTCCCCAATGCCCCCCCTGCCGCTGCTGCAAGCGTGCCTGAACGGGAACCGCCCGGCACGAAGTCACCCGGCCCTGCCCAGCACTCCGGCGGAACTGGCGCGGGAGGCGCGGGCCAGTGTGGCGGCGGGTGCGGGTGCACTGCACCTGCATCCCCGCGACGCGGAGAGCCGGGAGTCGCTGGCCCCGGAGGTGGTCGCGGCGGCCCTGAGTGCCGTGAGGTCGGCCTGTCCCGGCGTTCCGATCGGCATCTCCAGCGGGTTCTGGATTCTGGCGGACGTGGAGGCACAACTCGCCGCCGCCCGCGCCTGGACCGTGCGCCCGGACTTCGTGTCGGTGAACTGGCATGAACCCCACGCCATTCCGCTGGCGGAGACGTTGCTGGTGCTGAACATCGGGATAGAGGCCGGGGTCTGGACTGCGGAGGCCGCCCTTGCATTTCTGTCCTGGCCCGGACGGGACAGAGCGCTGAGGGTGCTGGTGGAACTTCCCGACCGCGAGGACGTTCTTTCCGACGCCGCCGACATCCTGGCACTGCTGGACCGGGCCGGGGCTGCCGCTCCCCGCCTGCTGCATGGGGAGGGCCGGAGTGCCTGGCCCCTGCTGCGCGAGGCGGGTCGCCGGGGCCTGGCCTCCCGCATCGGCCTGGAAGACACCCTCACCCTGCCGGACGGCACCTTTGCCCGGGACAATGCCGACCTCGTGAGGGCTGCCCGCGCCGTGTTAGCCTCCCCCGGATGATGCCGTTTGCCGCTGCCGTCACCGACCGCACCCGCCGCCTCCAGACCCGGCTGTGTGTGGGCCTGGACCCCCGCGCCAGCGCCTACCGCGACCTCGCGCACCTGCGCACGCACACGCTGGACGTGCTGGAGGCGACCTCCCCTTACGCGGCCTGCGTCAAGCCGCAACTGGCCTTTTTCGAGGCGCTGGGCTTACCGGGGTTCACGCTGCTGGAGGAGGTCTGCGCCGCCGCTCGCACGCTGGGCCTGCCGGTCATTCTGGACGGCAAGCGCGGCGATATCGGCAGCACGGCGGAAGCCTACGCGCGGGGCTGGCTGACGGGAACGCACGCGGGGGACGCGCTGACGGTGAATCCCTTCCTGGGGTTCGGGACCCTCACGCCCTTCGTGGAGGCGGCGCGGGCGAATGGCGGCGGCCTCTTCGTCCTCGTGAAGACCAGCAATCCAGACCAGGCGGACCTCCAGGGCCAGGGGGTCAGCGAGCGCGTGGCGGTGGAGGTGGCCCGCCTGAACGCCGAGGAGGAGGGCCAGGACCAGGCCAACACCTACGCCAGTGTCGGCGCAGTGGTGGGCGCGACCCACCCGCAGGACCTCGCCACCTTCCGCGCGCTGATGCCGCGGGCGCTGCTGCTGCTGCCGGGGCTGGGGGCACAGGGGGCGACGGCGGCGGAACTCGCCCCGGCTTTCCATGCGGGCGGCGCGGGTGCCCTCGCCAGCGCCAGCCGCGCCGTGCAGTACGCGGACGGGCTGGACGTGGCGGCGAGCCGGGAGGCGGCGCGGCGGCTCAGGGACGAGTTGAATGCGGTGATGCCCTGAAGCAGTGGGCGTAGAGACTCCGGTGCCGTTGGCGGAGTCTGGGGGAGGCTGAGTCAGTCGAGTGTTTGGCGGGCCAGATCGAAAGCCCAACCCGCCGACAACACGCCTCTTTTCGACTTCGCCAACGGCACCGTTTCCCTGACGGCTCCCCGGGCTGGGCGAGGACCTCCTGGCCTTTGCCGGGGGCTGGCTCATCAACTGTTTGCGGGGATCTGAAACACGCTGCCCAGTTTTTCCAGCGAGCCAACGATTTCCTGCAAATCGGCCAGCGAGAGCTGCTTGAGGTAGGCATCCGCGAGGTACTGTTCGTACTGCCGGAGCACCCGCTGGTACTCCAGCCCCCGTGGCCGGAGTTGAAAGAGGGAAACCCGCTTATCGTGGGGACTCTTCTCGCGAATAAAGTAATCTTCCTGCTCCAGCCGCGTGAGGTGCTGGCTGATGGCTCCCTTGGACACACCCAGGCTGTCGGCCAGTTCCTTGGGCGTGATCCTGGGGTTCCGCACAATCTGCCCCAGGACGACGTGCTGCTGGCCTGTCAGCGCGAACTGGTCGTAGTCGTAGCGCGGCGCGTCCCGCTCAGTGGCGACCCACAGGTCAATGATGAGCTGGTTGATGCGTCCGGCCAGAACCTGCGCCTGCGCTGTGTCGGGAGCTTGCATAGCGGTCATTCTTTCAGAGCTGCCCCGGTTTCCGTTTTTTGAAGCCTAGGCGCTGCCCAAGCTGCTGGACGACTTCCTTGCCCACACCCGCCGTTCCCAGCAGTCCAAAGATTTCAGCTGCCAGGACGGTGGTGCCGATGACGCCCGCCTTGGTCGCGGCGTCCAGGGAAAGGCTCAGTGTAACCAGGATGCTCAGGTAAAGCAGGGCGCACACCGCCAACGCCACGAGTCCGAGCTTGAATCTGAGCGGACGGCCACGGAGCGGAAAGCTCTTGGGGATCTCTTTCATGCGTTTAGTTTAGATACCTAAACTATTTGTGTCAAGGGTGGCCTCCCTGCACGCCTTTTCAGGTCATCGCCGTCAGGGTTTCCTCCCAAATGCCCTAACCTGCCCCCATGAAACTCGCCGAGGCCCTGATTGACCGCGCCGACCTGCAAAAGCGGGCGGCGCAACTGGAAGTGCGCATTCTGGCGAACATGCAGGTGCAGGAAGGCGACCTCCCCGCCGAGGACCCCCTGCTGCTGCTGAACGAGTTCCTGACCGTCACAGCGGCGCTGGAAAGTCTCTTGCCCCGCATCCACCGCGCCAACCTGACGACCACGCTGGAAGGCGGCCTCACCCTGACCGAGGCCCTGACGCGCCGCGACATGCTCGACCTGCGCCTCCGCGTGCTGCGCGGCATGGCCGAGGCCGCCACCCTCAAGCAGACGCGCTACAGCAACAGCGAGGTGAGGATGGTCGCGGTGGTCCCTGCCCGCGACCTCCAGAAGCAGGTGGACGTCCTCGCCCAGGAGCGCCGCGAACTGGACACCCGCATTCAGCAGACCAACTGGTTGACCGACCTGTCGTGAGGAGCGCAGAGTGCCAGATGACCTAAAATGACGGCGGGGGCGCGCGCAGCGGGCGAGGGCCACACCCACGGCGGGTTCAAGCCGTACACCTCCTTGTAGAGCGCGGGGCAGCTCACTTCCTCACACCTCTTGCCCAGCACCCCGCACCCTTCACCGGGCACGTTTCACCCTTCACGACCAGGCCCTGACGCACGCCGCGCCCCCGGAGCGCCACTTCCCCCGCTGGAGGTGGCGCTCTCCTGCGCGGGGAGTCTAAAGGTCTAACCGTCTGCTACGGATTCCGTCCAATTCCTGAACAGTCGGGAGAGCACCGCCTGTTCATCCATCTCCCGAAATCCGCCCTTGTTCCTTCTCCCTTTGGTCGGATTTCCGGGTGTTTTCAACACCCTTCAATCGGAATCCGTCTGACCGCGAAAAAGCAGCCCACAACCAATGTTTCTGGCCGTTAGACAGTTGGACCTTCAGACCTTTAGACACCTCCCGCCGTCTTCCGCAGAAGGTCTATTCCTGCCCCTCCCCGTGCGCCGCCTGCAACTTCCGCCACCGCTCGGCCACCCGCGCCTCCCAGCCCTCGCCGGTCGGTTCGTAGAGGTCGAGGCTCACACCGTCGGGCAGGTAGTTCTGCGCGAAACTGCCTTCGGGGTCGTCGAAGTAGTAGGCGTAGCCCTGGCCGTACCCCTGCGCGCGCATCAGCGAGGTGGGGGCGTTGCGGAGGTGAACCGGCACGGGCAAAGTCTCGCCCTCCTGCACGGCCTTCCGGACCTTTTTCCACGCGACATACACGCTGTTGCTCTTGGGCGCGAGGGCGAGATACACCACCGCCTGCGCGAGCGCGAGTTCGCCTTCCGGGCTGCCCAGGAACTCCATCGCGTCGCGCGCGGCGATGCACAGCCGCAGCGCCTGCGGGTCCGCCAGGCCGATGTCCTCCGACGCCATCCGCACGATGCGGCGGGCGACGTAGTGGGCGTCCGCGCCGCCTTCCAGCATTCGTGCCAGCCAGTACAGCGAGGCGTCCACGTGCGACCCACGCACACTCTTGTGCAGGGCGGAAATCAGGTTGTAGAAGTCCTCGCCGTTCTTGTCCATCGCCGGGAGGTGCCGCCCGAAGGCCTCTGTGACCGCTTCCGGCGTGACTGGATTGGTGAGGGTGGCAGCCACCTCCAGCGTCCCCAGCGCCCGCCGCGCGTCCCCCTCGGCCAGCCGCGCGAGCAGGTCGAGCGCCTCGTCGGAGGCCGTGACGCCCGGCAGCCCGCGCGGGTCGGTCAGCGCCCGGTCCAGCAGGCTGCGCACCTCCTCCTGCGTCAGGGCCTCCAGCACCAGCGTCCGCGCCCGCGAGCGCAGCGCCGGGTTCACCTCGAAACTGGGGTTCTCGGTGGTCGCGCCGATCAGGGTCAGCAGGCCGGATTCGACGTGGGGCAGGAGGGCGTCCTGCTGCGCCTTGTTGAAGCGGTGAATCTCGTCCAGAAAGAGGATGGTGCGCTGGCCCCGGCCCCGCAGCCGCTCGGCTTCCGTGACTGCCTCGCGCACGTCCTTCACGCCCGCCGACACCGCCGACAGCGGGATGAAATGCGCCCCGACCTCCGCCGCGATGAGGCGTGCCAGCGTCGTCTTGCCCACGCCCGGCGGTCCCCACAAAATCAGCGAGCCGAGGCGTCCGCTTTGCAGCAGGCGCGTCAGCGGCCTGCCCGGCCCCAGCAGGTGTGACTGGCCCACCACCTCGGCCACGGTGCGCGGGCGCAGGCGTTCGGGCAGGGGGGCGGGCGGGTCGAACAGGGTCACGGGAGGCAGGATAGCGGCCGCTGGGTACTCGGCCAGGGGCCTTGGGCACGCTCCGGGGGCTAGACGGGCGGCTGACAAGGCTGACGATAATGGACAGATGCAGGTCAACCCCTGGGGCCAGTACGAACGCAGCGCGCTGTGGAGCGCGGCGCTGTGGGCCGCCTACATTTCTTTGCACGCCCTGCCCCCGGTGCTGCGGATCATGACGGCGCTGAACGTGGCCAACGGGCTGTACCTGCTGCTGACCTGGTGGGCGGTGCAGCGCAGCACGGCGCCGGTGCTGCGGCAGTGGGCCACCCGGCCGTTTCCCCGGCTGCTGGAAGCCCGTCCCTGGCTGGATTTCTGGCTGCTCGGCGGGCGCACGGGCCTGTCGTTCGTGTTGAGCGCTAGTCTGCTGGGCTTTCTGGTGGCGGCGGGCTTCCTGCCGGCCCGCGCGAACTTCGAGCTGTCGGCGGTGCAGGAGGCGTGGCTGGTGGGCCTCTGCCTGCTGGCGGTCGCCACCGCGTGGCTGATGGCCCACCTGGCCTACGCCCTGCACTACGCCTTCCTGTATTACCGCCAGCCGGGCCGCCCCCTGACCTTTCCGCAAGACGACGTACCGGACTTGATGGACTTCGCGTATTTCGCCTTCACGGTGGGCACGACCTTCGCCAGTTCGGACGTGGAGGTCACCAGCAAGCTGGTGCGGCGCACGGTGCTGGGGCACATGCTGTTCGCCTTCGTGTTCAATACGGCGATCCTGGCGCTGACCCTGCAATTCTCGACGGGCTGACCGCTGCCTGGGCGTCCCGCAGCGCACACGCGGTGGCGCCAGTCTCGGCGGGCCGGTCTATCCTGCCCCCATGACCCCTGCGCCCGACCCCGCCGAACGCTACATCCGCCTCGCCCACGCCCTCGACGCGCACTCGGAAGGCTTTATCGACGGGTACGGCGGCCCCCAGGACTGGGCCGACCGGACGCGGCGCGACCCCGCCGAGCTGCGCGCGGAGGCGCAAGCCCTGCTGGACGAGGTTTCGGGGGTGGAGGACGAGGCGCGGCGGGCCTTCCTGACCGTGCAGGTGCGGGCGATGCACACCCTGGCGCGGCGGCTCGCGGGCGAGACGCTGCCCTACGCCGACGAGGTGCGCGGCCTGTACGACATCGACCCCGTGCGGGCGGACACGGCCGATCTGGAGGCGGCGCTGGGGGCGCTGGACGCGGCGCTGCCCGGCTCCGGTTCCCTGAACGAGCGGGAGGAAGCGCTGCGGTCACGGGTGGTCCTGCTCAAAGACGACATCCTGCGGGTGGCCCAGCCCATTCTCTCCACGCTGCGCGAGCGGACGCGCGAACGCTTCGGCCTGCCGGAGGGCGAGGACTTCTCTATCGGGCTGGTCAGCGATAAGCCCTGGACCGGCTACAACTGGCCGCTGGGCAACCTGAGAAGCCGCATCGACCTCAACACCGACCTGCCCCTGCTGCTGCCCGACCTTCCCGACCTGCTGGCGCACGAGGGCTACCCCGGTCACCACACCGAACACGCGACCAAGGAGGCGCGGCTGGTGCGGGAGCGCGGCTGGCTGGAACACGGGATTCAACTCATCAACGCCCCCGAATGCGTGGTGAGCGAGGGCATCGCCGTGAACGCCCGCGCCGCCGTGATGAGCCGCGAGGAACTGGAAGCGTGGCTGACGGGCGAGCTGGTGGGGATGGCCGGGCTGGACCCCGACGACGTGCGGGCGTACCTGGCCGCCAGCCGCGCCCGCGAGGGCCTGAAGAGCGTCAGCGGCACGGCGGCCCTGATGCTGCACGAAGACGGCGCACCGGAAGCCGAGGTGCTGGCCTTCCTGCGGCGCTACGCCGTGGTCAGCGAGGACCGCGCCCGCCAGAGCCTGCGCTTCATCTCGCAGCCGAACTTCCGGGCGTACATCTTCACGTATAGCGTGGGTGGCGACCTCGTGTTTCAATCCTCAGCACCTTTTGATGCTGTAGACCCCAAGGGTCAAACTGGGGGCCGTAAGGAAGCTGGCATGATGACCTTCGCCCGCCTGCTGCGAGAACCCGTCACGCCCGGCCAGCTCCGGGAGGCTGTCCCCACGGCCTGAACGGGCACAATAGCCCCATGGACTTTCAGACCCAGGTGGAACACGAGGGCTTTCCCGCCGGAGCGCAGGTCACGACCGCAGGCGAACCCACGGGCCGCGTCTTCCGCGTGACGCAGGGAGAGGGTGCCCTCGAAATCCTGCTCACGGACGACGCCGTCAAAATCTACGGCGAGGGGCCGACCCGCGCGATGGTCCTCCAGCGCCTGCGCGAGGCCGCCGAGGCTGGGTTGCCGCCGCGGGAAGCCGGGGGCGGGTGCGTGCGGCAGGTGTTTCTGGGGGACTGAGGGGAGGCAGTGCGCGGTACGCGGTCTGTTTCCTCCCGCGCACTGCGTCCCGCGCACCGCCTACTTCCCAAACACGTCCCCCAGCACCGCCCGCGCCGCCCAGTAGCCGCTCATGCCGTGGATGCCGCCGCCTGGGGGTGTGGCACTGCTGCACAGGTACACGCCGGGGGCGGGGGTGCGGTACGGGGTCGCCGTGGGCACGGGGCGGGCGAGCAGGCCCCACAGGTCGCCCTGGCCGCCGTTCACGTCGCCGCCCTGAAAGACCGGGCTGAAGGCCTGAAGCTGCCGCGCGTTCGTCGTGGTACGGGCCAGCACGAGGTCGCGGAAGCCGGGGGCGGCGCGTTCCAGCTGGGCTTCGATGGCAGTGGCGTAGGTGTCGGGCGTACCGGGCGGCACGTGGGCGTAGGCCCAGAGGGTGTGGTGTCCTGGGGGCGCACGGCTGGGGTCGAAGGGCGTGTGCTGGGCGGCCAGCACGTAGGGCCGCTCCGGGGCCACTCCCCGCGCCACGCCCGCCTCGGCCCCAGTGATGGCCTCCAGCGTGCCGCCGAGATGCACCGTTCCAGCCCGCCTGAGCGCGGGGTCGCGCCAGGGCACGGGGCCACTTAGCGCGTAGTCGAGCTTCAGCAGGCCGGGGCCGTAGCGGTAGCGGCGCAGCCAGGCGCGGTAGGCGGGCGTCACCCGGTCCCCCAGCAGGTCTAGCAGCACGCCGGGGCTGGAATCTACCAGCACAGCGCGGGCGGCGGGCAGGTCGCGCCGTGAGCGCACCTCCACCCCCGTCTCAACCTCGCCGTCCAGGAATAGCAGGTAGGCGGCCAGCGCGTCCGCAAGCGCCTGCGCCCCACCGCGGGGAAAGGGCCAGCCGACCGTGTGCGCGAGGGTGCCCAGCAGCAGCGCCGCCGCGCCCGTTCCCGGCGTCCCCAGCGGCAGGTTGGCATGGGCGGCCAGCCCCCCCCACACCGCCCGCGCCTCCGGCGTTTTCAGCAGGTGTGCCGTCAGTGTAGCCGGTGGCACCCCCCGCAGCCCGAAGCGAGCCAGTGTCAGTGGGTGCCGGGGCAGGCGCGGAAGCGGCTTCAACACGTCGTCCAGCAGGCCGCACCAGCCCGCTACCAGGGGGCCGAAGAGGGCCTGCCATGCCCCGGCATCTTCCCCGAAGCTCTGCGCGGTCGCCTCCAGGTCACGCTCGACCACCACGCCCGTGCCGTCCTCCAGCACGTGCCCGTAAGGAGCATCCGGCTGCACCCAGTCCAGCCCGAAGGCGTGCAGGGGCCACTCGCGGAAGGCGGGCGAGGCGAACCCCAGCGGATGAATCGCGCTGCCCACGTCGTGAATGAAGCCGGGCAGGGTGAGGGGGGCGCTGCTCAGGCCCCCGCCTACCCGCGCGTGGCGCTCCAGCACCCGCACCCGCAGCCCCGCCCGCGCAAGCGTGATGGCGGCGGCCAGCCCGTTCGGCCCTGCCCCGACGACGACGGCATCCAGCGGGCGCGGGGAAGTCATGGATGCAGGGTAGCGTCAGCCCTGGGGAAGTCCGTCAGAACGCCCGCCGTCACTTTCCGGCAGAAACGGCACCCAGCACCGCGTCCGCCGCCCTCAGGGCCGTGTCTACCGTTCCCCGAATCAGTGCCGGGTCCGCCAGCGTATCCCCCGGCTGGTGGTAGTGCTCGTCCAGCCCCCGGTGGAAGAACAGGACCGGCACACCCGCGCGGGCAAAGGAGGCGTGATCGCTGTCCCCGCCCGCCGGGAAGGTCCCCAGCGTCGGCGTTCCCTGCCGCGCGGTGTCTACCAGGGCGCTGTCTCCGCCCACCGCGAGGGGTGCGGCGTTCACGCCCACCATGTCGAAGTTGAACATGGCCTTCAGGTGTTGCACCAGGCCGGGATTCTCCTTCACGAATACCCGCGAGCCGCGCAGGCCATCTTCCTCCCCGTCGAACAGCACGAAGAAACTGTGGGCGGCGAGGGGCGTATTCGCTGCCCGGCGGGCTAGTTCCAGCACGGCCACACTGCCGGAGAGGTTGTCGTTCGCGCCCGGTGCCCCCGTGACGGAATCGAGGTGCCCCCCGAACAGCACGTCGGGTTGCGTCACGCCCGGCCGCGAGGCCACCACGTTCACGCCGCGCACCTCGCCCTCGCGCACGCGCACCCACAACGTGACGGGCTGTCCTTCCCGCAGGGCCGCGCCGTCCTCACGTGTGACGGCCAGCACCGGCAACTCCACCCGCTCGCCCAGGGTGCCGTGCAGTTCCCCCGGCCCATTGTTCACCACGATCAGCCCTGCCGCGCCCGCCGCGAGGGCATTCCGGGCTTTCTGGAGGAAGGGAATCTGGCCGCGCTGCACCACCGCGACCCTGCCGCGCACGTCCACCCCGCGGAAGTCCTCGGGCGTGCCCACGCCGGGCACGAGGACCACGGGCGCGCTCACCTCGCCGCCCGCGGTGCCCTGGAGGGCCAGGCCCGCGAGGAGGCGCTCGCCCACCCGCACGTCCGAGCCGAGGTCGTCGAAGCGGGGGTAGGTGAAGGCTTCCCGCCGGGTGGTGTACCCCAGCGTGCGGAACTGCTCCTCGAAGTAGCTGCGGGCCTGCTCGTTGGCCGCGCTGCCGGTCACGCGGGGGCCGAACTTCAGGACGGTCGTCAGGTCGTTCTCGACGGCCGCCAGGGCAAAGGAACCCAGGGTGAGGGCACCCGCGACCAGCGCGCCCAGCACAGCGCGCACGTTTGGTTGACGCATGGTGCCATCAGAGCATGAACGGGCATGAGTTGCACGCGGCCCCCGGAAAGCCGCTCAGAGTCCTGGGTGCGCCTGGAGAAATGCCTTCATCCCCCCGACGATCTGTTCCAGGTTGCCCACCGAGGCCAGCGCGTCGCCCGTGTTCTCGAACACGTGGTCGGCCCCTTCCAGAACGAGAAGGGTTGCTCCCGCTGCGGCGAGTTCGTCCAGCCAGTCCTTCCGGTAATGGGGGTCTGCGGTGCCGATCACGACCAGGGAGTGAGAGGCCTGCTGCCTGATGCTCTCCCGCACCTCCGGGTACTGGAGCAGCGGCGTGAGCCAGACCAGGCTGGTCTGGGGCGGCAACGGTTCCCCGCTCAGCAGCAGGTGCAGGCCCAGGGTGCCCAGGGATTTGGCGACGATACACAGCCGCGAGGAATCACGGGCGGCCCTCGCCGCGGCCAGAGCGCCGGCCACGTCTGCTCCCAGCCAGGCGAGCGCCTCCTCGTCGGAAGCATTTTTGAAGGTCTCGCTGTTGTAGCGGGTTTCCAGGCCGAACGTATCAAAGCCCAGCTCGTCCAGCAGCAGAGCAGAGTAACGCAGGCCCGGATGCGCGAGACCGTAACCCATGCCCGGCAGGAGCAGACCCAGCCCCGCTGGCTTATCTGCCTGTCTCCGGTAGCGGTACTCCAGCGGTTCGTTCCGGTAGCCACGAACATCAAGCTCGGCACGTTGTGAGGGCATACTGAAATGGTACGGCACGCACGTTCCCGCCCCCGGCGCTACACTCCCTGCGATGGAGGCTGGCGCGACCCTCAACGACCGCTACGTGCTGCGCGCCCTGCTGGGCGAGGGCGGCAGCGCGAAGGTCTACCGCGCAGGTGACCTGCGGCTCGACCGCGAGGTGGCCGTCAAGGTGCTGCACCCCCACCTCCCCGACGGCGACCGCGCCCGCTTTCTGCGCGAGGTGCGGACGCTGGCCCGCCTGACGCACCCCGGCGTGGTGCCGGTGCTGGACCTGGGCGAGGCGCAGGACGCGGGGGGAGCCGCGCGCGTGTTCTTCACGATGCCGCTGCTGACGGGCGGCCCGGTGACGGCCCTCGGCCCGCTGGAGGACGCGCCGGGGCCGCTGGCGCACTTCCTGACGGCGGCGGCCTTCGCCTCGCGCGCGCTGGGGCATGTCCATGCCCAGGGCATCGTCCACCGGGACCTGACACCGGGCAACATCCTGCTGGACGACGCGCGGATGCCGCGCATCATGGATTTCGGGCTGGTGGCCCTCAGCGAGCATTCGCGCCACCTCACCCGCAGCGGCGTCACGCTGGGCACGCCCGCCTACATGGCCCCCGAACAGGCGCGCGGGGTGGGCGTGGGGCCGCGCAGTGACCTCTACGCGCTGGGGGCGGTGCTGTACCGGGTGGCCTGCGGCTCGCCGCCCTTCGTGGGCGACAGCGACCAGAGCGTGCTGTTCCAGCATGTCTACGAGCAGGTACCCGACCCCCGCGACCTGAATCCCGCCGTGCCCGACGCGGTGGCGCGGGTGCTGCTGGCCCTGCTTGCCAAGAAGCCCGAGGACCGCCCCGAAAGCGGCGAGGCCGCCGCGCACCTGTGGGCACTCGCGCGGCGCGACGTGTGGGTGAGGCACGCGCGCGGTCAGTACCGGGGGGGCCGCGCCCGCACCGGCGAACACCCCGACGGCCCCGCCCGTGCAGAGACGCTCGGCGAGGCCTGGAGTGTGCCCCTCCCCGGCGAGGTGACGTGGCCCGCCGCCGTCGTGGGCGAGGGCGACCTGCTGGCGGTCGGCACGCGCGGCGGGCAACTGGTGCTGATGCACGCCTCCGGGCGGCCCTACGCGACCTACGCCGCCCGCGACGAGGTGACGGCCCCGGCGACTTTCCTGGACGGCCACATCTTGTACGGGGCCTGGGACGGCACCCTGCGCCGCGTGCGGCTCGCGGACGGGCAGGAAGCGTGGCGGCACCAGGCCCGCGCCGAGTTCACGGGTGCGCCGACCCTCTGGGCGGGCCGCGTGCTGGCCGCCAGCCGCGACGGGCACCTGCACGCGCTGGACGCCCGCACCGGCGAACTCGCCTGGGCCTACCGCGCGGGCGGCCCGGTCGCCGCCTCCCCGGTGGTCTGGGCGGGGGCGGCCCTGCTGTGCGACGAGAACGGCTGGCTGCACGCGCTGGATGCCCGCAGCGGCACGCCCCTCTGGAAGGTGGAGGTGGGCACCGTCCACGCCACCCCCGCCCTGATTCCGACCGCGCCGGGACAGGCCACCCTGATCGTCCCCACCTGGCCCGGCGAGGTCCACGCCCTGAGCCTGAGTGCCGCGTCCGGCCGCGTGCAGCTCGCCTCGCCCGACCCCACCCTCTGGACCTACGACATCGAGGACGAAATCTGGGCCGCGCCTGCCGTGACTCAAGGGGCCGTCACGCACGGGCTGGTCGTGGTGGCCGGGTGGGGCGGCACCGTGCGCGCCCTGCGCCTGGAGGACGGCGAGGACGTGTGGTCGCACACCCTGGAAGGCCGCGTCACCGCCAGCCCCGTCCTGAGTGCCGGGCTGGTCTTCCTCGCGTCGGAGGCGGGCGAGCTGGCCGCGCTGGACGTGCAGACCGGGGCCGTGCGCTGGAGCCGGCGCGAGCGCGAGGGCGTGCAGGCGACGCCGCTGGCCGCTGCCGGGGCGCTCTACGTGGCCTTTATGAACGGGACGCTGCGGGCGTACCGGGAGGGGCCGCCGCCCTCCTGACTCTTCTGGCCTCCTGACCCTTTCAGTACTTCTCATGCCGGCCTGACGTTTGGCTGAGGGCGCAGGGTCTACACTCTGGGCAGGACGCCGCTTCTCAGGCTCCGTCCATCCCACGGAGGTCCACACATGCCCAACATCGGTGCTCCCGAACTTTTTGTCATCCTGATCGTCGCGCTGCTCGTGTTCGGCCCCAAGAAGCTGCCCGAGATGGGCAAGAGCCTGGGCGCGGGCATCCGCGAATTCCGCAAGAGTACCCAGGGCCTCAAGGAGGAACTGGAAGGCAGCCTGCGCGAGACGCCCGCCCAGGCCGCGCCTCCCGCCCAGACGGTGGTCGCCCAGGCCGTCGTGCCGCCGATTGCCCAGGCCCAGGCCGCGACCCCGGTGGCTCCCCAGGCCGTCATCCCCCAGACGGTCACGCCCGCTGCGGCCACCGACGACGTGCAGCGTTCCTGAGAGCTGTTCGCCCTACCCCGCACCCTGAGGGAACCTCCCCGCGTGGTGCGGGGTTTTTGCGGGCGGCCCGGCCTCTACACGCTCTGCTCGGCTGCCGCTCACCTGCCGCCTCTAGGCTGCCGGGTATGAGGCGTCTTTTCCCGCTGCTGTCCGCGCTGCTGCTCGCCCCGCCGGTGGGCGCGCAGATTCTCGTGCCGCTCGACTCGCGCCCGGCGACGCGGGTGCTTCCGGCCCTGATAGCGGGGGTGGACGGCGGTCAGGTGGAGGTGCCCCCCGCCGACCTCTTGGGCAACGCGGAGCGTGGGGCCGACCCGGCGGCGCTGGCGGCCTGGCTGAATGCCCAACCCACCGACCAGCCGCTGGTGGTCGCGCTGGATGCCTTTGCCTACGGGGGCCTGGTGCAGTCGCGCAGCAGCCCGCTGACCGCGCCGCAGGCCCTGGCCCGCCTCCAGCCCGTCCGGGACTGGCAGGCCCGGACGCATCAGCCGGTTTACGCCTTCATCACCCTGCCGCGCGAACCCGACGCCACCGACCGGGCGCGGAACCTGGCCGTGGTGCGCGAGATGCTGAACTGGGCGCGGGACGGGGTGTTCAAGGAACTGCACGTCACCTGGGACGACGCCCTCCCCGGCAGCCCCGCCCCGGCAGAGGGTGCGGCGCTGGCAAAGGAGGCCCCCGCCAACGTGCGCGTCTACCCCGGGGCCGACGAGGTGCTGAGCTTGCTGGTGGCCCGCGCCGAGGCCCCGGCCGAGCGCACCGTGCGCGTGGAGTACAGCGACCCGGCGAAGGCGCGTGCCGTTATCAAGTACGAGGGCATCCCCCTGACGCAGAGCGCGGCGAACCATGCCCAGGCCAGCAGCTTCCGTGTGGTGGATTCCGGCCCGGCCGACCTCACGCTGTACGTGTACAACGGCGGCGATCCGCGCCAGGCGGCCCTGCGGGTCAGTGCCCTGCTGCGGCGCGGCCCGGTCGCCGTCGCGGACGTGGCGCAGGTGAACCTGGGCAACACGCGGCTGTGGTCCGACCTCGCCACCCTGCGCCAGCATGCCAATCTGCGTGCGCTGGCTGCCTGGGGCACGCCCGGCAACAACCTGGGCACCGCGCTGGCCCACGCCCGCCTCTCGCTGGAGGGGGCCGACCCGCTGCGCCAGGACGCCCTGCTCGCCCGCGAGTACGCCAACGACGTGATCTACAGCGCCGAGGTGCGCGCTGCCCTTCGCCAGGCCATTCCCGAGGCCGAGCTGAACACCCCGGAGGGCCAGGCCAGGCTGCTGGCCCTCGCCCGCGATTATTTCCCCCTGCGCGTCGGCCTGACCTACCGCCTGGAGGATGCCTCGCTGCCCTGGGGCCGCTCCTTCGAATGGGACTTCGACCTGGAGGGGCATTGAAGACGGAAGGGGCGGCGGGTGAGCCTGGCCCCGTCCTGTCTGGCCCCGTCCTCCCCTGAATGCATGTTTGAAAAGGGTCCTCAGGACAGGCGGGGTGCGCCGGGAGGGCGTGCCCTTTTCCCCCTCTCCCCTTGCTGCGCAAGGCCCTCTCCCGCCAGGGGAGAGGGTCAAAAAAAGCAGCCATCTCTACGACAAATGCTCTAAAAGAGGCTCTGAATGCCACACTGGAGCGTGGACGCTTTTCCACTGCTCCTCGTCCTGTCCCCGCTGGGGTGGGTGCTGCTGGCCCTGCTTGTGGTGGGCGTAGCCCTGGTGGTCCTGACGTTTCTGATTCCGCGCCGCTTCTGGGGCCTCCTGCTGCTGGTCGGTTGTCCCGTGCTGCTGTGTGGGCCGGTCGTGGTGGCCGGGCTGCTGGGGAGGTCGTAAGGGTGTGGGGGTGGCGGTGGTTGGTCCTGCTGCTCAGCGTGGGCTTTCCCGTGTGGGCGTTCGCGCACTCCTCGTTCGGTCTTCCGGGGAAGTGGCTGGGGAGTCTGGGAAGCGTTCTGCTGGGCCTGTGGGTGATGCGGCGGACCCGGCACCGCCCCTTGCTGGCGGCGAGTGCCGTGCTGGTTTCGGCGCAGGCGGTCTCGCTCGCCCTCTGGGTCGGGGGCGGGCTGCTGTGGTTCAACCCGGCGGACGGCCTGCCGCGTCTGGTCCGGCGTCTGGACGCGGTGCAGCTTCAGGGCCGCTGGCAGCGGGCGGACGGCCAGGTCTACCTCCTGAGTGGGCGGCGTCTGTGCGCCGTGCAGGAACCCGTGTTCTGCTTCGAGCTGAAGGACGACGGGGGCGGCCTGGCCCTGCCGCTCGACGACATGTGGCTGGGGCTGCGGGCCTACCGGCTGTGGAACACCGAGTATTTGCGTGCGGACCTCTTCGGGCTGAACTTTACCCGTCCCGCCCCCCCACGCTGAGCAGCAGCGCTGCCCCAACCACCAGCGCCGCCCCCAGCAGCGCGGTGGGGGAGAGGCGCTCCCCGAACAGCAGGGCGGCCAGGCCCGCCGCCACCACCGGCTCCAGGCTGGCAATCACGCTGGCGCGGGTGGCGGGCAGCCGCTTCAGGCCCGCGCTGTAGGCGAGGTAGGCCAGGTAGGTACTCAGCACCGCGATGCCCACCAGGCTCCCCCACGCGGCGGTCGTCTTGGCGCTGAAGCTCACGAAGGGCAGCAGCCCCAGTGCCCCCACCGGCAGCGCGACGGCGTAGAGGGCGGTGGGCGCGTAGCGCGCGAAGAAGGTCTTGCCGTACAGGTAGTACAGGCTGTAGGTGAATCCGGCGGTTAGGCCCCAGCCCAGTGCCGCCACCGTCACGTTCACGCCCTGGCCCCCGCCCAGGCTGATGAGGGCGATGCCCCCCAGGGTTCCGGCAACCGCCAGCCCCTCGCGCACGCCCAGCCGCTCGCGCAGCAGCGCCCAGCCCAGCAGCGCCACGAAGGCCGGCGCGGTGTACAGCAGCACGCTGGCGAGGCTCGCGCCGCCCGCCCGCACCGCCAGTTGGTAGGCCCCGTAAAAGACGCTGACGCCCACCACGCCAAAGGCCACCGTCAGCCACAGGTCACGCCCGCGG
The DNA here is from genome assembly GCF_039545055.1 of Deinococcus carri. Classification (NCBI taxonomy): domain Bacteria; kingdom Thermotogati; phylum Deinococcota; class Deinococci; order Deinococcales; family Deinococcaceae; genus Deinococcus; species Deinococcus carri. The sequence goes on from NZ_BAABRP010000001.1 coordinate 669,587, forward strand.
GGCAGGGGCGCACGGGTCAGGGCGGCGTGCAGCGCGAACAGGCCCCCGCCCAGCGCCGCCCGCCAGAAGGCCACCTCCAGCGGCCCCACACCGGCCGCCTGCGCGTTCTTGCCCAGGATGCCCAGCAGGCCCCACAGCACGGCGGCCAGCAGAATCAGCAGGGGGGCGGGCACCCTCACTCAGTCGCCCCGCCGCCACACCCGCACGGTGGCCGCCACCACCAGCAGCAGGCCCAGCCCCCCCAGTCCCACCAGCACCAGCGTGCGCGTGTCGCGCGTGCGGCCGACCGGGGCGAGCGTGCCTTGCGTGTAGGGGGCGGGGTCGCCGGAGGGCGACAGCACATCCACCGGCACCGGCGCGTCGGCGCGGCCTGCCTGGAGGGCGGTGGGGCCGGGCGTGGTCACGGGCCGCAGCACCCCGTCGGGCGTGAGGGGCGAGTACACGCTGCTGGTGACCCAGTAGGCGTACTCACCGGGGGGAACCGCCGCGTCTATCACCAGGCTGGTCCCCTCTACCCGCATGGTGGGGTCGGGTAGGCGGACGGGTGCGCCCCCGCCTTCCGGCACCCGCTCCAGCGTGCTGCCCGAACCCGTCACGCGCAGGTGGTATTCCCAGCCGCCGCCCGTGGTGTTCAACCGCAGCCCGTCCAGCGTGCGCTGCCCCCCCAGTCCGCCCCCCACGAAAATGTCCGTCACGCCTGCCGAGAAGCCGCCCGGCGCACCCCAGGGATTCTCGATGCGGCCCAGCCCCACCACGAAGCGCATCCCGCCCCCCTGCGGCCTGGCCTGGAAGGAGCGCAGGTCCAGCGCGTCGGCGCTCATGGCCGGGCGGGTGGGCAGGATGTAGCCGCCGTCTCCGCGCGCGTCCCCCGCAGGATCGGAAAAGGACAGGAGCGCGGCGGTGAGAAGCGTCAGCACGCGCGCCAGCATAGCGGCTGACTGCCGGGGGGTGAACAGGGGAGGGGGAGGGGCCAGCTTCCGGCGGCTGTGAGCAGAGGGCGCAACCTCACCCCCGCTCGCTCACCCCTTACTCGCTCATGCCGCCGAGCGGGTGCGCGCAATCAGCGAGAGCAGGGCCTGGGCCAGGGCCGCCGGGTCGTGGCGGGCGATGTCGCCGGGCTGGAGGAGGGGGGCACTGCGGACCCGCCCGCGCAGGTCGCGGCTGGCCCCTTGCAGGTTCAGCACCTGCGCGCCTTCCAGGGCGTAGCGGGCCTGCACGCGGGGCGGCACAGGCGTGCTGTTGAGCAGCACCCAGTCGGGGGCGCGGCCCAGGTGGGTGGTGATGGCGGTCACGTGGTCTTCCAGGCTCAGGCCGGTGGTCTCGCCGGGTTCGGTCATCAGGCTGGCGACATAGACGAGCGGCACGCCCGAGTCGCGGACCGCCTGCGCGATACCCGGCACCAGCAGCGCGGGGAGGATGCTGGTAAACAGGCTGCCCGGCCCCAGCACAATCAGTTCGGCGTCCCGCAGGGCGTCGAGCACGGCAGGCAGGGCGGGGAGGTCCGGCGGTTCCAGCCGCACGTCCTGGACGCGGGCGGTGCCCACCTGCTGCGCCAGTCCGCTCTCGCCGCGCACCTCGCGCCCGTCCGAGAGCCGCGCGACCAGGGTGGCGGGCATGGTGGTGGCCGGAAAGACCTGCCCGCGCACCCGCAGTACCTCGTGCACGTCACGCATCGCGCCTTGCAGGCCGCCCTGTTCCTCGCTGAGGGTGGCGAGCAGCAGGTTGCCGAAGGTGTGGCCCTCCAGCCCCTCGCCGCGCCCGAAACGGTGCAGCAGCAGCCGGGCGAGCACCGGGCTGTCCGAGAGGGCCGCGTAGCAGTCGGTGAGGTCGCCGGGCGCGATCATGTCCAGCGATTCGCGCAGCCGCCCGCTGGAGCCGCCGTCGTCCGCGACGGTCACGACGGCGGTGATGTTGCCGGTGTGCGCCTTCAGCCCCGAGAGCAGGTTCGATAGGCCGGTGCCGCCCCCCACCGCCACGATGCGCGGCCCGCGCGACAGGGCGCGGTGGGAATAGATCAGGTCCACCGCCGTTTCCGGGGCCGTGCCGGTCGAGCGCAGCAGCGAGCGGTTCAGCATCACGATGCTCAGGAACGCCCCCGCCAGCGAGAGCGCCATCACGGCCATGCCCGCCGCGTACAGCGGCAGGAAGTTGCTGCCCGTCAGCGCATTGAGCCACAGAATCCAGCGGGTCGCCACGAAATGCAGCGGTCCCGTCCAGGTGAAGTGCAGAAACCCCACCGCGCCCACGAAGGTGCAGACGATGAACAGCAGCAGCCAGCGCTTCACGCCCATGCCCGGCGTGAGCCACATCCTGGCCCGGCGGCGTGCCCGCGCGGCCTCGCTGCGGGGCAGCTCGCTCATCCGCCCGCCTCCAGCGGCCCGTCGCCGGGTGGAATGTCGCGGTGGTCGGTGATCTGTGCCCCCAGGTCGGCCAGGTCCTGCGCCAGCCGGGCCGCGACGGCCACCGAGCGGTGCTGCCCGCCCGTGCAGCCAATCGCCACCGTGTAGCCCCGCCGCCCCGAGTCCCGCGCGCGCCCCGCCGCCGACCGCACGAAATCGCGCACCTCCCCGTAGAACCGCTCCGAGGCCCCGTCCTGAAAGACGTAGCGGGCCACGTCGGCCTCCAGCCCGGTGCGGGGGCGCAGCGCCGGGTCGTAGTAGGGGTTGGGCAGCGAGCGCACGTCGATCACCAGATCCGCGTCGCGCGGGGGGGCGTGCTTGAAGCCGAAGCTCAGCAGCCGCAGGTGAAAGTCCTGCTCCAGCCGCAGCGTCTGAAGCACCTTCTGCGAGAGGTCCGCCGCGCTGAGGTTCGTCGTGTCGATCACGATGTCGGCCAGCGCCCGCAGCGGGGCCAGCAGCTCGCGCTCGCGCACGAAGTCCACCAGCAGCGTCTCGCCCAGCGGATGCTCGCGCCGCGTCAGGTTGTAGCGCCGCAGCAGCACCTCCGAGTCGGCCTCCAGAAACAGCACCCGCAGGTCCTCGCGGCGGCGCGAGAGCCGCACGTAGCTGTCTTCCAGCGCCCCCAGAAAGTCCCGCGTGCGCGCGTCGGTGCTGACCGCCACCCGCTCCAGTCCGCGCGCCTGCGCCAGGTCGTGCATCGCGCCCCACAGCTCCGGCGGCAGGTTGTCGGTGGTAAAGAAGCCCGCGTCCTCCAGCGTGCGCAGCACGGTACTCTTTCCACTCCCCGACAGGCCCGAGACGATGACGAACGGCATGGGGGCAGTGTAGCGGGAGGGGCGGGGGGAGGCGGGACGCAGGAGGCAGTACGCAGGACGCGGTACGCGGGAAAGGCGCTGCCCCACCGCGTACCGCGCACCACGTCCCGCTTACCTCACCTTCGTGCCGCTGGGCAGCTCCAGCCGCGTCCCCACTAGGTCGAGGTTGCCCTGGTCGTCCTCGGCGGCCAGAATCATGCCCTGGGACTCGATGCCGCGCAGCTTCGCGGGCTTGAGGTTCGCCACCAGCACCACCTTGCGGCCCACCAGGTCCTCGGGCGCGAACCACTTGCGGATGCCGCTCACCACCGTGCGCGTCTCGTCACCCAGCCGCACCGTGAGTTTCAGCAGCTTGTCGGCCTTTTCCACTGCCTCGGCGGCGACCACTTCCGCGATGCGGAGGTCCAGGCGGGCAAAGTCGTCGATGGAGATCAGCGGCTCGGCGGCGGCGGGGGTGGCCGTGGGGGTGGGTGCGGGCTGCTGTCCGGCGGGCTTGACGTCGGGAGTCTGTGTTTCTGGAGTCTGTGTCATGACTTTCTTCTCTTTTCTGGGGGTGGGTCTGGGACTTTCGGTGGCCTCTTTCGGCTCCGGTTTGGGCCATTCCGGTTTGGGGAAGAGGACCGGGCCGCCCACCACGTGCGTTCCGGCGGGCGTGAGGCCCCAGGCCCCGGTCAGGCTGTACGACTGCCTGCCCAGGCCAAGCTGCGCGCGCAGTTCGCGGGCCTTGCCGGGAATCACGGCCTCCAGCGCCACACTCGCTACGCGCAGGCCCTCGGCGGCGGTGTACAGCACCGTATCCAGCCGCCGCGCCGTCTCCTCAGACTTGGCGAGGTTCCAGGGCTGGCTCTCCGCGATGTAGCGGTTCAGGTCGCGCACGAAGTTCATGGCCTCCTCGATCGCCATGTTCACCTTCAGGTCACGCGCCAGCCGCAGCACCTCGCCGGGAAGGGCCAGCGCCGCGGCCTCGATCTCGCGTTCGCGCTCGCCCACCTCCAGCGCCTGCGGCAGCACGCCGCCCCGGTACTTCTGGATCATGCTGACCGTGCGCGAGAGCAGGTTGCCCAGGTCGTTCGCCAGGTCGGAGTTCAGGCGCGACACCAGAATCCCCTCGCCGTAGGGGCTGTCGGCGCTCAGGCTGGCCTCGCGCAGCAGCGTGTAGCGGATGGCGTCTGCGGGGTACTCGCGCACGAGTTGCTCGGGGTCGATGGCGTTGCCGAGGCTCTTGCCCATCTTGCGCCCGTCCTCCGCGAGGATGTGGCTGTGGACCACCAGCTTGCGGTAGACCGGCAGCCCCGCCGCCCGGAGCATGGTCGGCCAGAACACCGCGTGCGGCTTGAGGATGTCCTTGCCGATCACGTGCCACGCCAGACCGATGATGTCCTCGTCCATGCCGCGGCTGACGGGGGCCGACACATAGTTCAGCAGCGCGTCGAACCACACGTAGGTCACATGGTCGGGGTCCCAGGGCAGCTCGATGCCCCACGGCACGCGCGATTTGGGGCGGCTGATGCTCAGCGGCCCGATCGGTTCGCGCAGCATCTCCAGCACCTCGTTGCGGTATCCGGCGGGCTGGATGAAGTCGGGATTGTTCTGGATGTGCTCCAGCAGCCAGGTCTGGTACTTCTCCATGTTGAAGAAGTAGTTGGCCTCGCGGCGCAGTTCGGGCGGGTCCTTGTCGCCGGGAAAGCGGCGGATGCCGTCCGGCCCCTCGACCAGTTCCTTCTCGGTGACGTAGCGTTCCGCGCCGACCGAGTACAGGCCCTCGTACTCCGCGAAGTAGATGTCGCCCGCGTCGTACACGCGCTGGAGAATCTCGGTCACGAAGCGCTTGTGGCGGCCCTCCGTCGTACGGATAAAGTCGTCGTAGCTGATTTCCAGCCGGTCCCACAGGCTTCTGAAAGCGTTGTCGCTGAGATTGTCCGCAAAGGCTTGCGGCGTCACACCCTCCTGCGCGGCGAGCTTCACGATACGCTCGCCATGCTCGTCCGTCCCGGTCAGGAAGGTCACGTCATACCCGGCGAGGCGGTGATAGCGCGCGAGCGCGTCGGCCAGCACTTTCTCGTACACGTGCCCGGCATGGGGTGGTCCGGTCAAGTAGTCAATCGCGGTCGTGATAAAGAACCTGTTCTGTTCGGCTTCAGCCTGTTTCGTCATGCGCGGCCCCCCGCCCGGCCGGTCCCTGATGAGAGGAACGCCGGGCAACTTCCCAAAGATACGGAAAAAATCATCTGCCCCTCAAAAGCACCTGAGACAAGCGGGGCGGGGTGCCCTGCCTCCGCACACCCCGCCCCGCCCCAGCCGCTCAGGCGCGCTGGGGCATTCGCATGGTCACGGCAGCGGTGACGGTCATATTCCGAGTATACGGGCTGATAAGGATTCCGGTTGAGCAGTTATGCAATAACTGCGAAACCCGACTGGAAGGACTCGCAGAGCTGCGTAGCAGAGAAGGAAAAGGACGGATTCCAGAATGGAGCTAGCCTTCGGCGCTTTCCCGAAGGATAACGGCTGGGGCCGGAATCCGTATGACCGGGTGGCCGGGAGAGGGCCTGCTACCCTGCCCCCATGACAGCGACAGGACAGGACACCCCGCTGGCCGGACGGGTCGTCGCCGTGACCGGGGCCAGCAAGGGCATCGGCTGGGCGGTGACGCAGGCGCTGACCGCACGGGGGGCGCGTGTGATCGCGGGCGCGCGTGACGTGAGCGGCCTCAGCCTGGACGGCGCAGAGTTTCACCCCCTGGACGTGACCGACGAGGCGAGCGTGGCCGCCTTCGCGGGAGCGGCGGTGCGGGCCGGGGTGGCCGCCCTGGTGAACAACGCGGGGGTCGGCTCCTTCCAGCCCATCGAGGAGATCACGCTGGCCGAGTATCACCGCGTGATGGACACCAACGTGCTGGGCACGCTGCTGGTCACGCGCGCCCTGATTGGGCACTTCCGCGAGCGGCACGCGCGGGGCGGGGGGTCGCAGGTGGTCAACGTCACCAGCGACGTGTCGGCCCGGACCTTTGCGAACGGCGCACTCTACACCGCCAGCAAGTACGCGCAGCGGGCGCTGACGCAGGCGCTCGCCGCCGAGGGCCAGGGCTACGGCCTGCGCGTGACCGAGATTCGCCCCGGCATGGTGGACACCTTCTTCGCGGGCAGCGTGCAGGGGGCCGAACACAAGGCCGAGTGGCTGCGCCCCGCCGACGTGGCCGACGCCGTGCTGTACGCCCTGACCGCGCCCCCGCACGCCCGCATCGACGAGGTGCTGCTGCACCCGGTCGTGCAGGAGGTGGCGTTCTGAGGCGCGTTGCGAAACATACCGAAGCTGTGAAGATGGCGGCTCCTCTGAAAAAACGCCAGAGGAGCAGGAATTGGAGCCGTTCGGGATGACCCAGCCGTCCGCCTTCCCCGACCCGGTGGTCCTCGTGCGCGCGCTGACCACCGACCCGCCGCAGGTGGGGCCGGAGGACGTGCCGCACCTCCTCGCGGCGGGCCTGGCGGGGGAGGTGCGGGGGCGGCTGCCGGAGGGCGACCCCCTGCGCGGCGCGCTGCGGGCGGGGCCGCTGGCGCTGGGCACTCGTCACGCCCGGCTTCGCGCCGAGCTGCGGCCCCTGCTGGCGGCCTGGGCGGAGGCGGGAATTGGGGCCCTGCTGTTCAAGGGCTTCGCGCTGGCCGAGTTCGAGTACATGACCCCCGGCGAACGCTTCTACGGCGACGTGGACGTGCTGCTGCCCGCCGACCCCGCTGCCGTCACGCGGGCAGTGCACCTGGCCCTGGCGCGCGGCTGGCGCAGCGACGGGCAACACGCCTTTCCGGAGCGCTGGACCCACGAGAGCGCCCACCTGTACAGCCCCGGCGGGCACCTCCGGCTCGACGTTCACCGCTTCGTGGTGGGCTGGACGGCGGGCAGTCAGGCGCGGGTGCGTGCCCTCACACGGGCGGTGTGGGCGGCGGCGCGGCGGGTGGACTGGGAGGGTGTGCCGATCTGGCGGCCCGACCCCCGCGACGCCCTGGTGGTGAATTTGGCCGCGGGCCGCCAGTGGGGGGGCGACCAGGGCGGCCTCAAACCCGCCGATTACGCGGATATGCGGCGCTTGCTGCGACACCCTGACCTCACGGCAGAGGCGCTGGCCGCCCGCGCGCGTGAGCTGGGGGCCGTCCACACCTGGGCCGCCTTCCGGCAGGTGTGCGACCCGGAGCGGGGGCACTTCGCGCTGGGGGAACCCGCAACCCGGCCCGCGCTGCTGCACGCGGTGCGGCGCGACGGCCTGCGACCCGGTCGGCTGCGCTGGCACAACCGCTGGCGGGTGCTGCGCCGTCTCTGGCGCTGGTTGCCCGCCCTGCTGCCCGACGTGCTGGCGGCCGCGTGGGCCGTTCGCGTGGGCGGGGACCCCCGCCACCACCTCGCGCGCTGGACGCCGCCGGGGCCGGGCCGTTCTCTGCCGCTGGCGACGATGGAGGACGTGGTGGAGGGCGTAACCTGGCTCACCCGGCGCTTCTACCCCCGGCAGTCGCAGGTGGGGACCTGCGTGCCGCGCGCCTACGCCACCTACCGCGCGCTGCGTCGCCTGGGGCATCTCGCCGTGTTCGTGAGTGGGGTGGCGCGCGGCCCGGCGGGTGTCCAGGGCCACGCCTGGATCGAGGACCCACACGGCATCCCCGAGGTCTACGGCGAACCCCTCAACCGCCAGCGCTTCCCGGAAGTGTTCCGGTTTCCGGGGGGCTGAGGGCCAGCCGCGCCTGCGCCGCCTCCACCACGTTCTCCCGCGTCACGCCCTGCACCCGCAGGCGGGGCAGCAGCGCCTGGACCCCCCCGGCCGCCGCCTGCCGGGCCGCCGGGGTGAGCGGCACGCCCGTCGCCTCCCATACGGCCCGCACCCGCGCCGCTGCGTCCGGCTGCGGGGGCAGGCCGAAGACCAGCAGCGTGTCCAGCGTGGTCCGGCCCCCCGGCCGGGTCAGGGGCAGCCGGAGCTTGCCGTGCGCGTCCCGGCCCGCGGCCCGCGTCAGCAGGTGCGGCGCGAACCGCCTCACGCTGTCCTCGAAGGCGCGCAGGTGCGTGTCGAGGCCCACGGTCAGGCCGTTCGTGGGCCGCACCCAGGCCTGATCCTCGGCCAGAACCGTGGCCCCTGCCCCGGCCAGCCGCAGGGCCGCCGTGCTCTTGCCCGCGCCGCTGGCCCCGGTCACGGCGACCCCCTGCCCTGACGGCACGGTCAGCACCGCCGCATGCAGCGGCAGCCAGCCCCCGGCCCGGTGCGCCTCCACAAAGGCCAGCACCCAGGCCGCCTCGGTGGGTCGCGCCCCCGCCGTCAGCACCGCGCCCGCGTCCGTCAGGGCCAGGTGCAATTCTCCCTCGCCCAGCCAGGCCTGGTTTCCGGCCAGCCATACGGGCAGCGTTTCGCCAGAGACGGGAACGGCGAGCGGGGCCATGTCCGGCGGGGGAGGAAGGGTGCCCCGCACAATGCGAATCCGCCGCGTCGCCGCGCCTCCGGCCGGCTGGCCCCAGCGGGTCCGGAGCGCCTCCCAGGTGGCCGGGTCCAGGCCAGCGCCGTCCACCTGGGCCTCCAGGCTGAGGAAGGGGGCCAGGTCCCGCGTCACGCCCGGCGCACCACACCCCGCGCCGCAAGGTCCGCGAGGAGCGCCCCGGCATCGGCCTCGGCGCGGGGCAGCTCCACGTCGAAGGCGCGGGCCAGGGCGGCGGCCACGTCCTGCGGGCGGCCGGGCAGGGCCTGCCAGACCACCCGCCCCGGCCCGTTCAGGCTGAACATCAGGCCGCGCGCGGCGTGCATCAGGATCAGTTCGTCGCCCAGGTCGGTCACCAGCACGTCGGGGTCGGCTTCCCACATGCGGCCAGGGTAGCGCGGCGCTGGCCCTTGCCCCGGCACAGCCCGGCTACCACGGCCCCTCTTACCGGGGTGTCACACCTGTAAAAAACTTGACATCCAGCCCTTATACTCGGTTCATCAAGGCGAGCAGTGTGGCCCCCGGTGAGGGGTGATTTCGCCTGATGTCCCCAAGGAGAAAAAGATGTCGCATTCCCCTCTGCCTGAATCCCCGCAGCCGGATATCCAATCTGCTGCCCCGGCCCCGCTGCGTGCGCCCTATACCCCTCCCCGCGTGCAGGACCTGGGAGCCTGGGAAGCCGTCACCCTGGCCTACAGCCTGCCGATCGGTCCCGGCGGCTACCTGCGGCCCGGCCAGTTCGACGACTCCCTCTTCTGAACCCAGGAGTGATATGACCCATCCCAAACGCCTGTTGCTGGTGGGCCTGCTGGCCCTGGCCGCCTGTGGGCAGACCCCCCAGACCGGTAGCCTCCCCACCAATCCTTCCAACCCCACCGCCCCTGCGGCCCCGACCCGCGCGCCCCTGCGCGGTCTGGGCGTCTACGAACTCAGCGTGACCGGGGCCACCACCGCCAGCCCCACCGCCAGCGTGCGCCCGGCGGGCGGCCTGAGTGGCCAGGCCCAGGAGGTCGGCGGCCTGACCTTCGAGCCGCTGTCCTTCGGCACCTTCACCGACGAGCAGAACCGGGTCCGCTACCTGCGCGCCACCTTCCGGGTGACCAACGGCTCGGGCCAGGCCCTGACCGCGCCCGCCTACATTCCCATCGACACCGAGGGGACGAACGCGACGGAGGGGACCACCCCCTTCCGCGACGTGCGTTACTTCGACGGCTCGGACGCCTCGGCACGGGCGCAGGACCTGCGGGTGGATACGCCCCGGCGGCTGAACTCGTCCACCGGGACCATCGAGGCCGATCCGGACGCCACGCCGCTGGTCCCGAACCTGAATACCGGCGACCTCCAGGTGCCCCTGCCCGCGGGGCAGCAGCTCGCGGGCGTGGCGCACCAGGGCTGGCAGGCGGGTGCGGTCACGGCGGGCGGCAGCCAGGTCGTCACCTTTGCCACCCGGATTCCGATGGCGGCCTCCTCCGCGCAGGACCCCTTCGCGTTCCGCATCGTGTTCAGCGTGGCGGACAACCCCGGCACCCTGAACCTGACCAACATCGCGGCGGTGCAGGGCAGTACGCCCAGCGGCGACGCCCCCGTGGCTGTGACGACCGCGCAGACGGTCGAGGGTGTGGTGACCTCGGTCCACACCGCCAACACGGCCGGGAGCCTCAAGGGTTTCTTCCTCCAGGAGGAGGGAATTGACGCCGACGGTGACGCGACCACCAGCGACGGCATCTTCGTGTACTGCAATACCGACTGCCCTGCCGTCACGGCAGGCGACCGCGTGCGGGTGCTCGGCACGCCCACCGAGTTCGGCACGGCCTCGCAGCTCGTGACGAGCAGCGCCAGCGTGACGCGGCTCTCGACCGGTCAGGCCCTGCCCCCCGCGCAGACCGTCAGCCTGCCCCTGCCGGTGAGCGAGCGCGAACGCTACGAGGGCATGCGGCTGACCCTCAGCGGCGTGGTGACCAACAACTCCCCGCTGGGCCGCGGCGCGAGCTTCGACATCGCCGACGCCCGGATTCCCACCTACACCCAGGTGAACCGGCCCAGCGCGGCCGGGCTGGCCGCCTACACGGCGCAGGTGGCCGACCGCACCTTCCGCATCGACGACGGCAGCCGGATGCAGAACCCCGACCCGGTGATCTTTGCGCGCAACGGGCAGCCCCTCAGCGCCAGCAACACGCTGCGCGGCGGCGACCGGGTGCAGGTCACGGGCGTGGTGGGCTACGGCGACGACGGCTGGACCGGCATCGGCAGCGTGGTCACCTACCGCCTCCAGGCCAGCAGCGCCGCCATCACCGGCGACCCGCGCCCCGCCAGCCCCGATGTGGGCGGCACCCTGCGGCTGGGCAGCATGAACGTGCTGAACTTCTTCACGACCATCGACGGGAGCAGCAACGACTGCACGGCGGGCGGCACCGGAACGTCGGGCACGACCACGGGCCTGGAACCGCGCGGCGCGAACACCTGCAACGAGTTCCTGCGCCAGCGCGCCAAGACCGTGCAGGCCATCCGGGGGCTGAACCCCGACGTGCTGGGCATTCTGGAGATGGAAAACGACTTCGTGCGCGGGGCCGGTTCCTCCATCGCCAACCTGGTCAGCGCCCTCAACGACCCGAATACCGGGGGCACGCCCGGCCGCTTCGCCTACGTCGATCCGGGCCGGAACGTGGGCAGCGATGCCATCAGCGTCGCCATGATCTACCAGCCGGGGCGCGTGACCCAGGTGGGCAACCTGGCGATCCTGGACAAGACCTTCGACGCGAGCTACCTCGACTGCAACCGGCCCACGATGGCGCAGACCTTCCAGAGCAACGTGGGCGGCGGGCGCGTAACCGTGTTCATGGCCCACCTCAAGAGCAAGGGCAGTGCCTGCAATGGCGACGGCGATCAGAAGGACGGCCAGGGGGCCAGCAACGCCACCCGCACCGCCGCCGCGAAGGTGCTGACCCGCTGGATGGCGACCAACCCCACCGGCGTGCAGGAAGACGACCGGGTGCTGTTCGGGGACCTGAACGCCTACCGTATGGAGGATCCCATCCTGGCCCTGCTGCGCGGCGCGGACGATACGGCGGGCACCCCCGACGACCTGGTCAGCGAGTTCGGCCCCGAGAGCTACTCCTATCAGTTCGACGGTCAGTGGGGCAGCCTCGACCACGCCATCGCCAGCCCCAGCCTGCACACGCAGGTCACGGGCGCGGCCAAGTGGCACATCAACGCCGACGAACCCACCGTGCTGGACTACAACACCGAGTTCAAGAGCGCCGGGCAACTGGGCAGCCTCTACGCCCCCGACCCCTTCCGCAGCAGCGACCACGATCCGGTGCTGATCGGCGTGAACCTGACCGCGCAGACGCCCATCCAGCCCCCGGCCGCCACGCCCACGGTCGCCATGACGCCGGACACGGCCAACCTGACCGCCACGGTCGGCGGCCCCAGCGTCAGCCAGAGCTTCAGCGCCACGGGCACCCATACCACCGGCGACCTGACCGTGACCGTCACGCCGCAAAACGGCGCACCCAGCCTCGCCACCGCGCCCGCCACGGTGAGCAGCGGCGCAGCCTTCAACGTGACCGTGACGGCTCCCGCAGGCACCGCCCCCGGCACCTACACCTACGAGGTGAAGGCGGCCAGCAGCGGCGCGAGCGACACCAGCACGCTGACGGTGACGGTCCAGGCTCCCGCTTCCGGCCCGGCCTTCGGGAACCTCGTGATCAGCCAGGTGTACGGCGGCGGGGGTAACAACGGTGCGCCCTACCGCAGCGACTTCGTGGAGCTGTTCAACCGGGGCACCCAGCCGATCAGCACCGCCGGGCTGAGCCTGCAATACACCTCGGCGACGGGGACCTTCAGCGCCAACAACCCGGCTCCCTTTGCCCTCCCCGCAGCGACGATCCAGCCCGGGCGGTACTACCTGGTCAAGATGGCGGATGGTGCCAACGCCGCCGCGGCCGCCCTGCCCACGCCCGACGCGGCCGGCACCTTCGCCATGAGCGGTACCGCCGGAAAAATCGCGCTGGTGAACAATGCGGATGTCATCACGAGTGCCGCCGACGCCGACGTGATCGACTTCGTGGGCTTCGGGACGGCCAACGAGCGCGAAGGAGCAGCGACCGCCCCGGCTCCCTCGAACAGCACGTCGGACCTCCGCAAGCTCAGCGGCTGCCAGGACACCAACCAGAACGGGGACGACTTCACCACCGGTGCGCCCGCCCCCCGCAACAGCGCCAGCCCGGTGAACGCCTGCAACGTCCCCTGAGCTGAACCCTCCGCCCTTCCTCCCGCCGGCCCGCCCCGTGGCCCCGGCGGGTTTTTCTGTGGCCTCTATCCTCTCCCCATGAAGCCCGACCTCACGCCCTGGCTGGGGCAGACCGTGCGCGTGGTGGTGGACCGCCCGCTGGGCACCCCTCACCCCCGCTGGCCGGACCTCGTGTACCCCGTCAACTATGGCGAGTTGCCCGGCACCCGGAGTGGCGACGGTCGGCCCATCGACGCCTACCTGCTGGGCTGGGACCGGCCGGTGCGGGAGGCGCAGGGCGTAGTCACGGCGCTCATCGTCCGCGAGGACGACGCGGAAGACAAGCTGGTGGTGGTGCCAGCGGGGACGGGGTGGTCCGGCGGGGAAATCATGAAGGCTGTCTGGTTTCAGGAGCAGTACTTCCGCGTGCGGCTGGTGCGCTAGCGTCACGGCATGACGGATTCGGACAGACCCGTGACCCTGATCACCGGGGCGACGGGCGGCATTGGCGCGGCGCTCGCACGCGCACTGGCGGGCACACACGACCTGATTCTTCAGGGGCGGGACGGGGAGCGGCTCGCGGCCCTCTGCACGGAGGTGGGCGCGGCGGCGCTGCCGCTGGACCTGACCCGGCCGGAAACCTTTGGGGCGGCCCTCGCGGGTCTGGGCCGCGTGACGAACGTGGTGCAGAACGCGGGCGTGGCCGACCTGGGCGCGGTGGCCGACCAGCCGCCCGAGGTCTGGACGCACACCCTCGCCGTGAATGTCGTCGCCCCCGCCGCCCTGACGCGCCTGCTGCTGCCGCGCGTGCGGGAGGAGCGGGGCAGCGTCGTCTTCATCAACAGCGGGGCGGGCCTGCGGGCCAATCCGGGCTGGGCCAGCTACGCCGCCAGCAAGTTTGCCCTCCGGGCACTGGCCGACGCCCTGCGCGAGGAGGAGGCCCCGCAGGGCGTGCGCGTGACCAGCGTCTACCCGGGCCGCACCGCCACGCCGATGCAGCAAAAGGTGCGGGCGCAGGAGGGCGGCGCGTACGACCCGGAAGCCTATGTCACCCCGGAGACGGTGGCCGCGACCGTGCGCTTCGTGCTGGAGGCTCCCCGTGACGCGACCCTGCCGGACGTCAGCGTGCGCCCCGGTCCCCGTTAGGATGCCCCCTATGGAGAATTACGACGCGGTCATCATCGGCGCTGGCCCGGCGGGGCTGAATGCCGCGCTGGTGCTGGGGGGGGCGCGGCGGCGGGTGCTGCTGCTGGACGGCGGGCCGCCCCGCAACGTGCGCGCCACCGCCGCCCACGGGGTCTTTACCCGCGACGGCACACCAGCGGTCACTCTCAAGACCCTGGGCCTGGACGACCTCGCGCCGTACCCGGTCACGGTGCTGCCGCTCGTGGCCCGCGAGGCCCGCGCGCTGGAAGAAGGCTTCGCGGTGCGCCACGACGGCGGCTGGGTGGGTGCCCGGCGGCTGCTGTTCGCCAGCGGGGTGCGCGACGTGCTGCCCAACATTCCCGGCCTGCGCGCCCGCTGGGGCCGCACCGTCCACCACTGCCCCTACTGCGACGGCTGGGAAAACCGCGAGGCGGCACTCGCCGTGCTGGGGTCCCATCAGGAAGGGCACCACCTGGCGCTGAGCGTGCGGGCCTGGTCCAGCAACGTGGTCCTGCTGACCGACGGCCCCGACGAACTGACGGACGAGCAGCGCCGCGACCTGGCGCGGGTGGGCGTGCCCGTCTACACCACGCCCATCCTGCGCCTGGGCGGAAGCGACACCGTGCAGGTGAAGTTCCGGGATGGCGAGCGGGTCACGCTCGACGCCATCTTCCTGAACCCCACCCAGCAGCAGAACAGCACGCTGCCCGCCTCCCTGGGGTGCGAACTCAACGAGAAAAGCCGCGTGGTCGTCAACGAGAACGGCATGACCAGCGTGCGCGGCGTGTGGGCGGCGGGCGACATGACCGGCGCGCCGCAATACGTGATGAGCGCGGCCTCCAGCGGCATGACCGCCGCCGTATCGCTGAACACCACCCTAATTCACGAGAACGTGCGCCGGCTGGGGGCCGCCTTCCACAAGTCCCCGGACGGGGAGGGGGGGCAGCCCCCCAGCGGCGGCGAGGCGTCCTGACCTGCCCAGGGCGGGCGGTCTGTGGTCAGCCCCCTGCCCTCTGCGTATGCGCCGCATACCTGCGCAGCAGCTCCCAGCCCGCCCCGCTCGCCATCACCTCGCGGGCCTGGGCGACGCCCGCCGCGATGCTGGCGGCCTGGCCCGCCGTGCGCAGGGCCGCTCCGGCATTCAGTGCCACGATGTCCCGCTGGGCTGGGGTGCCGCCGCCGGTCAGCAGGGCGCGGGTGATCTCGGCGTTCTCGGCGGGGCTGCCGCCCACGATGGCCTCCCTGGGGTGCAGGCTCACGCCCACGTCCTCGGGGTGCAGGGTGCGGTCGATCACCTCGCCGTCCCGCAGGCCGGTCACGGTGTTCTCGCCGCAGACGGTGAACTCGTCCAGACCGCTGCCGTACACGACCGTCGCCCCCCGCGTGCCCAGCAGGCGCAGCACCTCCGCGAGCATTCGCGTCAACTCGGGCCGGTAGACCCCCACCACCAGATGTGACGCCCCGGCGGGGTTGGCGAGCGGCCCCAGGATGTTGAACACCGTGCGGGCGGCGAGGTCGGCGCGGACGGGGGCCGCGTGGCGCAGGGCGGGGTGGTAGTTGCGCGCGAACATGAACCCGATGCCCAGCTCGTTCACGCCGTCGGCCACCACCTGCGGCGGGGCGTCGAGGTTCACGCCCAGCGCTTCCAGCACGTCGGCACTCCCGGCCCGGCTGCTCGCGGCGCGGTTGCCGTGCTTTGCGACCGGCACCCCCGCCGCCGCCACCACAAAGGCGGTCGTGGTGCTGATGTTGAAGGTATGGGCACCGTCGCCGCCCGTGCCCACCACGTCGAGCAGCACGTCGCGCGGGGCCACCTCCACCCGCACCGCGTTCTCGCGCATGGCCCGCGCGAAGCCCGCGATCTCCTCCGGTGTCTCGCCGCGCACGCGCAGGGCCGCCAGCGCCGCCGCGAGGCGCACGCCGCTCACGTTGCCCTCCATCACCTCGCGCATAAAGGCCGCGGCCTCCGCCTGGGTCAATCGGTCGCCGTTCATCAGGCGGACATGCAGCAGGCGGCCATCGGGGGAAGCGGAAGCGGTCCCGGAAGAGGAAGACGAGGAAAGGGTCATGCGTGGGCCTCCTTCTGCCCCTGATAATCGCGCACCACGTTCAGAAAGTTACGCAGCATCGCCAGGCCGTCCTGGGTGGCGACGCTCTCGGGGTGGAACTGCACGCCGTACACCGGATACTCGCGGTGGCGCAGGGCCATCAGCACCTCCTCCTGTGGGTCGCTCGTCCAGGCCACCGGCACGAGTTCGGGCGGCAGGTCACGCACCAGCAGCGAGTGGTAGCGCGTGACCCGCACCCCGTCCCCCAGCCCCGCGAACAGGCCCGAGCCGTCATGCCGCAGCGCGCTCGTCTTGCCGTGAACCGGTTGCAGGGCACGCTCGACCCGCGCCCCGAACGCCTCCCCGATGCTCTGGTGGCCCAGGCACACCCCCAGCGTCGGATACGTCGGCCCCAGCTCGCGGACGACCTCCACACTCAGGCCCGCCTCGCGCGGCGTGCAGGGACCGGGCGACACGACGATAGCGTCGGGGTTCAGCGCTCGCACCTCGTCCAGCGTGAAGGCGTCGTTGCGCCAGACCGTCAAATCACACCCCAGCTCACCGAGGTACTGGACGAGGTTGTAGGTGAAGGAGTCGTAGTTGTCGATCAGGAGGATGTGGGGGGCGGTACGCGGTGCGCGGTGCGCGGTTGGGGCGGCAAGGTCGGTCATCTTCTGGACTCCTGATATTGAATGAAACGGCTCAAGCGGCGGTTCAATTGTTCCAGTTGGGTCAGCAGCGGCGACGTTGCAGCAGCCTCTGCAAGTGCGAGACGTTCGCTTAAGGCAAGCAGGGTATGCAGTTCGTAGGCGGAGCCGAGCGCGATACGGGTGAACCTTGCCATCTCGGCAGGAGAACCCCGGCCCACACCCTCGGCAAGATTGGCAGGGATAGAGACGGCGGCCCTTCTGGCCTGCGAGGTCAGACCATAAATCTCTGCTTTCGGCCACATGGACGTCAGCCGATAAACACCTTCCACCAGCGCCATCCCTTCCTGCCAGACCTCCAGCGAGGCAACTTTACGCGGCCCACCTTCTTCACCGCGCACCGCGTACCGCCTCCCGCGCCCTCACAACCCCCCCGCCGCCATCTCCGCCGCCCGCATCAACGCCGCCGCCTTGCTCCGCGTCTCCTGCTCCTCGCTGGCCGGGTCGCTGTCGGCCACGATGCCCGCCCCGGCCTGGATATGCAGCCTGCCATTCGCAATCACCATCGTCCGCAGCGTCAGGGCCATGTCGAGGCTGCCGTCGAAGGCGATGTAGCCGAACGCGCCGCCGTAGGGACCCCGCCGCACGGGTTCGAGTTCGTCGATGATTTCCATGGCGCGAATCTTGGGGGCACCACTGACCGTGCCCATCGGGAGGACGCTGGCGAGGGCGTGCAGGGGCGTCTGGCCTGGGCGCAGCTCGCCCGTGACCGTGGAGACGATGTGCATGACGTGGCTGTAGCGCTCCACGCTGAAGGCGTC
This sequence comes from Deinococcus carri, assembly GCF_039545055.1. Classification (NCBI taxonomy): domain Bacteria; kingdom Thermotogati; phylum Deinococcota; class Deinococci; order Deinococcales; family Deinococcaceae; genus Deinococcus; species Deinococcus carri. Next base: position 687,138 of record NZ_BAABRP010000001.1, read on the forward strand.
CCTCACCTGCACGCTGCCGTAGCCGCTCACCCGGCCCAGATCGTTGCGGCCCAGGTCCACCAGCATCAGGTGTTCGGCCCGCTCCTTCTCGTCCGCGAGGAGTTCGGCGGCGAGCTGTTCATCCTCGGCGGGTGTCCCCCCGCGCCGCCGGGTCCCCGCGATGGGGCGGGTCACCACCGTGTGCCCGTCGCTGCGCAGCAGGCTTTCCGGGCTGGAGGCGACCAGCGTCACGTCCCCCAGCGCGAGGTAGCCGAGGTAGGGGCTGGGATTCACGTGCCGCAGCGCCCGGTACAGCGCGAAGGGCTGCACCGTGAGGTCCGCGCTGAAGCGTTGCGAGGGCACCACCTGGAAGATGTCCCCGGCGCGGATGTACTCCAGGCACCGCTCCACTGCGTCCATGAAGCCCTGCGGCGTGAAGTTGCTGGTAAAGGTCGGCGCGGGGGCACTCTCGCGGCCCGGCACCTCGTCCGGCAGGGGGCCGCGCAGGCGGGCGGCCAGCCCCTCCACCACCGCGGCCGCCCGCGCCTGCGTGTCGGCGGCCGCGACCGCGATCAGCCGGTGCTTGAGGTGGTCGTAGATGACCATGCCCTCGGGCGCGATAAACAGGGCGTCGGGGAGGTCCAGCTCGTCGGGATTCCCGTCCGGGAGGCGCTCGTAGGCGCGGATGAGGTCGTAGGCGGCGTAGCCCACCGCGCCCCCAATGAAGGCGGGCAGCCCGGCGGGGAGGGGCGCGGCGCGGGTGGCGGCGTGGTAGAGCCGCGCGAGGGGGTCGGCCTCCGGCCCGTCGAAGTCCCCGAAGGTACCGCTGCTCGTCACCCGCCCGGCGCGGTACGTGAAGCGGCCCTGCTCGCCCACGCCGATAAAGGAGTAGCGGCCCAGCCGCTCGCCCGCCTCCACGCTTTCGAGCAGGAAGCTGACCGGGTGGCCCTGCGCCACCTTCAGGTAGGCGGTGACGGGCGTGTCGAGGTCGGCATTCAGCTCCTGAACGGCGACGGTGAGGGGAGGGCGCAGGGCGGCGGGGGTCATCTGGCTCCTTGTCGGCAAACGATAGAAGAACGCGCCCGGTGGGGTTCCACCTGGGCGCGTCCGGCGTGCTGCAAAAACGGCGCGTCAAGCCCAGGCGAGGCTGGGCCACCACATCATCGCGCCGTTCACGGTCATGCGGCGAGAATAGCGCGCGGTGGGCGGGCGTGCAAAGTCGTTTACACAACCTGGCCGCGTGCCTGCTTGCAGTCTCGGGGGAGCGGGCCTGCCAGCATGGGCGCATGACCGACGACCCCCGGTCCACCCTTCCCGCCGCTGCCTTTCGCCGGATGGACGAGACGCCCGACGAGGCCTTTTATGCCCAGCCGCGCTTCGTCACCCACATTGACGACCCCGCCATTCACGCGGTGACGCAGCTCTACCGCGAGTTCTTGCCGCCGGGCGGGGAGATTCTGGACCTGATGAGTTCCTGGGTCAGCCACCTGCCGCCCGAGGTCGAGTACGCGGGCGTCACGGGGCTGGGCATGAACGCCGCCGAACTCGCGCGCAATCCCCGCCTGACCCGGCGCGTGGTGCAGAACCTCAATGCCGACCCGCACCTGCCCTTCGCGTCCGCCACCTTTGGCGGCTGCGGCCTGTGCGTGTCTATCGACTACCTGACCGACCCCGTGACGGTGCTGCGCGAGGTGGGCCGGGTCCTGAAGCCGGGTGCGCCGGTGGTGATTACTTTTTCCAACCGCTGTTTCCCGACCAAGGCCGTCGCCATCTGGCACGCCCTCGACGATGCCGGGCACCTGGCCCTGGTGCGGGAATGGCTGCGGCAGGCGGGCAACTTCCGCGATACCCAGGGCCTCGACCGCAGCCCGCGCCCCGGCCGCTCCGATCCGCTGTACGCGGTGGTGGGGCGGGCCTTTCACGGGGAAGGCTGAGGGAAAGGCCGGTCGTCAGCCCATCGCCGCGCGCATCAGCAGCAGCACCACGATGCTGGCGGCGACCAGGCTCAGCAGGGCCTTCACCCGCGTCTTTTTCAGGTAGAGCAGGATGGCGAGGCCGGTGAGGGCCACGAAGGCGAGGAATACGCCGCTCAGGTCAATCACCCAGGCCCAGGCGCTTCCCGCATCGCGCCCCCGGTGCAGGTCGTTGAGCACGGCCACCGCGCCCTGGGCGTCGATGTTCAGCGTGTACTTGCCCGTCGCGGTGTCGATAAAGGCGTCGGCGCTGTAGCCGGGGGCCTTGAAGGAGAGGTCGGCCTCGCCCCCTTCCACCCGCGTGTCGCCCACCCGGCCCTGGAGGTGGTACTGCGCGCGCAGCGTTTCCGCGACGGTCAGCCAGTTCACCTGCCCGTTCCGAATCCACCCCGCCGGGAGGGTGCCTATCACCTCGCGCCGGGTCTCGGCGCTGCCAAAGGCCCAGTCGGGATGGTTCAGGGTGATGCCGGTGAGGGCGAAGAACAGTACGGCCAGCAGGCTGATCATGCTGGTGTAGGTGTGCAGCGTCCTCGCCCAGACGTGGGTACGTGCCCTCAGCGAGCGCGGACGCCGCGTGGGGCGCGTTGCAGGCTCAGGCTCTTGCGTAAGAGACACTGGCCGCCTCGATATCGCCGTCCCCCGTCAGGGTCTGCTTGAAGGGGGCCGTGCCCAGCGTGACCTTTTCGCGGACCAGGCTGTAGGGGCCGTGTTCGCGGGCCGCCTCGATGCACACGTAATACGTGCCCTGTGAAGCCAGGCTGCCCCGGTCGGTCTTGCCGTCCCAGGCGAGGGCGTAGGTGCCGGGGTTGCGGGTGGCGCTGCTGACTGTGTCCAGCAGCCCCGCGTTCGCGCGGTACCAGCGGCGCAGGTCGGGAATCCAGCGCGGCCCGCGCCCGGTGGTTTGTGCCCAGACCGTCAGGGTCCGCACGGGGTTGCCCTGGGCATCCTCGATCCACACCGCCACGTAGGGCCGCTTGACCCGCCCGGATGCCTGGGTGGCGACGCTGAAAGTGATGTCGAGCGCCATGCCCTTCGTCCAGGTGGGAGCGGCGGCGGCCTGTGCGGGCAGGAGGCGGTTCAGGCCCAGGGCGGCGGTGGCGAGGGCCAGTTTTCCGAGAAAGGAGCGGCGCGTTTCACTCATGAACGAAAACCTCCGGGGTGTGGGGACTGTGTTGTGCAGGATGGGGAGGGGTCACGCGGGGCGACCTGCCGCGCAGTATCTCCAGCCTGTGTTAAAAATCCGCGAATATGAATTCTGTCCTCCCCGGAGAGTGGAAGCAGGAGGCCCTCCGGGCGGCGGCGGGTGGGCAGGGCGGCAGACTCCGCGCCGTGGAGGGGCACTGGGTGCTGTTTGCTTCAGCTCCCGGAACGAGAGCCGCTGTCCGAGTTCTGCCACCCTGATACGGAATGAAAATGAGTCCTGGGCATCCAGGAGGCGTGTAAGCTATCCGGTCGCCCCCTCTCCCCTTGCGGGGGAGGGGTTGGGGAGGGGGGTGGACGGCAACGCCGTCCCAGCGTGGGAAAGGTCCAGAAAGTTATGAATTTGTCCGCACCACTGATGAGAGCGGCACCTCCCGTGCCTCCTTTCTCGGCTCCGCTGCTTTGCAGGCCCACTCAGTCAACAAGAGGTCTCTTTTTGGCCCATGCTCTAGGGCGGCGCTCCGTTGCGTTGCCGCATGTTTCAGGCGTCCACTCCACTGCGCGCCGCCCTTTTTGCGCTTCTCGCTTCGCTCGGAGAGGTTGCCAAAAGGCGGCAACCTTTCTGCGACCCGCCCTAGGCGCGTTCCGGCCAGCCCTCACTCGCCCGCCGTGCGCCCTCCCACGTGACGATCAGGGCGGCGGCACCGGGCGTGGCCTCCACCAGGGCCAGCCCCTCCGGCACGGGCAGCACGCTCAGGGCGGTGGCGAGGGCATCAGCGGTCTGGCAGTCCGGCGCGATGACGGTCACGCCGGGCACGTGGGTGACCGGCTGCCCGGAGCGTGGGTCGAGCAGGTGCGAATACCACACGCCGCCGATGCGCAGGCCACGCCGCGCGTCCCCGCTGGTGGCGAGCGCCGCGTTCCGCACCCGGACCCGCGCGAGGGGTGGCGCGTCGTCCCGCGCCGTGAAGGGGTCGGCCACCGCGACCGTCAGGCCGTCTCCCCCCAGTGTCCGCAGGTCGCCCCCCACGTTGACCAGAACCGCCTGCACGCCGGGCTGCGCGAAGGCGGCCCCGGCGGCGCGGTCCACGATATGGCCCTTTGCCAGCGCGTTCAGGCCCAGCGGCAGGGGGCCGTGGCGGGTGGCGGTTCCAGCGCCGTGCAGCGTCCAGAGGGGGACATGCAGCCGGGCGACCACCTCCGCCAGGGCGTCCGGGTCGGGCATCCGGTCCTGCGCGGCCGCTTGCTGCCACAGCGCCCCCAGCGCGTCCGCACCGGGATGAAAGGCCCCGCCCGTCCGGATGCGCCACCCGTCCGCCGCGTGCAGGACCTGCCAGAGGTCCGGGCTGACCGGGAGGGCCTCCTCGCACGTGCCCGCCCAGCGCGACAGTTCGCTCTGCGGGTCGAAGCGGTTCAGAATGCGGGTCAGGCGTTCGGTCTCGTCCAGCGCGGCCCGCTCGGCGGCCTCTGCCTGCGCCCGCGTGCCGGCCACCACCTGAAGCTCCAGCTCGGTCCCCAGCATCCGCTCGTACACGCTGCGCAGGCGGAAGGGGGGGCGCAGAAGCCGCCGGAGCCGCGCCAGGGGAGAGGGAGCCACGCTCAGCCCGCGGGTTGGTTCGCGGCCGTCCACATCAGCAGCCCGATCAGGATCAGGTCGAAGGCCCAGGCGGCGGGGCGTTTGAGGGTGGGGTCGCGGCGGGCGCGCAGGAACTGCACCCCCAGGCGGGCGACCAGCAGCAGGGCGATCAGGAACGGGCTGGGCAGCGGCCCCCCCAGCAGCGGCACCAGCAGCAGCAGCGCGACCAGGGCCAGCAGCACCAGGCTGAGAATGGTCAGGGGGTTGGGGCCGGGACGGCGGGGCGCGGGGTCGCTCACCTCCCCTCACTGCGGGGCGTGTCCCCGGCGTGTTCCAGAATCAGCACGCTCATGGGCGGCAGGTTCAGGCGCAGGTGATGGGTCTGCCCGTGCCAGCCCTCCTCCCTGGCCGTCAGGTCGGGCTGCTGGGTGCCGAAGCCGCCGAACTCGCCGTCGTCGGTGGAGAGCAGCACCCGGTACTCGCCGCCCTGGGGCACACTGATGGGGTACGTCTCGCGGTAGACGGGCGTCAGGTTGGCGACCGTCAGGCTCCACGCGCCGCCGCCCTCCGCCCCGGACCGGGGGTCGCGGCGGATGTAGGCGTAGACGCTGTTCTCGGTGTCGTCGGCGCTCACCCAGAGCTGCCCTTCTTCCAGCGTGTCGCCCACGTGCAGGTCGGGGCGCTCGCGGTAGAGGCCGTTCAGGCGGCGCACCAGGTTCATGATGCCCCGGTGGTCCGGCACGTCCGCGAGGTGCCAGGGCAGCGGTTCGTCGTGGTTCCACTCCGTGGGCTGCGCGAACTCCTGGCCCATGAACAGCAGTTTCTTGCCGGGCGTGGTCCACATCATGCCCAGAAAGGCGCGGTATCCGGCCCGCTGCATGTACCAGTCGCCGGGCATCTTCATGACCAGCGATTTCTTGAGGTGAACCACCTCGTCGTGGCTGATCGCCAGGATGTACTTCTCCCCAGTGCGGTACACATTGAAAAAGGTCAGCTTGTGATGGTGGTACCTGCGCCACAGCGGGTCCTGCTCGAAGTAGTACAGCGTGTCGTTCATCCAGCCCATCGCCCACTTGTAATCGAAGCCCAGGCCGAAGGGCGTCGGCGCGGTGACGCCGGGAAAGGCGGTGCTTTCCTCCGCGACCATCACGCAGCCGGGGGCCATGTGATGCACCACCTCGTTCAGCCGCTTCAGAAAGGCAATAGCCTCCAGGTTCTCGCGCCCGCCGTGAACATTTGGCACCCACTCGGTGCGCGAGAAGTCGAGGTACAGCATGGAGGCGACCGCGTCCACCCGCAGGCCGTCGATATGAAAGTCCTGGAGCCATTTGAGCGCTGAGCCGATCAGGAACATTACGACCTCGTTGCGGCCGTAGTCGAAGATGTACGTGTTCCAGTCGAAGTGAAAGCCCTTGCGCGGGTCGGCGTACTCGTACAGCGGCGCGCCGTCGAAGTGGGCCAGGCCCGCCTCGTCGGTAGGGAAGTGCCCCGGCACCCAGTCCAGCAGCACGCCGATGCCCCGCTCGTGCAGGTGGTTGACGAGGTACGCGAAGTCCTCCGGCGCGCCCAGGCGGCTGGTGGGCGCGTAGTAGCCCGTCACCTGATAGCCCCAGGACCCGTCGAAGGGATGTTCCATCACGCCCAGCAGTTCGACGTGCGTGTAGCCCAGGTAAGTCACGTAGTCCGCCAGCCGGTGCGCCAGCTCGCGGTAGTTCAGGAACCAGCCGTCGTCCCCGCGCGCCCAGGAGCCGACATGCACCTCGTAGACACTCATGGGACGGTCGAAGCCGGGCGTCCGCCCCTGCATCCAGGCGTCGTCCGTCCACGTGAAGGGTTGCCGCCAGATGATGCTGGCCGTGCCCGGCCGGACCTCGGTGAAGGTGCCGTAGGGGTCCATCTTGTCCACCGTCTGCCCGTCCGCGCCCGTCACCCGGAACTTGTAGCGCTGACCCTGCTGTGCGGACGGCACAAAGGCCCCCCAGAAGCCGAACTCCAGCCGCTCCATCGGGTGGTCGAAGCCGTTCCAGCCGTTGAAGTCCCCCACCACGCTGACATGCTGGGCATTCGGTGCCCACACGGCAAAGCGCACCCCCTCCACACCGTTCTCGGTGACGGGATGTGCGCCCAGCAGGTGATCCGGGCGCACGAGGTCGGCCGTCACCAGTTTCTGGAGGTGGCCGTGGTCCAGCGGCAGAGGCAGGGAACTCATGGGGGCGAGTGTAGCGGGTGAGGGCGCGCGAAAAGGGTCAGGCATCCAGACCGGAACCGGACATGAAGGAAGAGGGAGGACGGCCAATCAGAACGCCGGCTCAGCGTGCCAGCAGCCAGAGGCCCGCCAGCCCCAGCAGGTACAGGACCAGCACGGCCCAGGAGTCCAGCCCCAGCAGGCCCCACTGCCGGCGCGAGCGGAACACCAGACCGTAGAGGTAGGTGGCCGTCAGCAGCACGCCCAGGGCGGTCAGGTACAGGTCGGTGCGCTGAAGCTGGGGCAACACGGCCTGACCGGACACCAGCGAGGCCAGCAGGAAGAGGACCGGCAAGAAGGCGTTTCCCCCGAACACGTCGCTGACCGCCAGTTCGTAGTCGCCCAGGCGCACGGCGGCCAGGCCGGTCGAGACTTCCGGCAGCGCGGTGGCCGCCGCCAGCACCGTCGCGCCGAAGAGCACCCCGCTCAGGTGCAGGTGCTGGGCCAGCGCGTCACCGCTCAGGGCCAGCACCAGCCCCGCCGCCAGCGTGACGACGGCGGAAGCCGTGAATACGAGGGCGGCGCGGGCCGTGCTGGTGCGTTTCTGCCGGGCCTGCTGCCGCTCGCGGGCCTGCTGCACTTCGGGGCGCTCGGTGGGGGGTGTCCCGGCGGGCTGCCAGGGCAGGCGTCGGCCCCGGCTGATCAGCCACAGCCCCAGGCCCCACAGCAACGTCACCAGCAAGGTTCCGGGTTCCAGGCGGCCCCAGACGGCTGTTTTCGGGAGCTGGGACCCCATGATGACGCCCATTAGGACCGCCGTGACCAGGCTGCCTTCCAGCACCAGGCTGAGCGAGCGGCCCTCGCTGGTCAGCGGCGCGCGGCGGCCCAGCCCGAAGGCGTCGAGCACCACCAGCACCACCGTCTGGACCGCGATGCCGCCCAGGATGTTGCCGATAGCCAGCCCCAGGTGATGTCCCAGGGCCGCGCTGACGGTGATGGCGACTTCCGGCAGGTTGGTCGCCACCGCGAGCAGCACCAGGCCGCCCAGGGCCTCCCCCAGCTTCAGGCGCTCATCCAGAATGTCCGTGGCCCCCGAGAGCCGGATGCCCGCCAGCCACACGGCAGCGGCAGCGAGCGCAAACATCAGGAACAGCAGCGGCACGGGCATCGTCGCAAACATCGGTTTCTCCTGGGGCGTGGTGGCCGGGCCGTGGGCGGCGCATCATTCCAGCACGTGTTATTCCAGCACGTGCCGCCGGAACCGCTCCATGATGGCGAGGCCCACCGCGCCGCTCTTTTCGGGGTGAAACTGCGCGGCGTGGATGTTGCCCCGGCTCAGGGCGGCCCAGAAGGGCACGCCGTACTCGGTGACGGCCCCCGCTTCCACCTCCACCTCCAGCGGCACGTAATACGAATGCACGAAGTAAGCATAGGCCGGGCACGCCAGGTCCCGCAGCAGCGGCGAGTCGCCCACCGGGTCCAGGCTGTTCCAGCCCATCTGCGGCACCTTGCGCTCCGGCACCGGCTCGAACCTGCGGACCGTGCCGGGAACCAGATTCAGGCCGGGCGTGCCGGGCGCTTCCTCGGAGTCGGTGAGGAGCATCTGCATCCCCACGCAGATGCCCAGCAGGGGGGTGCCGCCGCGCGCCGCGTCCAACACCGGGCCGTGAAAGCCGTGCTGGTCGAACGCCTCCATCACCTGCCGGAAGTGGCCCTGGCCGGGCACCACCAGCGCCGGCGCGTGCGGCACGTCGGCGGGGTCGCCGGAGACGCGGACTGTCATCCCGGCCCGTTCCAGGGCGCGGGCGGCGCTGCGGACATTCCCCGCGCCGTAGTCGAGGAGGAGGACTTCGGGGGCCGTCACAGCAGCCCCTTCGTGCTCGCCAGATCGTCCGACGTGATCCGCACCGCGTCACGCAGGGCACGCGCGAGGGCCTTGACGACCGCCTCGATGACGTGGTGCGCCTCGCGGCCCGCCAGCAGGCGCACGTGCAGGGTGATTCCGGCGTGGTTGCACAGCCCGCGCAGGAACTCGCGCAGGTGGTAGTGCGTCATGCCGCCCACGTCCCCCCACACGTCGAGCCTCTCCGGCTCGAAGGCGAGGTGGGCGCGGCCCGAGAGGTCCAGCACCACGTGCGCCAGCGTCTCGTCCATCGGCACGAAGGCGCTGCCGTAGCGTTCGATCCCCCGGCGGTCGCCCAGCGCCTGGTGGAGCGCCTGCCCCAGCGTGATGCCCACATCCTCCACCAGGTGATGCGGCCCCGTGTGCAGGTCGCCGGTGGCCTGCACACCTAGGCCCAGCCGCCCGTGCCGGGCCAGGGCGTCCAGCATATGGTCGAGGAACCCGTGTCCAGTGGCGCTGGTGGCCGAAGCGGGCGAGTCGAGGCTCAGCGTGACGGTGATGTCCGTCTCACTGGTTTTGCGGTGAACAGTGGAAGTGCGGCCCATGACGGCCATGCTAGGGCGAAACAGCCCGGGCCACCGGAAGCATCCCTAGAGCAGGAGAGGCCCGCTGTGGCTCTGGGCCGCCCTCACACCTGCCCGGGAAGATTCAGCACACCTACCCCTGGGGCAGCTTGGAACTGCATCCATAAGCAGGGGAGAGCAAAGCACACACTCTTATCACGACAGTGTCACAGCTCTATCACAAGAAGGACACACCCCTATCACACTCTGCATCTCCCTCAGCAGAGGGAAGCGAAAATGGCAAAAAAGAGGGCTTAAAAGATAGCGTTTGAAAAACTCAGGCTACCTGAAATTGGCAGCCACAAAGAAAAACGACAACTTCGCCCCCTGTCTAGATGTTTCTATGAGGCAAAATTAAAGTGACGTGCTACACCTTCCCCTGTCGGAAAAGTTAAGGCAGGCCACAGGGTCTGACCTCTGGAGGTTCAGGATGAATGCACGTCTTGCGCTCGGTACACTCGGCCTTACGCTTCTGCTCGCCGCCTGCGGACAGCAGGCCCCCACTGCCTCGGCCCCCTCGGCCGGCGGAGAGAACCAGACCGCCCAGCGCGGCACCCGCACCGAGGCCCCGCTGCTGGGGACCGGCAATGCCAACGCCATCCCGGGCCAGTACATCGTGGTCTTCAGTGACGGCGCGGCCAGCACCAACCTCGGAGCGCAGGACGCGGGCGCGCTGGTTCGCTCGCTGGGCCTGGACCCCCAGGGCGTCACCATCCAGCACATCTACGGTCAGGCACTGCACGGCTTCGCGGCCAAGCTGAGCGCGCAGAACCTCAGCACCCTGCGGGCGGACAAGCGCGTGAAGTACATCGAGCAGGACCAGGTTATGCAGGCCACGGCCACGCAGTCGGGCGCGACCTGGGGGCTGGACCGGCTCGACCAGCGTGATCTGCCCCTCAACAGCAGCTACAACTACAGCACCACGGCGAGTGGCGTCACCGCCTACATCATCGACACCGGGATTCGCACCACCCACAGCGACCTGGGCGGCCGGGCCGTGTGGGGCACCAACCAGACGGGCGACGGCCAGAACACCGACTGCAACGGGCACGGCAGCCACGTGTCCGGCACGGTGGGCGGCGGCACCTACGGCGTCGCCAAGGGCGTGAAGCTGGTGGCGGTCAAGGTGCTGGGCTGCGACGGCTCCGGCAGCAACTCGGGCGTGATCGCGGGCATCAACTGGGCGGCCAGCAACCGCAGCGGCCCCGCCGTGGCCAACATGAGCCTGGGCGGCGGTGCCAGCCAGGCCACCGACGACGCGGTGAACGGCGCGGTCAGCAAGGGCCTCGTCATGGTCGTGGCGGCGGGCAACGACAACGTCGACGCCTGCACCAGCAGCCCCGCCCGTGCGGCCAGCGCGATCACCGTCGGCGCGACCGACAGGAACGATGTTCGCAGCACGTTCAGCAACTACGGCTCCTGCGTGGACATCTTCGCGCCCGGTACCAACATCACCAGCATCTGGAACACCAGCGACACGGCCACCAACACGATCAGCGGCACCAGCATGGCGACCCCGCACACGGCCGGTGCCGCCGCCCTGGTCCTGGCTGCCAACCCCTCCTACACGCCCAGCCAGGTGGCCAGTGCCCTGATAAACAACGCCAGCACCGGCAAGATCAGCAGCGTCGGCACCGGCAGCCCCAACCGCCTGCTGTACACCGGCGCGGGCAGCACCACGCCCACGCCCACCCCGACTCCCGGGCAGACCACCTACACCGGCTCGGTGAGCCAGGGCAGCAGCAGCTACAAGCCGGGCAGCAGCGGCTTCAACTATGGCGGCGGCAGCCTCAAGGCCACCCTGAGCGGCCCCAGCGGCACTGACTTCGACCTCTACCTCTCCAGGTGGAACGGCAGCTCCTGGGTGGATGTGGCTGCCAGCGAGGGCGGCACCAGCGCCGAGAGCATCAGCTACAACGCGGCCAGTGGCACCTACCGCTGGGAGGTCTACGCCTACTCCGGCTCCGGCTCCTACACGCTCGTCGAAACCAAGTAACCCCGCTGCGCCCGCCATCCCGAGTCATCAGGATGGCGGGTTCTTTTGTGCCCCTGGCGTCCGCCCCTTCGTTTCCATGACCTGAGGAGAACCCCATGCGTCCACTGCTTGCCCTGACTGTCCTGATCTCCGCCGCTGCCCTGAGTGCCTGCGGCACGACCACCACGCCCGCTGCCACCGACCTGGCCGCGGCACCCGCGCCCGCCCACGGTGCGGCCAAGACCGGCAACGACACGGCGCTCAATCCCCAGATCGTGGGCGGCACCATCAGCGCCCGCGGTGCCCGCCCCTATCAGGTGGCGATGACCGACACGACGGGCTTCCAGTACTGCGGCGGCACGCTGATCTCCGATCAGTGGGTCCTGACGGCCGCGCACTGCGTCAAGGGGACCTCGGCCTCCAGCATCCGCATCCGCGCGGGCGTCAACCGCCTCAGTGACAGCACCCAGGGCCAGACGGTGGGGGTCAGCAGCGTCACCATCCACCCCAACTACCGTGACGCCAACTACGGCTACGATATCGCCCTGCTCAAGCTCAGCACCCGCGTCACCAACAGCTACGCCGCGCCTGCCAAGCTGCCGGGCAACAGCGTGGAGAGCGTGCTGGACGTGAAGGGCAAGTTCGCCGTGGTGAGCGGCTGGGGCCTGACCCAGGGCAACAACAACAGCAGCGCCAGCGACGACCTGCGCGAGGTGAGCATCCCGATCACGCCCAACCCCTCGACCTGCGGCGGCAGCAGCGTTCCCGGCAACACCATCTGCGGCGAGGCCTACCAGGGCAAGGACTCCTGCAACGGCGACAGCGGCGGCCCCCTGGCCCAGAGCTACAACGGCAACTTCTATGTGCTGGGTATCGTCAGCTACGGCCCCTCCGCCTGCACCGGCAGCGGCGTGTATACCCGGGTGAACGGCTACCTGAGCTGGATTCAGCAGGTCAGCGGTATCACGCCCGACGGCGGCACGACTCCCACCCCCGGCACCGGCACCACCTACAGCGGCTCGGTCAGTCAGGGCAGCAGCAACTTCAAGCCGGGCAGCAGCGGCTTCAGCTATGGTGGCGGGACCATTACCGGCAAGCTGAGCGGCCCCAGCGGCACCGACTTCGACCTCTACCTCCAGAAGTACAATGGCAGCTCCTGGGTGGACGTGGCCTCCAGCGAGACCGGCACCAGCGCCGAGAGCGTCAACTATGCAGCGGGAAGCGGCACCTACCGCTGGGAGGTCTACGCCTACTCCGGCTCTGGCAACTACACGCTGGTCGAGACGAAGTAAGCCTACGAGGCGGCACAGCGGGAGGGGCATCCGGCGACGGGTGCCCTTTCTGCTGCCGCTGACGGCAAGACCCGTCCGAAGAGGCCCCTCCCATTCTGTCTTGACCGTAATCGTGTTCTGTTATAAACTAAATCCATGAAGCTGAGCGATGTTCAGAAACGACTCCAGGCCCCGTTTCCCGCTCACCTGGTGGGCTGGAAGCCCCAGGCCTTCACCAAGGACCGCACCCGCGCCCTGCTGCTCGCTTACGTGGATGCCCGCGCCGTGCAGGACCGCCTCGATGCCATCTGCCCCGATGGCTGGAGCTTCGAGCTGGAGGTAATTCAGGGCGCGGCGAACCCCACTGTCAAGGGCCGCCTGACCGTGCTGGGCGTGACCCGCGAGGACATCGGCGAGGCGGGCGGTGACGGCGAGTACGCCACCCTCAAGGCGGCTTCCTCCGACGCCCTGAAGCGCTGCGCGGTGCAGTTCGGCATCGGCCGTTACCTGTACGACCTGCCCAAGCAGTGGGTGGACTGGAACGACCAGAAGCGCGAACCCGTGACCACCCCCGAACTTCCCGAATGGGCGCGTCCCGATCACGAGCGCAGCCCCGGCGGTGCGCACCTCGTGCAGGCGATGGAACAGCTCAAGTATGAGCTGCCCGAGGACCTCGACCTCCAGCGCGAGGTGTACAAGCACCTCAAGGCCGCGCTGGGCAGCCTGCACGCGCCGCAGGGCAGCGACCACGGGCGGGCGGCGTGAACCCGGTCCAGCCCCGGCACCTGACCGCCGTGATGCTGGCCGTGCTGACACTGACGCTGGTGGGCGGGGCACTGGCGAAACTGCTGTAAGCCTTGTGGCTCGTCGCATGTGGAGGAAGGTGGGAGACATTTACTGTGTCTCCCACCTTCCTCTTTTCTCTCCAGGGCGGGGCGCAGAAAGGTTGCCGCTTTTTGGCAACCTTTCCGAGCGAAGCGAGAAGCGCAAAAAGGGCGGCGCGGAGTGGACGCCTGATACGGATTCCGTCCAATTCCTGAACAGTCGGGAGGGCACCGCCTGTTCATCCATCTCCCGAAATCCGCCCTTGTTCCTTCTCCCTCTGGTCGGATTTCCGGGTGTTTTCAACACCCTTCAATCGGAATCAGTATGAAACATGCGGCAACGCAACGGAGCGCCGTCCTAGGCCACACCCCCCGCGCGGTCCTGCCCTACTTGCTGAAGGCGAACAGGTCGTCGTCCATCGCCGCGTACTCGCGGGTCACGAGCATCACGACAGGAGCGCGTCTTCCCTTCTCGGAGACCGCGATGCCGTCCACGGCCAGCAGGCCCTTGAAGAGGCCCGCGTCGATGCGGTAGACGTTGAGTTCCTGCGTCTTGCCCGCCTTGCCCAGCGGCGTCAGGCGGCTGGTCCCCAGGTAGTCCGACGTTTTGAGGCGGGGCAGCGTCACCGTGAAGGCCCAGTGGTTCGTACTGGCATCCGGCATGTACGCGAGGTCGGCAGACTGCGCCTGCAACCCGGCGGGATTCAGCCACAGGCGAGCGACTATCCCGAACATATTCAGGTCCATCATGGGCTTCTGCTGAACCTTGCCCTGGATGTACTTCCAGACGGTGCCCGAAAGGTCCGCCGCGCTCGCCGTCCCCAGCAGGACCAGGGTCATTGCGCCGAGTTGCCAGAATCTTCTCATTCCACCCCAGCATGACATGCCGCGGTCACAGCCGTTTCTTGACGTGGCGCGTGGGGGCATGGGTCCAGGGGTCGTCGGGCCAGGGGTGCTTGGGATAGCGGCCCCGCAGATCCTTGCGAACCTCGAAGTAGGAGCTGTTCCAGAAGGAGCGCAGATCCTGCGTGACCTGCACGGGCCGCCCGGCGGGCGAGAGCAGGTGCAGCAGCACGGGCGTGCGGCCCCCGTTCACCGTGGGCGTGTCGGCCAACCCGAACAGTTCCTGCAACTTCACGGCCAGGATGGGGGGCGACCCGTCCGGCTGGTACTGGAGCCGGACTCGTGACCCGCTGGGCACCGTCAGGTGCGTGGGCGCGAGGTCGTCCAGTCGTCCCGGCAGCGGCCAGGGCAGCAACGCTTGCAGGGCGGGGAGGAGATTCAGCCGCCGCAGGTCCTCGCGGGTGCGGACGCCCTCCAGCGAGGGGCCAAGCCAGTCTGCCAGGTGGGCCAGCAAGCCAGAGTCCGAGAGGTCGGGCCACTCCGTCTCCTCGGGCCGCCAGCAGCGCACGGACTGGACACGGGCGCGCAGGTTCTCCGCCTCGGGGCTGAAGGTGAGGAGGTGCAGGCCCCCCTCGCGGATGGCCCCGGCCAGCGCCTCCACGCGGGCGGCGTGTGGCAGATCGCGCAGGGGGCGGGCCTCCAGCACCAGCGCCCCCACCCGCCTTTCCCGCTGCGCGACCAGGGTGCCGCTGCGGGCGTCCCAGCGCACGCTGCCTTGCCACTCTGCGCGGGCATCCAGCACAGCGGGGTCGAGCGGCGCGGCCAGATAGATGCGGCCCTCGCCCGTCCCGGCGTCCAGGTGGGCCACCGCCAGCGCCGGACTCGCGGCCAGCACGTCCCCCTCCGGCAGCCGCGCCCCCTGCCCCCCGGCCAGCAGAAAGCGGCCCCCGCCTCCCTCCCGCGCCAGCGCCACCCGCTCGGGGTAGGCCAGCGCGACGAGGTGCCCCACCGCGAAGGGGTCGGGCGGCGTGTCCTCGGGACGGAGGTTCAGGAGCTTGCGCCACTGTCGGGACAGCCGTTCCACCCGCTCCAGCACAGCGGCCTCCGCCCGCCCGCGCTCGCCTCGCCGCCAGGCACGCAGGGCCGCCACCCGGTCGGTCAGGTCGGTCCCTGCCCCGGCTCCCAGCGGGTCACGTTCCTCCAGCAGCGCGGCCACGTCGGCGGCGAGCGGCCCCAGGCCGAGGGCCGCGCCGTCATGCAGCAGGTGCGCGAGGCGGGGGTGGGTGGGCAGCTCCAGCAGGGCCGAGCCGCGCGGGGTGATGCGGTGGCCTTCGTCCAGCGCCTCCAGCTCGTGCAGCAGGGCGCGTGCGCTCTGGACGCGGGGGGCGGGCGGCTCGTCGAGCCAGGCGAGCGCGGCGGGGTCGGGTGCGCCCCACCCGGCCAGCTCCAGCGTGAGGGGCGCGAGGTCCGAGTCGAGCACCTCGGGCGGGCGGGCGGCGGGCAGGGCGGCGTGGGTGCGCTCGCTCCAGAGGCGGTAGGCAGTGCCGGGGGCGGTGCGTCCGGCGCGGCCCGCGCGCTGCTCGGCGGCGTCGCGCGTCACGCGGCTCGTGACCATGCGCGTGAGGCCGGTGCCGGGGTCGAAGCGCTGCGTGCGGCTGAGGCCCCCGTCGACCACCACCCGCACCCCTGCCAGCGTCAGCGACGTTTCCGCGATGGAGGTCGCCAGCACCACCCGGCGACGCCCCTGGGGGTCGGGCACCAGCGCCCGCCGTTGCTCCGCAAGGGGGAGGTCGCCGTAGAGGGGCAGCACCAGCGCGTCCGCGCCCGCCAGCGCCCCCAGCGCCCCGCGAATCTCGCGGACGCCCGGCAGGAAGGCCAGGATGTCCCCCTCGGGATGCGTGACCAGCGCCTCGCGCACGGCGCGGGCCACCGCATCCTCCACGCGGCCTGCGGTGTCGGCGGGCAGGTACCGCACGTCCACCGGGTAGGCGCGGCCCTCGCTCTGCACCAGCGGCGCGTCCAGCCGTTCGGGGAGGGCGGGGTCCAGCGTGGCACTCATGATCAGCACGCGCAGGTCTTCGCGCAGCGCCCCCTGCACCTCGCGCAGCAGGGCCAGGGCGAGGTCGGCGTTCAGGGACCTTTCGTGGAACTCGTCCAGAATTACCAGGCCCACGCCGGTCAGCTCGGGGTCGCGTTGCAGGCGGCGGGTGAGGATGCCTTCCGTGACCACCTCGATGCGCGTGCGGGCCGACACCCGCGACTCGAAGCGCACGCGCAGGCCGACCGTGCCGCCGACCTCCTCGTCCAGCCCCTCCGCGAGCCGCGCGGCGACGGCGCGGGCCGCGACCCGGCGGGGTTGCAGCATCACGATGGTCTGGCCCCTCAACCAGGGTTCGTCCAGCAGGGCCAGCGGCAGCGCCGTGCTCTTGCCCGCGCCCGGCGGGGCCTGAAGCACGACCAGCCCCTGCTCCGCGAGCGCCGCGCGCACCTCGGGCAGCACGTCGGTGATGGGGAGGCCAGGGAACTTCACGGGGGGCATGGTAGCAGGAGCGGTCAGCCGTCAGCTTTCAGCGGTCAGCGTGGGCTTTCCGCTCGCCAGCAGCCGCAGCACGTCCCGCAGGTCGCGCAGTACGGCGTCGGGCGTCTCGCCGTTCAGGGCGTGCCCGGTCGGGAGGTACGCTGCCCTCAGGCCCACCTGCTGCGGCCCCCACACGTCGTTGCGCGGCGAGTCGCCCACGAACCAGGCGTCCGCCGCGTCCACGCCGAGGCGGGCGAGGGCGAGGCGGTAGATGGCGGGGTCGGGCTTGCTGAGGCCCACGCCCTTACTGATCACCACGTCGTCGACCAGCGGGGTGAGGCCGGTGCGTTCCAGGCAGGCCGTCTGCGCCTCGACCCAGCCGTTCGTGACCACGCCGATGCGAATCCCCCGCGCCCGCAGTTCCCGCAGAACGTCGTGGGCGTGGGGCATGGGGACGGGGGCGGCCAGGGAATGCTCGCCGAAGTCGGCCAGCAGCACCTCCGGGTCGTGGGGGAGGCCCAGCTCGCGGACCAGCCCCGGCAACACTTCCCGCTTCGGGCGGTAGCCGAAGTTGTCCAGCTCCGTGAAGCGGGCGGCGTACCCGTCGGGCAGGGCGTGGCGTGCCACGTGCCCCGCCAGCCAACCGCGAATGGTGGCGGCGCGGTCGTGCAGCGTGCCGTCGAGGTCGAAAAAGACGGCCCTGGGGGGAGAAGGGCTGGCCTTCCGCCCTCTGCCTTCTGCTATCCGCCTCACTGCGGCGGCAGCAGGGTCTTGCCTTCCAGCGGCGTACTCAGCACGATGCTGGTGTCGCAGGTAAAGCCCATCTGAATCAGGTCGCCCAGCATGGTTTCCAGCGCGCCCACATCCGGCACGGCCACCTTGAGGATGCAGGAGTTGTCGCCCGTGACGCTGTGGCATTCCAGCACGCCGTCATGCCGGGTGGCCCAGCGGACCAGGGTGGGGTCGTTGCGCCCGCTGTCCTGCACACCGATAAAGGCGGTGATGGTGCGCCCCAGCGGCCGGCTGGCGACGCGCACGCCGTAGCCCAGAATCACGCCCGCGTCCTCCAGCCGCCGCACCCGTTCGGTGACGGCGGGGGCCGAGAGGCCGACGCGGCGGCCCAGTTCGCGCATGCTCAGCCGCGAGTCGGTTTGCAGTTCTTCCAGAATGCGGTGATCCAGGGGGTCGAGGTTGCCGCCGTGCTGCTTCATGAACCCATCTTAACAATTGCAAGGTGAGAGGTGGCGTTTGCCAGCTTCGTGTGGGGGCAGAGGAGGTGCGGGGCCGTGCTGCGCGCCTTCCAAACGCACTTTCGGGTCGCCACAATAAAGGGGACAGCACTCACGTTTTCTCTCTCCCCAGGAGGGCCTTCCTATGCCCAGCCCCACGAACCTGCACCCGCAGGCGACCGTCCGGTCCCAGCAGATGCTGCCCCGCAACCACCGCGCCCCCAAGTGGGCAGACGTGCCCGACGAACTCTGGTACGACTGGAAATGGCAGCTCAAGAACCGCATCAACTCCGTCGAGGAACTCGAAGAAGTCATCCGCCTGACCCCCTCCGAGCGGGCGGGTGCGAGCGCCGAGGGCATCTTCCGCCTGGACATCACGCCGTATTTCGCCTCGCTGATGGACCCGGAAGACCCGACCTGCCCGGTGCGCCGTCAGGTGATTCCCACCCACCACGAGCTGGAACCCTTCACCTCGATGATGGAGGACTCGCTGGCGGAGGACAAGCACAGCCCCGTGCCCGGCCTGGTCCACCGCTATCCCGACCGCGTGCTGATGCTGGTCACGACGCAGTGCGCCTCGTACTGCCGCTACTGCACCCGCAGCCGCATCGTGGGCGACCCCACCGAGACCTTCAACCCCGCCGAGTACGAGGCGCAACTGAACTACCTGCGCAACACGCCGCAGGTGCGAGACGTGCTGCTGTCGGGCGGCGACCCCCTCACGCTCGCACCTAAGGTGCTGGGCCGCCTGCTGAGCGAGCTGCGGAAAATCGAGCACATCGAGATCATCCGCATCGGCACCCGCGTTCCGGTGTTCATGCCCATGCGCGTGACGCAGGAACTGTGCGACGTGCTGGCCGAGAACCATCCCCTCTGGATGAACATCCACGTCAACCACCCCAAGGAAATCACGCCGGAGGTGGCGGAGGCCTGCGACCGCCTCACCCGCGCGGGCGTGCCGCTGGGCAACCAGAGCGTGCTGCTGCGCGGCGTGAACGACCACGCGGTGATCATGCAGAAGCTGCTGCGCGAGCTGGTCAAGATTCGTGTGCGGCCCTACTACATCTACCAGTGCGACCTCGTGCACGGCGCGGGCCACCTGCGGACCACCGTCAGCAAGGGTCTGGAAATCATGGAGAGCCTGCGCGGACATACCTCCGGTTACTCCGTGCCGACCTACGTGGTGGACGCGCCCGGTGGCGGCGGCAAGATTCCCGTCGCGCCCAACTACGTGCTGTCGCACTCGCCCGAGAAGCTGATTCTGCGTAACTTCGAGGGCTACATCGCCGCCTATTCCGAGCCGACCGACTACACCGGCCCCGACATGGCCGTGCCCGAGGACTGGCAGCGCAAGGAACCCGGCCAGAGCGGCATCTACGGCCTGATGGAAGGCGAGCGCATCTCCATTGAACCCAAGGAATTCAGCGAGAGCCGCAACCGCCCCGGCGCGACCGTGCACCGCCTCAACAGCCGCGAGGACAAGTGGGCGGCGCATGGCATCGGCGGAAGCACGCCGAATGCTGGTCACATGACGAGCGGCGTGAGCGACACCGCGCCCGACGGCATGGTGCAGACGCCGCAGCCGCTGGAGACTGAGCCGCAGCCGGTGAGCGGGGACTGAGACAAGCTGATTATGGATAGGTACAGCTGGGCGGCATACCATTTTGCAGAGGCGGCGTCAGATGCCGAGTGGATGTGCCTCGCCTGGCTGTATCTGGATAATTTCCATGTTGACCTTGCCCTGTGGATGGCACATCAACGGCGGTGCCCGGAGGCAGTCGCCTTGGCACTCTACTGGTACTCGCACCCATCTGTCTGCGTCAACTACCGGAAACAAGGCCAAGTTCCCTCTTACCACTCGGTGAAGTATGCCGTCTTTGAGACAGTTGAGCGTTACTTCGACACAGGTTTTTACAGCGTGTCAGAACTAGGCTTTGACCCTGCAAAAGATATCAATGAGCCGATTGGAGCACTCGCAGTTCCACTGAACTGGTTGGATTCTCTACCTGAGGGGAATTCAGAAGGTCCACCGCGTCTGAGCCAAGCAATTCCAGGCATAACAGTAGACGCTCGTCGTCTTGCTGCGGAGTGGCTCGAAGGTTTACCGCCTCAGATTGCTGAACAAGTCTTTGATTTGAAGGAGGAGAGAAGATGACCACTGCTACCAAGCCCCGTCAACCCGAACTCAAAACCGCCCTCCCCGGCCCCCAGACCCAGGCCATCATGGCGCGCGACGCCCAGCACCTCTCCACCTCCTACATGCGCCCCTATCCCTTCGTGCCCGACCACGGCGAGGGCGTGTGGCTCACCGACGTGGACGGCAACACGATGCTGGACTTCTTCGCGGGCATCGCCGTCAGCACGACCGGGCACGCGCACCCGCACGTGGTGAAGGCCGTGCAGGAGCAGGTGACGAAGTTTTCCCACGTCTGCCTGACCGACTACCCGCAGGAAATCACCACCAGCCTCGCGGAACGCCTCGTGAAGCACGTCGAGCGCCCCGGCGAGAAGTGGCGCGTGTTCTTCGGCAACTCCGGCGCGGAGGCGGTCGAGGCGGCCATCAAGCTGGCACGCAACCACACCGGGCGCAGCCACGTGATTTCCACGCTGGGTAGCTTTCACGGGCGCACCTACGGCGCGATCACGCTGACGGGCAGCAAGACCAAGTACAAGCGCGGCTTCGGCCCGCTGCTGCCGGGCGTCACCCACGTGCCCTACCCCAACCCCTTCCGCCCGCCGCTGGGCAGCACGCCCGAAACCTGCGGTCAGGCCGTCATCGACCACATCGAATCGCTGTTCCAGACGGTGATTCCTGCCGACGAGGTCGCCGCCATCATCATCGAGCCGATGCAGGGCGAGGGCGGGTACATCGTGCCGCCCGCCGACTTCCTGCCGGGGCTGCGGGCGCTGTGCGACAAGTACGGCATCATGCTGATTTTCGACGAGGTGCAGGCGGGCATGGGCCGCAGCGGGAAGATGTTCTCCTTCCAGCACTTCAACGTGCAACCGGACATCATCACGCTGGCGAAGGGCATCGCCTCGGGCCTGCCCATCAGCGCGATGCTGGCCAAGGAAAGTGTCATGACCTGGCCGGTCGGCTCGCACGGCTCCACCTTCGGCGGCAACCCGGTCGCGGCGGCGGCGGCGCACGCCACCCTCGACCTGCTCGAAGGCGAGGTGCGGCACCCCGGCTGCGGCGAAAGCCTGATGCAGAACGCCTCCGACGTGGGCACCTACATCATGAACGAGCTGCGGAAGATGCAGGCCGAGTTTCCCTTCCTGGGCGACGTGCGCGGCGCGGGCCTCTTTATCGGGATGGAGTTCGTGAAGCCGGATGGCAGCCCCGACGGGAAGCTGCGTGACCGCGCCAGCATGGCGATGTTCGAGAAGGGCCTGCTGAACCTCGACTGCGGCGAGGCCGTCATCCGCATCAGCCCGCCCCTGATCCTCACGCGCGAGGAGGCCGAGACGGGGCTGGGGATTATGCGGGAGGCGCTGGCGGGGCTGTAAGGAGCGGCCAGCTTTCAGCGGCCAGCCGCCAGCAACAACAGGGGCCGTCCTCCGGGTGGGGGCGGCCTCTTTCCTTTTTTTCAGGCGTTCTGCTGGAGCCAGCGCAGCACGTCCGCCGCGTGGGTGGCGGGGTTGACGCTGCGCCAGTAGTGGGCCAGGGTGCCTTGCGGGTCAATCAGGAAGGTCTGACGGGCGGCCATGCCCAGCAGACCGCCCAGGCCGCCCATCACCCCGTAGGTGCGGGCGAGGGTGCGCTCGCCGTCGGGAATCAGCGGGAAACTCAGGGCGCAGGTGTCGCGGAAACTGGCCTGCCGCGCTTCCGTGTCGGTGCTGACGCCGATGACGGCCGCGTTCAGCCGCTCGAACTCGGGCAGGGCGGCCTCGAAGCGCCGCGCCTCCAGCGAGCAGCCGGGCGTGTTGGCACGCGGATAGAAGTACAGCACCACCCACCGCCCGCGCAGGTCCGCGAGCCGCACCCGGCGGCCGTCGTCGCTGCGGGCATCGAAGTCGGGGGCGGGCTGACCGACGCGGGGACTCATGCGGCCCATTGTAGGGAGGGCGGGTATCTGGGGGAACGGGCCGCTTTCCCGTGCTGGCTGCTGGGAGCTGGCCGCTTACAATGCCCCCGTGTCCGACCTCCCCGTGCCTGGCCCGGCCGCTCACCTGCTGCCCCCGCTCGCGCCCTTCGTGGGCCGCGTGGTGGTCGTGGGCGTGTCGGGCGGGGCCGACAGCGTGGCGCTGCTGCGGGCGCTGGTGCTGACGGGGGCGCGGCCGGTCGCGGCGCACCTCGACCATGCGCTGCGCCCGGACTCGGCCGGGGACGCGGCCTGGGTGCGGGACCTCGCGGCGGGGCTGGGCGTGCCCTTCGAGATGGCACGGGTGGACGTGGCGGCCGTCGCGACCCGGCGCGGCTGGAATCTGGAGGACGCCGCCCGCCGCGTCCGCTACGAGTTCCTGAGCCGGGTCGCCCGACAGCACCGCGCCGAGTCCATCCTGACCGCCCACACCCGCCGCGACCAGGCCGAAACGGTTCTGCTGGGGCTGCTGCGCGGCGAGGCGGTCCTGAGTGGCATTCCCCCCGAACGGGGCCGGGTGCGCCGTCCCTGGCTGGACGTGCCCCGCGCGGACGTGGAAGCCTTCCTGCACGGGCTGGGCCAGGACTGGCGCGAGGACCCCACCAACGCCGACCCCGCTCAGACCCGCGCGTGGCTGCGGCTGGACGTGCTGCCCCTCCTGGCCTCCCGCTTTCCCGGCGTGGAGGCGGCCCTGGCCCGCGTCGCTCGCCTGTCGCGCGAGGATGACGCGGTGCTGGGGGACCTCGCCACCCGGCTGACCACGCACGTGTCGCTGGCCTCTCAGCCCCCCGCCGTGCTGCGCCGCCATGTCGCACAGGCCCTCGCGGCGGCGGGCCTCCCGTACCACGCGGGGCAGGTGGACCGCCTCGCCGCCGCACTGGGGGCGGGGGAGACGGCGCATGTCACCCTGCCCGGTGCGCGCAATGTGACGGTGACTGGGGGGCGGCTGTGGCTCGCGCCGCAGGTCTGGCCTGCCCCCGACTTTCCCCTCCCCGCGGGCTGGACCCTCCGTACCCGGCAGCCGGGGGACCGCCTGCGCCTGCCCGGCGGAACACGCAAGCTCAGCGACGTGCTGACCGACGCGAAAGTGCCGCGTGAGGAACGGGACCGCGTGCCCGTGCTGGCGGTCGGCACAGACGTGCAGTGGGTGGGCCTGACGCCCCCCGTCTGGGCGGTGGGGGCGCGAGAGGCGGCGGGGCAGCCAGCCGACCCCCTCCAGGCCGCGATGGGGGAGGCCCTGGCCCTGGCGCGGGAGGCAGCCCAGGCGGGTGAGGTGCCGGTGGGTGCCGTGGTTCTGGGGCCGGGCGGGGCCACGGTCGGCCGGGGCCGCAACACCAGCCGCGAACACGGCGATATGACCCGGCACGCCGAACTCGCGGCGCTGCGGGAGGCGGCCCGCACCCTGGGCACCCCCTACCTGACCGGCTGCACCCTGGTCGTCACGCTAGAACCCTGCCCCATGTGCCTGGGCGCGGCGCTGGAGGCGCGGGTGGGACGCATCGTGTACGGCGCGGCCAACCCGAAAGCGGGGGCGCTGGGCGGCGTCAGCGACCTGCTGGCCGCCCACTGGGGCCACACGCCCCAGGTGACAGGCGGCGTGCGGGCGGGGGAGGCGGCGCGGCTGCTGCGTGAAACCTTCCGGGCGCTGCGGCAGCCCAGGGAACCGGCCTACTCGCCCCCGCCGCAACTGCCCCCGTCGCCGCCTCCACAGTCGCAGCCCCCACTGCCGGAATCGCTGATCCCCGCATCGCAGCCGCCCGCGCCGTCCCCCCAGGACGCCTCGAACGACCCCCACACCACGGGATCCCCGCCGGACCTGCCCCGTTGCCGCTGATGCCCGGAAGGGGCGGGAAGCAGCAGCAGGCCCAGGGTGAAGACCACACTGCCCGCGACCCAGCCGCCCAGCCAGACGACCAGCAGCAGCAGCAGGAGCGCGAGCATCAGAGTGACCGGGGCAGGGGCTTTAGGGGTGTACATGATGTCCTCCGTTCAGAGAGCGAGGGGCCGGTGCCGGTGCCTGCCCCAGCGTCTGCCGGTGCCGTCAGCCCGCGGTCACGCGAGGGTCAAGGCGGCCTTCGGGAAGCCGTCACCCGTGTCAGCCGGGCGTCTGGTAACCTGAAAAGGTCGTTTTCCGGTGAAGTCCCCCTCCTGATGCCGCCTCTGCTGACCCTGCTTCCCTTCCAACATCTGGTGCGGCAGGTGGCCCCGCATGGCGAGCTGTTGCGGGCCTGGCCGCTGTCGGGCGGGGTGTCGGCGCAGGTCACGGCGCTGGAGGTGCGGGGGGAAGGCGGGCAGGTGGAGACCTGGGTGGTGCGGCACTACGGCGAGGCCGACTTCCGCCACAACCCCGCTGTGGCCGAGACAGAGTTCCGGCTCTTGCAGACGCTGCACGCCGCCGGGTTGCCGGTCCCCGCGCCCCGCTGGGTTGTCCCGCCGGGCGAACTGTTTCCCCGCTCGGCCCTCGTCACGGCTTACGCCGCAGGGCAGACCGACTTCGCGCCCGCTGACCGGGCCGGGTACGCCGTGCAACTGGCCGACTTCCTCGCCCGCCTCCATGCGGTGAGGCGTGAGGGGACGGACCTGTCCTTTCTTCCACCCCTGCGCGGTCTGGGCGAACGGCCCGCTGTGCCCGACGAGTCCCTGGACGAGACCCTGATCCGGGACGTGCTGGAGCCGCTCTGGCCGCCTGCCCCGGTGAATCCCCCTGCCGTGCTGCACGGCGACTTCTGGCCGGGCAACGTGCTGTGGCGGGAGGGCCGCCTGGCCGCCGTGCTGGACTGGGAGGACGCGGCGCTGGGCAACCCCCTGGCGGATGTGGGCAATGCGCGGCTGGAACTCCTCTTTTTCCTCGGCCCGGAGGCGATGGAGGCGTTTACGCGGCGCTACCGGGAGCTGGCGGCCCTGGACTTCGCCGCCCTGCCCCTCTGGGACCTCTGCGCCGCGCTGCGTCCGGCGGGCCGGCTGGCGGGCTGGGGGCTGGACGCCGACGCCGAACAGGGGCTGCGAGCACGTCATCACGGGTTTGTCCGTCAGGCGCTGCGGGAAGTCGGTGCATAGGCGAGGCGGCCCCCGGCGGCCCTCCCTCCCCCTATCCTGTCCCCCATGCGCGTCGTCCTGAAGCTCGGCACCAGCGTTCTCACGGCGGGGACCGACCGCCTGCACCGGCCCCGGCTGGTGGACCTGCTGCGCGGGATGGCGGATATCCGGGCCGCCGGCCACGAGGTCGTGCTGGTCACGAGCGGCGCGGTGCTGGCCGGGTGGGAGGCGCTGGGCTTCCCGCCGCGCGACCGCACGCTGGCCGAGAAGCAACTGCTGGCGGCGGTCGGCCAAGGCCGCCTGATGCACCTCTATGCCAGCATTGCCGACCTGTACGGCGTGCCGGTCGCGCAGGTGCTGCTCACCGCCGACGACTTCCGCGACCGCACCCGCTACCTGAATGCGCGGACCACCCTGGACGGCTGCCTGGCGCGCGGCGTGCTGCCGATCATCAACGAGAACGACGCCGTGGCTGTGGAGCAGATCAAGGTGGGCGACAACGACACGCTTTCCGCCTTCGTCGCCAACCTGGCCGAGGCCGACCTGCTGGTGATCCTGACCGACGCGCCCGGCCTCTACACCGCCGACCCGCGCAGCGACCCCGCGGCCACGCTGATTCCGGTCGTGGAGCGCGTAACGCCGGATATCTGGGCGCTGGCGGGTGGGGCGGGCAGCCACCGCGGCACGGGCGGCATGCACACCAAGATTCAGGCCGCCGAGATTGCCACCCGTGCCGGAACCCCGGTCGTGATTGCCCCCGGCGACGCCGAGAATGCCCTGGCCCGCATCGTAGGCGGGGAGGCGCTGGGCACGCGCTTTCTGGCCCACGGCTCCCGCCTGGAGGCCCGCAAACGCTGGATTCTGGCCGAAATCGCCACCGGCCGCGTCGTGCTGGACGACGGCGCGGCGCGGGCGGTGCGCGAGCGCGGCGGCAGCCTGCTTCCCGCCGGAATCACCGCTGTCCACGGCCCCTTCGAGCGCGGCCACACCATCCGCCTCCTGGCCCCCGACGGCCACGAGGTCGCCCGTGGCCTCACCCGTTACCGTGCCGCCGACCTGGAACGCATCGCGGGCCGCCACTCGCGCGATATCGAGGGCGTGCTGGGCTTCACCTACGGGCCGGAGGCGGTCCACCGGGACGACCTGGTGAGGTTGTAGGACGCGGGAGGCAGTACGCGGTGCGCGGGAAAAGAGCCTTTACTGCGTACCGCCTCCCGCGTACCGCGCACCCTCGACAAGCCACGGGCCGCCCACCACCCACCCTGCTACCCTGCCCCCATGACGACCGAGACTCTGACCGTCCGTGACCTGGGGGTGCGGGCCAGGGCGGCGGCGCGGGTGCTGCGCTCGCTGCCCACGGCGCGCAAGGTGGCAGCGCTGCACGCCATCGCGCGCGAGCTGCGGGCGCGTGAGGCCGGGATTCTCGCCGCGAACGCGCGGGACGTGGCGGCGGCGCAGGCGGCGGGCCTACCTGCGCACATGGTGGACCGCCTGCGCCTGGACGCGGGGTCGCTCGCGGCCATCGCGGACGACGTGGAGGCGGTGGCCGGTCTGCCCGACCCGGTGGGCGAACAGACGGAGGAAAAGCTGCTTCCCAGCGGCATCCGTGTCTCGCGAAGGCGCGTGCCACTGGGCGTGCTGGGCGTGATCTACGAGAGCCGCCCGAACGTGACGGTGGACGTGGCCGCCCTCGCCCTGATGAGCGGCAACGCGGTTCTGCTGCGCGGCGGCAAGGAGACGGTGAACAGCAACGCCGCCCTGGAGGAGGCCATCCGCGCCGCCCTGGCCGCCGAGGGCCTTCCCGAGTCCGCCGTGCAGGTTATCCGCGACCCCGCCCGCGAGCGGATGCTGGAACTGCTGCGCCTGGACGACCTGGTGGACGCCATCATCCCGCGCGGTGGGGCGGGGCTGCACCGCTACTGCGTGGAGAACGCCACGGTGCCGGTCATCGTGGGGGGCATCGGCGTCGTCCACATCTACCTGGACGAGAGCTTCACCCGCGACCCCGCCGACGTGGCGCGGGCGGCCGACCTCATCCGCAACGCCAAGGTCCAGAAGCCCAGCGCCTGCAACGCCCTGGATACCCTGCTGATTCATGAGGGCGCACTCCCCGTCCTGCCCGTCATCGCCCATGACCTGGCCACGCACGGCGTCTCCCTGCGGGCCGACCTGCCCGCCCTCGCGGCGCTGGAGGCCGCTGGGGTGGAGGCAAAGCCCGCTGCCGAATCCGACTACGGCACCGAGTTCCTGGCCCTCACTGCCAGCATCCGCACCGTGGCCGGGCTGGAGGAGGCCCTCGACTTCATCGCCGCGCACGGCAACCACACCGACGTGATTCTGACCCGTGACCCCGCCCAGGCCGAACGCTTCGTGCAGGACGTGGACAGCGCCGCCGTGATGGTGAACGCCAGCCCCCGCTTCAACGACGGCGGGCAACTGGGCCTGGGGGCCGAGGTCGCCATCAGCACCCAGAAGCTGCACGCGCGGGGTCCGATGGGCCTCTCGGAACTCACCACGACCAAGTGGGTGGTGGTGGGGGACGGTCACGTACGGGCGTGAGCCTCTGCCCAGGAGCTGAGGGCACCGCCGCCTGACCCGCCACCGCAGTGCCGGGGCTGTCAGAGCGTGTTTAAAAAGTTTGGCTCTTCCTATATTCCGGGGAGCTGGCTTGCCAGGGAATGACATTCCCATGGTGCTGCACGGAGAAACGGTCGAAGGAGCCGTACGGGCTGGAGGGGTCGAGTTTTGAACGTGCTGTGCGCTCTTTTCCCCTCGATTCTCCCCTCGGCTCCCTGAAACGCAGGAAGAGCCAAAAGTTTGGCTGGGTCCCTCATTTGGTTGGAGGACATGGGCTTGTTTAGGGCCGACCCATGTCGCCGGAAACTGATACACACAACGTACTCGGTACGGACGATTGACCCCTGGAGCACCTCATGCTTTCAGAGGCTCAGCAGGCGAGCGGCTGTGCGCCGATGAATTGCCCTCAGTGGTGTCACGCTCCTGTCCGACTTGTACAGCACTTTCACTTGACGTGGGTCGGCCCTGGTCAAAGGGGAAAGGGCGGCCCGGCTGCCCTGCGTGTTAGCCTCCCCGGATGCATCTGCTCCTGATTCGCCACGGTCAGTCGAGGAACAACCACCTGGCCGGGGCGGCGGACTACCTCGCGGGCAGGCTGGCCGACCCGCCCCTCACCGAGCGGGGGCAGCAGCAGGCGCTCCGGCTGGCGGAGTGGGCCGCCGGGGATGACCTCTGCGGGCGCGTGACGCACCTCTACACCAGCCTCACGACCCGCGCGGTGCAGACCGCCGCGCCCCTGGCGCAGGCGCTGGGGCTGAAGGCGCACGGCCTCCGGGAAGCCTACGAGTGCGGTGGTCTGAACAGTGGCCCGGCGGGAGGCTTCACCCCTGTGGCGGGCCGCGACCACGCCTCTTTGCAGGCCGACTGCCCCGCGCTCCTCTGGCCGGGGGAGCTTCACGGCCAGGCCTGGGACGGCGGCTGCGAACCCTGGGAACACGCGCGCTTCGCGGCCCGGGCGGCCAGCGTGATGGCCCGGCTGCGGAGGGATGCGGGGGAGGCCGACGTGCTCGCCCTCGTCACCCACCACGATTTCGCCCAGTACCTCGTCGCGGACCTGCTGGGCCTGCCCGCGCTGAACGGCGAGGCGCTCACGTTCCGGCTGAACAACACGGGCACCGCCTGCCTCGAACTGGGCACAGATGCGGCCGGCACAGAACGCGCCCTGCTGCACTGGTTCAACCGGACCTGTCACCTGACGCCCGACCTCGTGACGCTCTGACGCTCCCCCGTCGCCCGCCCGTGTGAACGCCTACATGCCCCGTTCGCCCCGGCGCGTTACCCTGCGGGCCATGGCTGCCCCGTGTGCCCCGACCGACGTGCTGGTGGTGGGCGGAGGTCCGGCGGGGCTGGGGCTGGCGGCGGAGCTGGCCGCCCACGGCCTGAGCGTGCGGCTGGTAGCTCCTCACCCACCCCGGCCCTTCCCGGCGACCTACGGGGCCTGGCTGGACGAACTGCCCTCCTGGGCGCACGCCTGCTTGGCGAACGTCTGGACCGATGTGCGCGCCTACACGGGCGAGCGGCCCACTCCCCTCCTGCGGCCTTACGCGCGGCTGGACAATGCGCGGCTGCTGGACACCCTGCTGGGGCGCGCGGGGGGCGGCTTGGCCTGGACGGTGGGCACAGTTCAGGGTGCCGTGCGGGTAGGGGAGGGCTGGGAAGTCCGGGGCCAGGGCGGCGAAACCTGGCGGGCCAGTCTGGTTGTGGACGCGGGCGGGCACACGGGCAGCCTGACGCGGCCCCAGCAACGGGGCGGAGCGGCCCTCCAGACGGCCTTCGGCCTGGTCGCTCACTTCGACGTACCGCCCGCTCCCCCCGGCGGCATGGTCTGGATGGATTACCGTTCGCCTGCCGCTGGCCCCGCCACCTCCCCGACCTTCCTGTATGCCATGCACCTGGGCGGCACGCGCTATCTGGTCGAGGAAACCAGCCTGGTCGCCCGCCCCGGCCTGTCCCGCGCGGTGCTGGAGCGGCGGCTCCTGGCCCGCCTGCGTGCCCAGGGCACCCCACCATGCGAGGTGGAGGCAGAGGAATGGGTCGCCTTTCCCATGAACGCGGCGGCTCCCTGCCCCGGCCCGGTTCTGGCCTTCGGGGCGGCGGCGGGGCTGGTGCATCCGGTCAGCGGTTTTCAGGTGGCGGGGGCGCTGGGGGACGCACCGGGGGTAGCGCAGGCAGTCGCCGCCGCTCTGGATTCATCCGGCCCAGAAGTCGCGGTGCGGGCAGGCTGGGCCGCCCTGTGGCCCCCCGAACGCCGCGCGGCCCGCGAGGTGGCGCTGCTGGGGGTGGACGCGCTGCTGACCCTGCCCCCGGCGCAGCTTCCGGCCTTTTTCGACGCTTTTTTCGGGCTACCCGCCGCCGAATGGCACGCCTTTCTGGCCCCCCGCACCGGGGCGGGAACTCTGGCCCGCACCATGCTGCGGTTGTTTGCCCACGCCCCAAATCCCGTGCGTGCCTCGCTGGTTCGCGCGGCCCTGGCCCACGGCGGGACGAGCGGGCGGGCGCTGCTGGCGGCGGTACGCGAGTAGGCCGGAGGGTCGAACGGTCAAGAGGTTCAACCGGACGACGGCCAGGGCTGCTGGGCGGTTTCTTCAGGGGTCAGCCCCTTCCTGCCGCCGGTTGCAGGAAGTCTGATGAACGCAGCCTTGACCTCTCCACATCCCCCTCGTGGGGCAGGCGCGTCAAGCTCAGACATGACCGACAGACGAGCCGAGGATCAGACGCCCCAGACCAGTGAGCTGGACGTGAGCCACGCCGACCAGCAGGATTCGGTCGGCACCGTGAATCCCGCCGGCCTGGACTCCGACCCGGACCGGGACGAGCTGGAAGAACTGCGCGCTAACCTGGCCGACATGACGCATGAGGAAAAGCCCCGCCTGGAGGAGGCCGAGGAGGAGGAGTAGGGGCAACTGGCCCTAGCTGTACTCCTGAGAGCATGTTGCAGAAGGGTCTGTATGGAGGGTGAAGTGCGCCGATATGAGATACCGGTTCCTCCCTCTTCTGCGGAGCTGTATCAGTTCCGGCGTCTGCAGACAGCTCTGTGAGTCGTCAGCAACAGGGGAAGCGCACTTCTGACCCTTCCCCCGTTGCCGGAAAGCTTTCACCTAACCTTCCGAACGCGCTTGCGCGGCATGGTTGCCTGTACCTCCGTCCCTGTTCTTGCGCAACTTTCAGGGGTCGTTGCAATCCGGTCTGTCCCCACGCCCCGGACACATCTCACCGTGCTTGCCTATACTGATTTCATGTCCCTGCTCGACATGATCGGCCCGGTGATGATCGGCCCGAGCAGCAGCCACACCGCCGGTGCCTGCCGCTTGGGCCTGGTCGCGCACCACCTGCTCGGTGAGGCCCCGCGCCGTGCCGTTATCGGCCTGCACGCCTCGTTTGCCAAGACGGGCCGGGGCCACGGCACGCACCTCGCGCTGGTGGCGGGCCTGCTGGGCTTTGCCCCCGATGCTCCCCATCTGCCCCGCGCGTTCGAGGAAGCCGAGGCGGCAGGCCTGACCGTCGAGTTCCGGGACGTGGACCTGGGCGACGTTCATCCCAACACGGCCCACATCGACCTGCATGGGGAGACGCAGCATGTCACCGTGCAGGGCAGCTCTACGGGCGGCGGCGTGATTCAGGTCACGCAGGTGCAGGGCCTGGGCGTGAATTTCAGCGGTTCCAACCCCACCGTCCTGCTGCGTTACATCGATGCGGTGGGCATGATCGCCCGCATTGCCACCACCATCGCCGCCGACGGCGTGAATATCGCGGCGCTGACCTGCACCCGCGAGAACCGGGGCGGCCTGGCTCTCCTCGCCATCGAACTCGACGCGCCACTCAGCGAGCAGGCCCTCGCCTTTTTCAACCGCTGGTCCGACACCGACTGGGTGCGGATGCTGCCCAAGTTGATGGACGGCTGAGCGGCGGGTGCCGCTGTCCAACGGTCTGACGGTCGAACCGTCCAACTGCCCGACCTCATCTCTTTTGCCTTTAGACGGTCAGACCGCCAGACGGTTTGGCCGCCTCCCCAGGAGGCCCCATGACCCTCGAAGAACTGATGAACGCGCCCGCCCCGGCCTCCGGCTGGGTGCTGGCACAGGACTGCGCCGAAACGGGCCTGGACCCCGACGACATCCGGCAGGAGATGGCCCGCCGCATCGGGGAGATGCGCGCCAGTATCGAGCGCGGGCTGAAAAGTGACGCTAGGAGCATCACTGGCATGGTGGGCTGGAACGCCAAGGGCCTCTGGGATGCGCCCGACGTTCTGGGAGCACCGCTGCTGAGGCGCGTGCAGGCCTACGCGATGGCCGTGAACGAGGAAAATGCCCGCATGGGCCGCATCGTCGCCGCGCCGACGGCGGGCAGCGCGGGCACCATCCCCGGCGCGCTGATCGGGGTGGCCGACCACCTGGGCCTCCCCGACGAGCGGCTGGTGGACCCGCTGATTCTGGCCGCCGGGGTGGGCAAGGCCATCAGCAAGCGCATGTTCATCTCGGGTGCGGCGGGGGGCTGTCAGGCCGAGATCGGCTCCAGCGCCGCGATGGCCGCCGCCGCCGTCACGGAGCTGCTGGGCGGTACGCCGCGCGCCGCCGTCCATGCGGCCAGCCTCGCCCTGATGAACACCATCGGGCTGGTGTGCGACCCGGTGGGCGGCTACGTGGAGGTGCCCTGCGTGAGCCGCAACGCCTTTTTTGCCGTCCACGCCGTCAGCGCGGCGCAACTGGCCCTCGCGCAGCTCGAATCCTTTATTCCGCCCGACGAGGTGCTGGGCGCGATGGCCTCGGTGGGCCGGATGATGCCCGCCGCGCTGCGCGAAACTGCCGACGGGGGCCTCGCCCAGACCCCGACCGGCCTCGCCGTGACGGCCCGGATGGAGGGCCGCGAGCCGGAAGGCGACCTGCCCGGCGGCATGGTGGAACTGCCGATGGCGTGAGGGGAGGGAAGCACGTTCGCTGCCCCCGCTCCCTCTACAACACCCCCCGGTACATCTCCTCCAGGGTTAGGGACCGGCCCAGGCAGGGCACCCCCACCTCACCCTCGCCGCGATGCTCACGCATCTGCCAGTCGCTCTCTGTACCGCCGCCTTCGGTGCGCTGGTATTCCACCACGTACCGCTCGCTCTGCGACACGATCAGGTAGGTCTGAAGGGTCGGAATTGCGGTGTAGGCCGCATATTTGTGGCGGCGGTCGTTATGCGCCGTGCTGCCGGACAGCACCTCAACCAGCAGGCAGGGGGCCGTCTCGTAGTACCTGTCCGGGCGTTCGTGACCGCACACCAGCATCACGTCGGGGTAGAAGTAGCTGGTCGCCGGGGGAATATACAGCTTCATGTCGGACTGGTAGAGGCGGCAGCCCTGGCGGTCGGCGTCAGGAAACAGGTGTCCTACGATACGGGTGCTGATCAGACCATGTTCCCCGCTCGCTCCTGCCTGGCCGTGCAGCGGGTACACGAAGCCCCCCACGTATTCCCGCTTGTAGGGACTCTCGCGTTCCGTGCGGAGGTATTCGGCCTCGCTCATGGCCTGCGGCGCAGCGTCCGTCATGAGGTCATCTTACGGCGGCGGCCAGGCTCAGGTAGGAACGCTCAGCCCCAGCGCCTCCCGCAGTTCGGCGTGCGAATGGAGGACCCGTGCCGCGCCCACTTGACGCAGTGCCTGTGCACCATTCGGGTGAACGTGGCCGCCCGCCAGCAGGCCCCATACAGTCGCACCCGCCGCCACCCCCGCCGTCACGCCGGTCACGCTGTCCTCGACTACAAGAGCGCGGGTTGGCGAGACATTGAGTGCCGCCGCCGCATGCAGGTACAGGTCGGGCAGAGGTTTGCCCCGCCCACCTACGTCTGCCGGATGGTAGGCATGGTGGCCCACCAGTTCCGCCAGGCCCGCCGACGCGAGCTTGAGCAACAGGCGCGCGTGCAGGCTGTTGCTGGCGACGGCAAAGGGGATGCCTGCTGCTGTGAGCGCGCGCAGGGTCTCCGCCGCACCCTCGATGGCGGGCGTGGCTGTGAATGCCTGGGCTAGCCGGGCGTCCAGTTCGGGCAGAAAGCCCTCGGGCTGCTCCCAGCCATGTTCGGCGCGCAGCCAGTCGAAGAGGGCACGGTGTGTCCCACCCACAGCGCGGGCCATGAAGGCAGTGCGGTCCAGTGTCAGGCCGTGTTCAGCCAGCAACTCCACCCAGATGGTATTCCCCAGCAATTCGCTGTCCACCAGCACGCCGTCCAGGTCGAACAGGACAGCCCCGAAGTCCCCTTCCCTCACTGAACGTCACTCTCCGGCCCCTGCTCCCACCCAGCCAGGATGTGGATATGGGTGTGAAAGACCACCTGGCCGCCGCCCTGCCCACAGTTCACCACCAGGCGGTAATCCTGGGCGTGCTGCCGCGCGACCTTGACGGCGGTCAGCCACAGCTCGCCCATCTCCTGCGGGTCCTTGATCTCGTCCAGGCGGGCCGACACCTGCTTGGGAATGACCAGCAGGTGAATGGGGGCCTTGGGGGCGATGTCGCGGATGGCGATGTAGTGGTCGTCCTCGTACACCACGTCGGCGGGCAGCTCACGGGCGATGATGCGCTCGAACAGCGTCGGGTGGGCGGAACCAGGATTGGTCATGCCTTTACTCTAGAGACTCCCGGCGGGCAGGACAGGCACACTCGGGATATGCGAGTGCCGAAACGTCTGATGCTGGCCCTGGGTCTGGGTGTCCTGGCGGCCCGGAAGGTCCTGAGGGCACCCTATGACCTGAGCGGCAAGAGCGTGCTGATCTCGGGCGGGTCGCGTGGCCTGGGCCTGGCGCTGGCCCGCGAGTTCACGGCCCGCGGCGCGCGGGTGACGCTGCTGGCCCGTGACGCGGGCGAACTGGAGCGGGCCGCCCTTGACCTGCGGGCCGGTGGGGCCACCGTCCACACCGTGGTGGGCGACGTGACCATCAAAGCCGACCTCGTGCGGGCATTGGAGGAAACCGCGCGGGTGTACGGCGGCCTGGACGTGCTGGTCAACAACGCGGGGCTGATTCAGGTCGGGCCACTGGAGAACATGACCGAGGAGGACTTCCGTGAGATCATGGAGGTCAACGCCTTCGCGCCCCTGCGCTTTACGCGCGCCGCGCTGCCGCTGCTGCGTGCCCGCCGGGGCCGCGTGCTGATGATCGCCTCGGTGGGCGGCAAGGTGGCGGTGCCGCACCTCGCGCCCTATTCCGTCAGCAAGTTCGCTGTGACGGGGTTGGGCCAGGCGCTGCGGGCCGAACTCTCGCGCGAGGGGGTGGGCGTCACCACCGTCTGCCCCGCCCTAATGCGGACCGGCAGCGCCCGCCACGCCGAGGTGAAGGGCAAGGCCGAGCAGGAATACGCCCTGTTCGCCACCCTCGACAATTTCCCGCTCGTGTCCCTCGACGCCGACAAGGCCGCCCGCCGCATCGTGAACGCCCTGGTGCGTGGCGAGGCCGAGGCGATGATCGGGGGTCCCGCGCTGCTGCTGCGTTACGCCCAGGCCCTCGCGCCCCAGCTCACCGCCGACCTGATGGCGCTGGGTAACCGCGCCCTGCCCGGCCCCACCACGACCGACCGGGGTGTGCCGGGAGCCAGCGTCGAGACGGCCCTCACCCGCAGGAACCCTATCAAGCGGGCGGCAGAAGCGGAGTGGAACGAGGGCTGAACGCCGCCAGGCTTCCTGCAAGAGGCGCAGGCAGGGTCAAACCGTCAGAAGGTCTAACCGCTGAAGGCCTGCTCAGGATTCCTCAGCGGTCAGACGGTTGGACTTCTGGACAGTTTGACCCTCAGTCTTGCCACCAGCCGTCAAACGGTGTGACGGGTAACGCCCGCTTGTGCCGCGTGGCGAGGAACATCCGTTCCAGCTTCGCGGCGGCCTCCTCGGAAACCTCGCGGCCTTCCAGGTAGGCGTCGATCTGCCCGTAGGTCACGCCCAGCGCCGCCTCGTCGGGGAGGCCGGGGCGGTCGTCTTCCAGGTCGGCGGTGGGTACCTTGCGCCAGGTGGATTCGGGCGCGCCGAGGTGCTGGAGCAGCGCCGCGCCCTGCCGTTTGGTCAGCCCGGTGAGGGGCGTCACGTCCACGCCGCCGTCGCCGTACTTCGTGTAGAAGCCGGTCAGGGCCTCGGCGGCGTGGTCGGTGCCCACTACCAGCAGCCCTTCCTGACCGGCCAGCGCGTACTGGGCGACCATGCGCTCGCGGGCCTTGATATTGCCGCGCACGAAATCGCGCAGCGGTGCTCCCAGGGCCTCCGCTGCTGCCGCCGCGCTCGCGTCCGCCGCCGACCTGATATTCACGGTCGCGGTGCGGTCGGGCTGGATAAAGGTCAGCGCCATCTGGGCGTCGGCCTCGTCGGCCTGCACGCCGTAGGGGAGACGCACGGCCAGAAAAGTCGCGTCGCCGCCCCCGGACCGCACCCGCTCGGCAGCAAGTTGGCAGAGCCGCCCGGCCAGGGTGCTGTCCTGGCCCCCGCTGATCCCCAGCACGAAGCCGTGGGCCGGGGTGCTTTGCAGGTACGCCGCCAGAAAGTTCACCCGGCGCTTGATTTCGGCGGTGGGGTCGATGTCAGGCTGGACCTGGAGTTCCTGGCGGATGCGGTCGCGGAGGCTGGACATGGGGGGAGTATTTCATGGGGGGTGATTTTCGTGGCTTGGTGGTGGGATGTGGGTTTTGGGGCAGGGCATCTTGTAGCGAGCTTCCCCCCGCCCCCCCCAGCCCCCCTACCCCCCACCGGGGGACGTCTCCGCCGCGCGGGGCGGCCCGCGCGTTGACGCCAAGCTTGTTCACGTGTCTCTCCTCTTGGTGGAGGGGGGAGCGGCGCTGCGCTAGGCAAGGGAGGTTCCGGGGTTTCCGGCGTTGCCAGGCTTCGCCCCGGTTTCCCCCTCCACGCCATGCCTGGCCCGCCGGGCGGCCCGAACGGCTCGTCTTCCAGGCCTGACCGCCTGAGGCGTGGGACCTGAGCGTTGGCTCCAAAGTCGAAAAGACAGGGGAGGCAGGTGCTTTGGCGGGTTGGGGTGGGGGTGGAAAAAAGAACGTGGAGGCGGACTTGTCGCTCCTCCCCCCTTGCGGGGGAGGTTGGGAGGGGGGTGGACGGCGCAGCCGTCCCAGCGCGGGCTGAGAAGGGGCAAACAAGCACGCCACTCCCAGCC
This sequence comes from Deinococcus carri, assembly GCF_039545055.1. Lineage (NCBI taxonomy): Bacteria > Thermotogati > Deinococcota > Deinococci > Deinococcales > Deinococcaceae > Deinococcus > Deinococcus carri. The sequence goes on from NZ_BAABRP010000001.1 coordinate 723,925, forward strand.
CACCTTGCTTTTACTGAGTCCCCAATCCTGTTTGGAGCCGCTACCCCTGTCCTACGCGCTGACCCGTCCCCGTCCGCCGTTCTTGCCGACGCGCAGCACGTCGGTCACGCCCGGCACGCGCAGGATGGCGGAGCGCAGCGCCTCCAGCCCGCTGTTGCCGGTCACGGCCACGCGCAGGTAGATGTGGGCCGTGCTGTCGGCCCCCACGCCCGCCTCGACCTTCATGGGGCTGTGCTTCTCGGTCGCCAGGATGCTCAGCACGTCGGCCAGCAGGCCCGCGCGGTCGGGGGCGACCACATCCAGGTCCACGATGGTGCCGCCCGGCGTGCCCGAGTCCCAGGAGGCGGCGACGCAGCGTTCGGGTTCGTCCTTCAGGAGCCGGATCATGTTGGGGCAGTCGATGCGGTGGATGCTGACGCCCCGGCCCCGCGTGAGGTAGCCCATGATCTGGTCGCCCCGGATGGGGTTGCAGCAGTGGGCCAGCTTGGTGGTGGTGCTGAAGCCCTCGACGTACACGCCGCCGGGCGCGGGGGTCTGGGGGGCCGCCGCCCCGCGCCGCGCCGGAACGTTGGCCTGCTCCTGCGCCAGGCTGGGAGACAGCAGGCGGCCCACCGCGCTGGGCGTGGTCTTGCCCGCGTGCAGCGCCAGATACAGGTCGTCGGGATTGCGGGTGCCGACCAGTTTCTGCGTCGCCTCCTCCAGCAGCTTGGTCCGCATCAGTTGCCGCACCGGAAGCTGCCGCTTGCGCAGGTAGCGTTCCAGCAGGTCGTGGCCGTGCTGCAAGGCCTCCTCGCGTTCCTGCTGGCGGAAGTGGTGGCGAATCTTGGACCGGGCGCTGCGGGTCACGGCAAAGTTCAGCCAGCCCTGGCTGGGTTTGCTGTTCTTGCTGGTCACGATCTCGACCATGTCGCCGTTGTTCAGCTTGTGGCTGAGCGGCACGATGGAGCCGTTCACCCGCGCCCCCACGGTCGTCTCCCCGATGCGGGTGTGGATGTGGTAGGCAAAATCGATGGGCGTGCTGCCCGCCGGGAGGCTGATGGCGAGGCCCTTCGGGGTAAAGACCCGCACCCGCTGCGAGAGGATGTCGGTCTTGACGGCATCCAGATAGTCGGAAGCGTCGTTGATCTCGTTCTGGAGTTCGCGGAGCTGCGCGATCCAGTTCTCGCGGTCCTTCTGCGCGAGCTGCGACCCCTGCTTGTACATCCAGTGGGCGGCCACGCCATACTCGGCCACCTCGTGCATCCGGCGCGAGCGAATCTGCACCTCGATAGGCTGGCCGCTCTGGCTGATCACCGTGGTGTGCAGGCTCTGGTAGCCGTTGGGCTTGGGCACCGCGATGTAGTCCTTGAAGCGGCCCGGCAGCGGCGTCCACATCGAATGCACGATGGACACCGTGTGGTAGCAGATGCGCTTCTCGCGCGTCTCCTCGGCGCGCTCGCGGCGTTTCTCGTCGGTGCCGGGGGGCACGGTGAGGGGCCGGGGCGTCAGAATCACCCGGATGGCGAGCAGGTCGAAAATCTGCTCCAGCGCCTTGCCCTCCTTCTGCATCTTGTTGTGGATGCTCCAGAGGTGCTTGCTCCGCCCCGCGATGTCGATGTCGCTGACCCATTCGGGCAGTTCGAGGTCGTCCTCGAGCGCCTCACGCAGTTGCCTCACCGCCCCCTGAATCAGGGCGTCGCGTTCCTCCTGCCGGGTGCGCAGGCGGGTCTGGAGGTAGCGGTAGGCGTCGGGCTGGAGGTACTGAAAACTCAGGTCCTCCAGTTCCCACTTGATCTGCCCGATGCCGAGCCGGTGCGCGAGCGGCGCGAAGATTTCCATCGTCTCGCGGGCGATGCGGGTCTGCTTTTCGGGCTTCATGCTGCCGAGGGTCCGCATGTTGTGCAGGCGGTCGGCCAGCTTGACCACGATGATGCGCAGGTCGCCCGTCATGGCGATCAGCATCTGGCGCAGGTTCTCGGCCTGCATGTCGCGCCCGGTGTCGCCCACCTCGGCCTGCTGGCTGCCCTGCTTGGAGAGCTTGCTGACCTTGGTCTCGCCCTCCACGATGCGGCGCACGTCCGGCCCGAAGTTCTCCTCGATCACCTCGAAGGTCACGCCGTCCACATCCTCGACCGTGTCGTGCAGCAGCCCGGCCATCAGGCTGTCGGTGTCCATCCCCAGCCGCGCCAGGATGGTCGCCACCGCCACCGGGTGCGTGATATACGGCTCGCCGCTCTTGCGGTTGACCCCCGCGTGGGCATCCCGCGCGAACACGTAGGCCCGCTCGACCCGCTCCCGCTCCGCCGCCGGGCGGTCCGCGATCAGGGGGCGGAGGTCCTCCATCCCGTGTTCGGAGGGGCCGCGCTCGGCCAGGCCATGTTCGGAGGAAACGGGCACGCCCGGCAGAATAGCGCGTCCGGCACAGTGGCAAGGGTGGCCCGCCCCCCTCTTTTCTCCCGGCCTCATGCCCTTGACGCTGCGGCCCTGTACGGTGAGGTATGCGCACTTTGCGGAAAACGGCGGCGGCCCTGCTGACCCTCGCCACTGTGGCCCTGTGCTCGACCGCCCACGCCGGGGACCGGCTGGAAGTGCTGCGGGTGGCCTTTTCGCCCTACGGCACCCGCGCATTGGTCGTGACGGGGGGCGTGCAGGACGGCAGCGGCTTCAGCACGGCGAGCCTCACGGCGGTGGGGACCGGGAACGGCCAGTCCCTGCTGAAGGCAGGTGCCCGCTCGACCACCCAGCCGGTTTCGGCGGTGGTGTCGGCCCTGCTGGCCCGCGAACGCCCCCGCCTCATTCCGCTGGGGCTGGTGCCGGGGCGCGTCGCGGAGCCGGTCTACGCCCGGACCTTCCCCACGCTGGCCCCGAGCTGGACCGAGGGCACGCCCGCCGGGCGCACCAGCACCACCGCCGTTCGCCTGTGGTCGCGCCCCGTGCCCATCCGCCTGACGGTGCGGCCCCTGCCCTCGCGCTGCCCCTACACCGAGATGCTGCCCACCGGTGAACGTCCCGCTGGCTTCACCCTGACCGTGAACGGGCAGACCGTCCACGACGACCGGGTGCTGCCCCCGGAGCGCCTCTGCGCGGCCCGCTACGCCCTCGACCGCGTGTACCGCAAGGGCAACCGCGTGGTGTTCATCGTCCGCGCCTACACCCCCGGCTTCGAGGGGCCGAACGCGGAGGTGCTGGTGGTGGCGGCGCTGTTGCGGTAGGGGAAAGGGGGCGGTGCGCGGTACGCAGTGCGCGGGATTTCGCTTTCCTGCGTACCGCGCACCGCCTCCCCCTCAAAGCCTCCCCGCCACCCCCTGCATGATCTCCCGCACCGCGTCCAGCTCGTCGCGGTTGATGCTGTGGCCCAGGCCGGGGTAGACGCGGGCGTCCACCTGGGCACCCCGCGCACGAAGCTGGGCGGCACTCTCCTCGAAGCGGGCGAGGGGAATGTGGGCGTCGTCGGGGGCGACGCCCATGAAGACGGGTGTGCCCTGGAGGTCCCCGGTCTGGTCCAGGGTGATCAGGCCCCCGCTGAGGGCCACCACGCCGCCCAGCCGCTTCCCATCCGGACGCTGGCCCGCGCGGCTGGCGTACTCCAGCGCGAGGCACGCGCCCTGCGAGAAGCCGCCCAGCACCACGTTCCGCGCCGGGATGCCCTGGGCTTCCAGCTCGGTCAGCACGGCGTCCACCGTGGCGAGGGCGCGGTCCAGGTGCGGCTGGTTGTCCTGCACGGGGACGAGGAAGGACAGGGGATACCAACTGTTCCCCTCTGCCTGCGGAGCCAGGTACGCGAAGGCGCTCAGGTTCAGCTCGTCCGCGAGCGAGAGGATGTCCGGGGCCGTGCCCCCTCGCCCATGCAGCAGCACCATCGCCACCCGCGCCTCGTTCAGCGGGCGGCCCGCCGCGTAGACCTGAATGCCCTCGCTGCCGGGAGCGGTTTCAGGAGCAGGTGGCGGGGTGCCCGGCTCCCGCGTGCCGATGGTCACGCCGTACTCGCGGCTCACGATGCGCGGCAGGTGCGCCTCAATGGCAGGGCGCTGGGCCTCGTACCACGCGGGGAGCTTCAGGTGCCGGCCCAGTTCCGCCACCGGTTCGTCGTCGGGGAAGCCGGGGGCGTCGGTGGCAATCTCGAACAGCACGCCGTTCGGCTCACGGAAGTAGATGGAGTGGAAATACTGCCGGTCCTGCACGGGCGTGGGCTGGTAGCCCGCCGCGCCCAGCCCCGTGAGGTAGGCGGCCTGTTCCGCGTCGTCCCGCGTGCGCAGCGCGACGTGGTGGACGCTGCCCGCCCCGAACGAGCCGCGCGGCTTGCCGGGCCGCTCCACCACGTCCACGAACAGGCCCACGCCGTCCCCGCTGCCCCGGAAGCGGGTGCGGGTGCCTTCCGCGTCGGCCTCCTGGCCCACCTCCGTGAAGCCCAGGTGTCCCACCAGCAGGTCACGCACCAGGCCGGTGTCGCCCACCCAGGCCGTGACCGAGTGGAAGCCGCGCAGGGCGTGTTCGGCGGGCACCGGGCCGGCGGGCCAGGGCTGCACGGGCTGGCCGGCCTCGAAGACCAGGTCCACCCAGGTGCCGTCGGGGTCCTCCAGGGTCAGCACCCTCTCCCCGAACCGCTCGCTCTCGTGCAGGGCGTAGCCCTGTTCCCCCAGGCGCGTGCGCCAGTAGCCTTCGCTGCCGCGGGGGGCGCTATAGGCCGTCGCCACCACCTCGCCGTTGCCGCGCACGCCCCTTTTCGCGCCCGGCCAGGGAAAGTGGGTCATGATGGTGCCCGGCTGCCCGGTCAGGTCGCCGTAGTACAGGTGGTAGGTGCCGGGGTCGTCGAAGTTCACCGTCACCTTGACCAGCCGCTGCCCCAGCGTCTGAGAGTAGAAGTCGATGTTGCGCTGCGGGTCCGAGGCCATCACCGTGATGTGGTGTAGCCCCTGAACTGGCGTGGTGCCGGGAATGCGGGCAGGGGAGGAGGTCATGCTCCGAATATAGTTCAATGTTAAACGATTTGGTGTAAGCGGGGCACGTTGCCCCAGGTTTCGGTACCCGTGATGGTGCGAGTCTCCCGGAGGAGCTACGGGTCGCGCCGCCTGCGCCTCGGCGCGGTTTCTTCCCCTGCCCAGGCCAGCCCGCGGCCCAGCTTGCGGGTCAGGCTGGCCAGGTGGCCCAGTTCCTCGGGCGTCAGGCCCGCGAACACGTCCCGGATACCGCGCACATGGTCGGGCAGGACGCGGCTGATCAGCGCCTCGCCTTCCGGGGTCAGGAAGATGTTCATTACCCGGCGGTCCTGCGGGTCACGCTCGCGGCGCACCAGGCCGTCGCGTTCGAGGTTGTCGATCACCATCGTCAGGTTGCCGCTGGAGCGCAGGATCTTGTCCGCGAGCTGGCGCTGGTTGAGCGGCCCCAGGTGGTACACCGCCTCCAGCACGCCGAACTGGCTGATCGTCAGCCCGTGGTCGGCCAGGTGCCGGTTCGCGTTCACCTCGACCGCGTGCGCCGCGCGCCACAGCTTGATGTAGGCGTCGAGCGCGGCGCGTTCCTCCGGTGAACCTGCGTAACGGGTGGGCATGCCGGCTATCCTCGGGGCAGAGGGGGCGGGAGATCAAGCCGTGCCGACGTGGCGGTGCTGCTGTGATGGGTGGTCATACGGATTCCGTCCAATTCCTGAACAGTCGGGAGGGCACCGCCTGTTCATCCATCTCCCGAAATCCGCCCTTGTTCCTTCTCCCTCCGGTCGGATTTCCGGGTGTTTTCAACACCCTTCAATCGGAATCAGTATCAGACCACGCCCTGCGCCAGCATCGCGTCCGCCACCTTGATAAAGCTGCCGACGTTCGCGCCCCGCACGTAATCCACCGTGCCGTCGGGCCGGGTGCCGTGCTGCACGCAGACATGGTGGATGCTGCGCATGATGCCGTGGAGGCGCTGATCCACCTCCTGCGCGCTCCACGACAGCCGCATCGCGTTCTGGCTCATCTCCAGGCCGCTCACGGCCACGCCGCCCGCGTTGGACGCCTTGCCCGGCGCGTAGAGCAGCTCCTGCTCGGTGAAAAGCTGCACGGCCTCCGCCGTGGAGGGCATATTCGCACCTTCCGCCACCAGCAGGCAGCCGTTCTGAATCAGCGTGCGGGCATCCTCGCCGTTCAGTTCGTTCTGGGTGGCGCACGGCAGGGCGATGTCACAGGGAATGGCCCAGGGCGTCCGGCCGGGCAGGTACTCCAGCCGGAACTGCTGCGCGTACTCTTCCAGGCCACCCCGGCGCACATTCTTGAGGTCCATCAGCGCGTGCCACTTCTCTTCCGTCAGCCCTTCGGCGTCGTACACGGTGCCCCGTGAGTCGCTCCAGGAGACCACCTTCGCGCCCAGGCTCATGCTCTTGAGGGCTGCGTACTGCGCCATGTTCCCCGACCCGCTCACCGTGACGCGCTTTCCGGCGAAGTCGTCGCCCCGGCGGTTCAGCATCTCCTGCGCGAAATACACCGTGCCGTAGCCGGTGGCTTCCGGGCGAATCAGGCTGCCGCCATAGGCCGGGGCCTTGCCTGTCAGGACAAAGCCGCCCTGCCGGGTGATGCGCTTGTACTGCCCGTACAGGTAGCCGATCTCACGTGCGCCGACGCCGATGTCCCCGGCGGGCACGTCAAAATCCTCCCCGATGTGGCGGTAAAGCTCGGTCATGAAGGACTGGCAAAAGCGCATCACCTCGCCGTCGCTCTTGCCCTTGGGGTCGAAGTCGCTGCCCCCCTTGCCGCCGCCCATCGGCAGGGTCGTGAGGCTGTTCTTGAAGACCTGCTCGAAGGCCAGGAACTTCATCACGTCCAGCGTCACGCTGGGGTGGAAGCGTAGGCCGCCCTTGTACGGCCCCAGCGCACTGTTCATCTGCACCCGGAACCCACGGTTCACCTGCACCTGCCCGGCATCATCCACCCAGGGGACCCGGAAGAGGATGGCCCGCTCGGGTTCCACCATCCGCGAGAGCAGCCGCGCCTCGCGGTACTCGGGATGCGCCTCCAGAAAGGGCCACAGGCTCTCGGCTACCTCGCGCACCGCTTGCAAAAAATCAGGCTGGTGCGGGTCACGCGCCGCCACGCCGTTCAGGAATTCTTCCAGGCCCATTCCTGCATTCCTCCCGGTTTTCACACCGGCACCGCCCTTCGCGAGAACCGTTTCCATAGTGAGGCAAGGGTAAAGGGAGCGGCCGCGAGGGGAGGGGGGGCCGTCTAGTTTTTTGTTAGACGTATTCTTTTTTCATTAAGTGGGAATTGGAGTCGGAGTGGGACGCTGGGAACCACCTGTGTCCCCTCCTGCCCCTCTCCGTGTGGTATTCAGCGAGGACTGCCCTCAGCGCTTCCCCTGCTCCTGCGAGGCCCGGTATTCCTCGGTCGCCAGGCGGATGCAGGCGGCGACCCCCTCCATCGCCGTGCGGACCTCCTCCACGGGTGGGCGCGTGGGCGCGAGGCGGAGGTTGCGGTTGTGCGGGTCCTGCCCGGCAGGATACGTCGCCCCGGCGGGCGTGAGGCTCACCCCGGCCGCCTCCGCGAGTTCGACCACGCGGGCGGCGACCGGCTCGGCCGTATCCAGGCTGATGAAATATCCACCCTGCGGCAGCGCCCAGGTGGCATAGTCGCCCCCTTCCCCCAGCTCGGCGCGCAGCACCTCGTCCACCGCGCGGAACTTGGGGGCGATGATGGCGGCGTGGCCCTGCATCAGGCCCTCCAGACCGCCGGGGTAGCCTTCCAGGAACTTCACGTGCCGCGCCTGCTCGACCTTGTTGGGGCCGATGCTCTGGGCGTTGAGGTACTTCGACAGCCACTTGACATTGTCCTCGCTGCTCGCCACGAAGCCCAGGCCCGCGCTGGCGAAGGTGACCTTGCTGGTGGAGGCGAACACGAAGGCCCGGTCCGGGTAGCCCGCGTCCCGGCACAGCACCACGAAGTTCACGGGTTCGGCGCGCTCCTCCTCCGAGAGGTGGTGGACCCGGTAGGCGTCGTCCGCGAAGATGGTGAAGTCGGGGGCCGCCGCCTGGAGGCCCGCCAGTCGCCGCGCCTTTTCGGGGCTGATGCTCTCGCCGCCGGGGTTGGAGTAGGTGGGCACGAACAGCACACCCTTGACCGAGGGGTCCGTTCCGGCCAGGCGCTCGATGGCGTCCACGTCCGGGCCGTCGGGTTGCATGTCCACTGTGAGCAGCTCGAAGCCCAGCGTTTGCAGCAGCAGGAAGTGGCGGTCGTAGCCGGGCACCGTCACGATCATCTTCGGCTTCTGCGTGATCCAGGGGGAGGTGCTGCCGCGCACGCCGTGCAGCAGGGCAAAGGTCAGCACCAGCCCCTGGAGTTCCAGGCTGGAGTTGTTCCACACGACCACGTTCTCGGCCTTCACGTCGAGGTACCCCGCGAACAGGGCGCGCGCCGAGGGCAGCCCCGCCACCCCACCGGGGTAGTTGCGCAGGTCCAGGCCGTCCATCTTCACGTCCCCCTCGTTCAGAGAGGTCAGCAGCCCGTTCGAGAGGTCGAAGTCGGCGTCGGCAGGTTGCCCGCGCTGCATGTTGAGTTTCAGGCCGCGGGCCTGGAACGCCTCGTATGCTGCGCGGGCCGACTGGAGGGCCTGGGCGGGTGCTCGACTCGTCATGTGCCCACGTTACCCGTGCCACGTCCGGGAGGGGAGGGGCCTGTTTGACCCGGCTGGACGGCCCCGCCGGTGGGCGTAGAATGGGCGGGTCCGGCGGGCGGAGGAAGCCTGCCCGCGCCCCTGGCCGCCGGACCGTTTCTGGCTGGTCCCTTTTTCGCCCATCCCAACAGGAGAATCCCAATGCAGTACGTCGTTTCCCGCCCCCGCGTGGGCGTTTTTATTGACACGCAGAACCTCTACCACTCCGCCCGCGACCTGCTGGAGCGCACCGTCAACTTCGAGACGATCCTGCGCTGCGCCACCGAGGGACGCGAACTCGTCCACGCCATCTCCTACACCGTGGAGCGCGAGGGCGAGGCGACCGCGCGGCCCTTCATCTACAAGCTGTCGGCGCTGGGTTACAAGGTCCGGCGCATGAACCTCACGCTGCATCACGTCACCGACGGCGGCAAGGCCATCTACGAGGGCAACTGGGACATGGGCATCGTGGCCGACATGGTGCGCCTGATGGACCACCTCGACGTGGTGGTGCTGGGCAGCGGCGACGGCGATTTCACCGACATCGTGGAGGTCTTGCAGGAGCGCGGCAAGCGCGTGGAGGTGATCGCCTTCCGCGAACACACCGCCCAGAAACTGATTGACGCCGCCGACCGCTTCACGCACCTGCCCGACATCGAGGAGGCGCTGATGCCCGCGCGGCAGAAGGGGGAGGTCAGGGGTTAGGGTTCAGGGGTTAGGTTTTAGGAACTTCCGCTTTTGCATAAGCTTCCTTTCCCTAACTCCTAACGCCTAAGCCCTAACCCCTATGGACGCCGACGCCGTTCTCGCCCGCCTCGCCTTTCAGCTCCCCCCCGAGCGCATCGCGCAGACGGGGGCCGAGCCGCGTGACTCGTCGCGGCTGATGGTGGTGACGCAGGAAAGTCTTTCGCACCGCGTCTTCCGCGACCTGCCGGAGCTGCTGCGCGCCGGGGACGTGCTGGTCTTCAACGAGAGCCGGGTGATTCCGGCGCGGGTGATGGCCCGCAAGCCCGTCACGCCGGAGGGCTTCGGCGGCGGCCAGGTCGAGGTGCTGCTGCTGCGGGAAGAGGAGCAGAACGTCTGGTCGGCCTACCTCAAGCCCGCCAAGCGCGCGGGGAAGGAGTTGTGGCTGGGCCAGCCCGGAGGCGTGCAGCACCGCGCCGAGGTGGTCGGCACTCTCCCCGACGGCGCGCGCCTGTTGCGCTTCGACCACGACATCAAGCCTCACCTCGACGAGATTGGGCGGCTGCCACTCCCGCCCTACATCGCGGCTGGGAACAGCGACGAGACGTGGCGCGAACGCTACCAGACGGTGTATGCCCGCGAACCGGGCAGTGTGGCCGCACCCACGGCGGGCCTGCACTTCACGCCCGAGCTGCTCGCGCGGCTGGACGCGCTGGGGGTGGAACGGCACGCGATCACGCTGCATGTGGGGGCGGGCACCTTCCGGCCCGTCACGGGCAGCGTGGCCGACCATGTGATGCACGCCGAGCGGTACGCCATCAGCCCGGCGACGGCAGAGGCCGTCAATCGCGCCAGGGGGGAAGGCCGCCGCGTGATCGCCGTCGGCACCACCACCGTCCGCGCCCTGGAAAGCAGCGCGCACGTCGATGGCACGGTGAACCCCGGCGAGGGCGACACCCGCATCTTCATCACGCCGGGCATCCCCGTCCGTGTCCCGGACCTCCTGATCACCAACCTGCACCTGCCCGGCAGCACCCTGCTGCTGCTCGTCGCTGCCTTCGCAGGCGAGGAACGCATCCGGGCCGCGTATGACGCCGCGCTGGAGCAGGGCTACCGGTTCTACTCGCTGGGGGACGCGATGCTGCTGGAGAGGGCGGCAGAAGAGGGCAGATGAGGTCGGGGCCGCCGCCCTATGCTGTTCGGTATGGGCCGCCTGCCGCTTGACGCTGAACGCCAAGATGAGGGGTGGCAGACACACGCGCTGCCTGCGAAGGAGCAGCGTCTTCCCATTTGGTTGCGCGTCCTTGGGGTTGTGGGGACGGCGACGGGAGCCGGTGTCGTGCTGTACTACACAGCCATCCTCCTTGGACTTGGCTTTCTGCTCAGGGAGTGGGCGGGGCCGTCGTTCGCTGACCTCTTTTCCCTGCTTGGGAGTATCCTCGTGCTTCCCGCGCTGTTGCTGGTCGCCAGCTTCCTGCTGGGCATGCTCTTTCTGTGTTTTCTGTGGGCGCGGGGAGAACAGTTCGTTCCGGCACTGAGTACTGTGATCGGCCTGCTCCTCGCCCTGGCGCTGGCACTGTTGTCCGCGTTCGACTTCATCTCCTGGCAGGCTCTCCTGGTTCCGGCGGCTCTCGTGCTGCCCGGCCTGATCGCCTGGGTCCGGTTCCTGCTGCTCCGGTAGGTTTCGCCGCCTACATCTCCCGCCTCAACGTCACCATCGCCGCCTCCCGCACGAACCCCAGCCGCTCGTTGATGGCGAGCATGGGGCGGTTGATGGCGTGGTTACCTGTGCGGGCGTGGGTAAAGCCCCGACCCAGCGCCGCGCGGGCGGCCGCGAGCTTGAGGGCATAGGCGACACCGTGGCCGCGCCAGGCGGGCAACACGCCCGTCAGGCCGTTGTGCAGCGTGCCCGGCCGGGTCGGGACAGGCTGGCTCAGTTCGCTGAGACCCACCCACTCGCCGCCTGGGGCCACGGCGATGAACTCGCCCACGGGGTCAATCCTGCCGGACACGCGGCGTTGCCAGACCTCGAAGGGCCACACGCTGATCGGTGTGGTGCTGGGCACGTCGAGCAGCAGGGCGGCTGTCAGGGCATACAGGTGGCGCTGGGCGGCCTCGTCGAAGTCGTCCACCAGTTCGCCCAGGGGGGCGATGCGGAGGCCCGCGGCCCGTGCGCGGTCCTCGTAGGCGGCAAAGCGTGCGAAGTCCAGCGTTCGCAGGTCCAGGGTGCTGGACCACATCCGGTCGTGTTCGCGGTAGCCGTGCGCCTCGTGGAAGGCTTTTTCCCACCAGTCCTCCCGCACGCGGGTGACGAGGGTGTGCGCGCCGGACTGGCGGGCGTTCGCCTCCGCGTGGGCCAGCAGGGTTTCGGCCAGCGCGCCCCCGGCCAGGTCCGGCCGCGTCCGCACGGTCACGTCCAGCCAGCCGGGATGCCCGTCCATCCGGGGCACGCCCGTCTCGGCCAGGCCCAACAGCTCGCCCCCAGCCAGCACCAGTGTGCGCACGAACGGCTCGCCTTCCAGGCGGCCCGCGTCCTGCCGTTCCAGGTCTTCCGGGGCGACAGGGGCCTCGGGGTGGGCAGCCGTCAGGAAAGCGGCCACGCGGGGCACGTCGGCGGGCCGGGCGGGCTGGAGGACCAGGCCGGAAAGCAGGGGAGGGGTCAGGGTGTCCATGCGGAAGCAAAGCATGGCGGCAGGGCGCGCGCATCCGCCGATTGGCGCAGCAAGGAGCAGGCCTCCCTCTCTATACTCGCCCCATGACACAAGTGCCCCCGGTGGCCGACGGCAATCCTCACGCTCAGGGTGAAAATCCCCTGCTGAACGTGGGCTTCCGCATTCCCTTCGACCGGATTCGGCCCGAACATGCCGAACCCGCCGTGGACACGCTGCTGGTGCAGACGCGCGCGAGCCTGGAGCGGCTGGCACGGGCGGGAGAGCGTGACTACGCGGGCTTCATGGCCGACCTCGACACCCTGACCGAACAGCTCGACACGGTGCGCGTGATCGTGGGCCACCTCGACGGCGTGGTGACCAGCCCCGAGTGGCAGGCGGCCAAGCGCGCGATTCTGCCCAAGGTGACCGAGTTCTACACCCAGCTCAGCCTCCACCCCGGTCTGTGGGCGGCTCTCAAGGGGTTCGCGGAGACGGACGCGGCCCGCGCCCTCGACCCGGTGCGCGCCCGGCACCTCCAGATGACCCTCGACGAGTTCCGCCGCGAGGGGGCCGACCTGCCCGAGGAACAGAAAGCGCGGCTGCTGGAGGTCAACACCCGGCTGGCGCAGCTCACCAACGACTTTTCCAAGAACGTGCTGGACGCGACCGCCGCCTTTGAGCTGTACGTGCCGGGGGAGCGGCTGGCGGGCGTGCCGGGGCGCGTGCGCGAGGCGACCCGGCTCGATGCCCAGAAGCACGGCCAGGAGGGCCACCGCCTGACCCTGCACCAGCCCACGGTGGAACCCGTTCTCACCTACGCCGACGACCGCGAGCTGCGCCGCGAACTGTGGCTGGCGCAGAATGCCGTGGGCGTGCAGCCGGGCCGCGACAACCGCCCGCTGGTGCTGGACATCCTGCGGTTGCGCCGCGAGCAGGCCCGGCTGCTGGGCTTCCGTGACTTCGCGGATTATGTGCTGGAAGACCGCATGGCGGGCCGGGGCGAGCGCGCCCTGACCTTCGAGCGCGACCTCGAGGCCCGCATCCGGCCCTTCTTCGAGCGCGAGAACGCCGAGCTGGAAGCCTTTTACCGCGAGCAGGCCGGGGCAGACGCGCCCGCGCTGGAAGCCTGGGACGTGGCCTACTGGGCCGAGAAGCAGCGCCAGGCCAAGTACGACTTCGACGAGGAGGCCCTGCGGCCGTACCTGGCCCTGGACAACGTGCTTGCCGGCATGTTCGAGCTGGTCCGCCGCGTGTTCGGCATCACCGTCCGCGAGGCCGAGGCCCCCGTGTGGCATCCCGAGGTGCGCTACTACGAGATTCTCGACGAGGAAGGCACCCACATCGCCTCCTTCTACACCGACTGGTTCCCGCGTGACACCAAGCGCAGCGGCGCATGGATGAACGGCTTCATGACCGGCGGCCCGCGTGCCAGTGCTGATAGGGAGGGCGGCGTGGACCCCCACCTGGGCCTGATGTGCGGCAACATGACGCCCCCCAGCGGTGAGACTCCCGCCCTGCTCTCCATCCGCGAGGTCGAGACGGTCTTCCACGAGTTCGGGCACCTGCTGCACCACGCGCTCTCAAAGGTGCCGGTGCGCAGCCTGAGCGGCACGCGCGTGGCCTGGGACTTCGTGGAACTGCCCTCGCAGATCATGGAGAACTGGGTGCTGGAGCGGGACGCGCTCGACCTTTTCGCCCGTCACTACCAGACCGGCGAGCGGCTCCCCGACGACCTCTACCAGCGCCTGATCGCCGCCCGCAACTACCGCGCCGCGAACACCACCATGCGCCAGCTCGCCTTCGGCACGGTGGACCTCTCGCTGCATATCGAGTTCGACCCGGAGGCCCCCGGCGCGGACCCCACCCAGGAGGCGCGCGAGATCATGGCCCGCTTCTTCCCCTATCCCCTGATGCCGGAGTATGCCCGCATCGCGCAGTTCGGCCACCTGTTCAGCAGCCCGGTGGGCTACGGGGCCGGGTACTACTCCTACAAGTGGGCCGAGGTGCTGGACGCCGACGCCTTCAGCCGCTTTGCCGCGGAAGGTATCTTCAACCGCGAGACGGGCCGCGCCTATGTGGACACTATCCTCAGCCGCGGCAACAGCGCCGACGCCGCCCAGCTCTACCGCGACTTCATGGGCCGCGACCCCGATCCCGAAGCCCTGCTGAAGCGCAGCGGCTTGGTCGAGGCCTGAGCGTCACCCGCCGCTGACTTCCGGCCCTCACGTGGTGGGGGCCGGTTTTGCTGACTGGTGACAGGGTCCTACCACCGCTGGATTGTCTGCCGCCCTCACAGACCCAGCAGCGCCCCCACCACCGCGGCCCCCAGCACGACCACCGCGCTGTTCACCCGCGTGCGCCGCAGCAGCACAAAGGCGAGGACGGCGAGCAGCGCCGCGGGCCAGGACGTGACGCTCGTCCGCGCCAGCACCAGCGCCCCGGCCAGCATCACCCCGCCGCCGAAGGGCAGCAGCGCGTCACGGAAGGCGACCGCCCAGGGATGTTTGCTGTGCCGCTGCCACAGCAGGGCGGCCAGGGCACTCAGCAGCGCCGTCGGGCCGTAGAAGCCCAGGGTGGCGACCAGCGCCCCACCCAGCCCGGCGGCGGCATACCCGTAGTGCGTGACGGCCAGCATGTTCGGCCCCGGCATCAGTTGCCCCAGCGCGAACCCGTTCGCCAGCGTCCGCGTGTCGATCCAGCCGTGCTGCAAGACCAATGCCCGCTCGATTTCCGCCACGTTCGTCCCGCCGAAGCTGATCAGTCCCAGCCGGGCAAAGGCCAGGAACATCTCCCAGAGGTCGGTCATGCGGCTCCATCCCGTGAGCCTGGCCTGGGTCGGTGAATCAGCAGCCCGGCCCCCAGCAGCACCAGCAGCACGGGGAAGAGGTCCAGCCGCAGCACCCCCAGCGCCAGAAAGGCCAGGACCGTGATGACCGGCCCGCCCCTGACCTGCCACCCCACCCGCACGACGGGCAGCGCGGCGGTGAGCAGCACGGCCAGCGCCGCACAGGCCGCCCCTCGCAGGGCGCTCTGAAGCACGGGGGGCAACCCGGCGGGCTGGCCCAGCGTGACCACACTGACCGCGAGCATGGCGAGGAGGCCGGGCGTCAGGACTCCCAGTGTGGCGGCCACCGCGCCCGCCCGACCACCCAGCCGCGCGCCCACCATCGCCGCGAGATTCACCGCGTTCGGCCCCGGCGTGAGCTGCGCCAGGGTGAACGTCTCCGCAAAGGCCTCGTCGGTCATCCAGCCGCGAGTGGTCAGCGCGCGGCGCGTGTGGGCGGGCAGGCCGCCACCGATGCCGGAGAGCGCGACCCCCACGAACATCCGGGCGAGGCTCAGGGGCGTGGGGGCCGGGGCGGCCGGGTCAGCCTCCGGCGGCGTGGTCGGCGCGGTGGAGGTCATGCCAGGAGCGTAAACCCGTATCCAGCGGCCCCTCCCGTGACTGTTAGGGGAACAGCCGCGCACGCAACGCACGAAAAGAGCGAAGAGGCTCCTTGCTAGGATGCTAGTAAGCTAGTAACCTGAAGCTATGGGTGACGACGACAAGCGGCAGTTCAACATCTACCTGCCCGACTCGCTGATTCGTGCGGTGAAGATCGCCAGCGTGGACGCGCGGATGAGCCTCAGCAGCTATGTGGAGCAGGCGTTGCGTCAGCATCTGCTGATCGAGGCGAAGGCAAAACGGGCCGGGGACGAGGCCGCCGCGCTGTACCGCCGGGAGGAGCAGGCATGAGGCCCTACGTTCTGATCTACGCCACCGACGTGAACCGCAGCCGCGCGTGGTACGAGCGCCTGGGCTTCCGCCTGCGCCGCGTGAACCGGCATGGCGGCTGGGCCGAACTGGAATGGGGCGACTTCCTGCTGTACCTGCACGGCACGGCGACGCCCCGCCCCGCCGGTTTCGCCCTCCCCGGCTTCGAGGCGCAGGAACCGCTGGAGGGGGTGGCGGCCCGTCTGGCGGCGGCGGGTGTCCTCCCCGACCCCGTGATCCTCGACGAGGGCTACGGGCGCGTGCTGCGGCTGCGCGACCCCGACGGCCACGACCTCGAAATCGTGGAGCATGACCCGGAGCTGTATGCCTGAAGGGACCTGCCCATTCCCGCAGGGGGCCGACACCCCCGCCTGCTGCTGGTCGCTGGTAGCTGGAGGCTGGCCGCTCACCCCGCCATTTCGCGCATCCGCTCCCGCCCTCTGCCCCTTACCCTGAGGCACCTATGACCACACCCACCCCGGACGCCAGCGTGCGCGTCCGTGACCTCCGCAAGAGTTACGCCGTCCACGAGAAGGAGCCGGGCTTTCTGGGCAGCCTGAGGAGCTTCGTGAAGCGCCAGACCCGCACCGTGGAAGCCGTCCGGGGCGTGTCCTTCGACCTCGCGCCGGGCGAGGTGGTGGGCTTTCTGGGGCCGAACGGGGCGGGGAAGACCACCACCCTCAAGATGCTCTCGGGCCTGCTGCATCCCTCCGGCGGGGAGGTGCGCGTGGCGGGGTTCGAGCCGCGCCGCCGTGAGGCCGCGTTCCTGGGGCGCATCACGCTGGTGATGGGCCAGAAGCAACAGCTTATCTGGGACCTCCCCGCCCTCGACTCCTTCCTGGTCAATCAGGCGCTCTACGAGATTCCCGACACTCAGTACCGCGAAACCATGCGCGAGTTCACCGAGGTGCTGGGCCTCTCGGGCATCCTGAAAAAGCAGGTGCGCAAGCTCTCGCTGGGCGAGCGGATGAAGTGCGAACTCGCCGCCGCGCTGCTGCACCGCCCGCAGGTGCTGTTTCTGGACGAGCCGACTATCGGCCTCGACGTGAACATGCAGGAAAGCGTCCGCGCCTTTATCCGCGACTACAACGAACGGTACGGCGCGACCGTCATCCTGACCAGCCACTACATGGCCGACGTGACGGCGCTCGCCCGCCGCATCCTGGTCATCGACTCCGGCCGCCTCGTCTTCGACGGCGACCTCGCCCGCCTGGCCGAACAGGGCCACGGCGGCAAGACGGTACGCCTGCAACTGCGTCAGCCGGTGAGCGCCCCGCGCCTCGCCGCCTACGGCTCCGACGTGAAGGTGGACGGCCTCAGCGCCGAACTCACCGTCCCCCGCGCCGAGGTCAGCCCCCGCGCCGCCCGCCTCCTGGCCGACCTCGACGTGGCCGACCTGACGGTGGAAGACCCGCCCATCGAGACGGTGATGGCGGAGCTGTTTGGGAGGAAGCAGGAGGTGGAGCGTGTTTAGGGATGCAGGGCGCGGGACGCGGTGCGCGGTCTGGCCTGCCGTCTTTTCCCGCGTACCGCGCACCGCGTACTGCATCCCGCGCTGGGGGCGAGCATGACCCCCCTCCTCCGCAAGGCCCGCGTCCTCTTCGTCACCAAGTTCGCGGAGATGACGGAATACCGCGCGGAAGTCATCATCTGGATGCTGTCGGGCACGCTGTCGCTGGTGATGATGCTGGTCTGGATGGCGCAGGCGGCGGCGGCCCCCGGCGGGCAGGTCAACGGCTACAGCCCCGCCGAGTTCGCCACCTACTTCCTGGGCACCTGGGCGATGAGCCAACTCATGGTGGTGTGGGTGGCCTGGGAACTCGACTTCGAGGTGCGGCAGGGCACGCTCTCGCCCAAGCTGCTGCGGCCCCTCGACCCCATGTGGCAGCACTACGCGGGGCACCTGGCCGAGCGGGTGGTGCGCTTTCCCGCGCTGCTGGCGCTGGTCGCGCTGTTTGCCTGGCTGTCGGGCGCGAGCTTCACCCACGACCCCTGGGCCTACCCCGCCGCGCTGGGGCTGGCGCTGCTGGGCTTCAGCGCCCGCTTTCTGTGGGAGTACTGCCTGGGGCTGCTGGCCTTCTGGACCGAATCCAGCACCAGCTTTCAGGAACTGGTGTGGCTGGTCTACGCCGCACTGGGCGGCATGTTCGCGCCGCTCGCCTTCTACCCCCAGTGGGTGCAGCAGATCGCCGTCTGGACCCCCTTTCCCTACATGCTGGGCCTCCCCGCCCAACTGCTCGCCGGAAAAGCCTCCCTGGCCGATGCCGGACGCGGCGCGCTGGTACTGCTCGGCTGGCTGGTCGTGTTCTGGTTCGTGCGGCTGGCAGTGTGGCGCGTGGGGCTGCGGAAGTATGGGGCGGTGGGGGCGTGAAGCGGTTAGTTGTAAGTGGTCAGTGGTTAGTGGGTTGGTGGCCTGTCCTTTCCCACTCACCACTTCCCACTTCCCACTTCCCGCGCCAAGGGCGCGCATGACCCGCTACCTCCGCCTCATCCGCATCTTCACCGGGGCCACGCTCGCCGCGCAGCTGGAGTACCGCGCCAACTTCGTGGGGGCCGTGCTGGCGAGCCTGGGGCAGGTGGGGGTGGCGCTGCTGGGCATCGGGGTGCTGTTCGGGCAGCCGGGGACGACGACGGTGGGGGGCTGGACCTTTCATGAGGCCCTGCTCGTCACCGGGTTTTTCATGCTGACGGAGGGGGTCATCAGCGTCTTTATCCAGCCCAACCTCAGCAAGATCGCGGAGGCGGTGCGCACCGGCAGCATGGATTTCACGCTGCTCAAGCCTATCGACGCGCAGTTCAATGTGAGCACCCGGTCGCTGAACATGCTGCGCGTGACCGACCTGCTGATCGGGGTGGCGCTGATTGGGTACGCGGCCTCGCACCTCAGCGTCACGCCAGGCGGGGTACTGGCCGCCGCCGTGCTGTACCTCTCGGCCGTGGTCATCGTGTACTGCATCTGGCTGGCCCTGTCCACCACCGCCTTCTGGTTCGTGAAGACGCAGAACGCTTCCGAGCTGTTCAGCGGGGTCTTCGGCGCGGCCCGCTTTCCGGTCACGGCCTTTCCGCTGCCCGTGCGTGCCTTCCTGACCTTCGTGGTGCCGGTCGCCTTTATCACCACCGTGCCCGCGCAGGCCCTGACCGGCCGGCTGCCCCCCGCGCTGGCGCTGGCTTCGCCGCTGGTGGCCGCCGCGCTGTTCGTGCTGACGCGCCTGTTCTGGCGCAGGGCAGTGGCGAGTTACACGAGTGCGAGCAGCTAGGGCGGGGTGCAGAAAGGTTGCCGAACCTTTCAGGGCCGAATGAAGTGAGAAACCGTGATAAGGGCGGCGTGAAGTGGAGTTGCTGCCCAGCACACGCGGCAACGTAACGGAGAGCCGCCCTAGGGGCTGGGCGGCTCCTCCCGCCCCCTCTGTTATCCTCCGCAGACGTGGCCCGAACTTCCCCTGATCTCGCCTGGACGCTGGCGCGCGCGCACCTGTCGCGGCGGCGGACGCAGAATCTCCTGACGGTGCTGGGGATCGCGGTGGGGGTGATGGTCCTGATCGCCGCGCTGAGCCTGACCAACGGCTTTACCCGTGCCCTGGTCGACGCGACGTTGCGGGCCAGCCCCCACCTCAGCCTGACGGCCTTTTCGCCTGCCCCACGCGACCCCGCGCTGGAGGCGGAGATGCGGGCGGATTCGCGCGTCCTCGCCTTCGTGCCCTTTTTGGGCGATAAGGGCCTGCTGACCCGCCCGGCCACCCAGGGGCGGCCGGCGGGCGTGGATTTCGCCACCCTGTTCGGGGTGACGCCGGAAGCCGCGCAGGTCCTGCATCTGGCCCCCGAGGAAAGCACGCTGCTGCGCACCCTCGGCCCCGGCGAAGTGCTGCTCGGCTCGGCGCTCGCCCGCAGCGTCGGGGCCTTCACGGGCGACGAGGTGCGGCTGCTGAATTCCACGCAACGCCGCACCGCCCTGCGAGTCAAGGGCGTGTTCAACACCGGAAACTACCTGATCGATTCCGGCTACGCCTTTACCAGCCTGGGCACCCTGCAAAAGCTCCAGGACACGGGGAATATCACCGGCTACCAGCTCCGGCTGCGCGACCCGGACGCCGCCCCTGGGGTCGGAAACGACCTCACGCGCGTGCGGCCCTACGCCTCGTTGCCCTGGCAGAGTCTCTACGGCACGCTGCTTGACCAGCTCGCGCTGCAAAAGCGGGTGATCGCCTTCGTGGTGTTCCTGATCGTGATCGTCGCGGCCTTCGGGATCGCCAACGTGCTGACGCTGGCCGTGTTCGAGAAGACCCAGGAAATCGCCATCCTGCGGGCCATCGGCGCGACCCGGCCCGTCATCCTGCGGACCTTTCTGATCGAGGGGGCGCTGCTGGGGCTGGGCGGGCTGCTGCTGGGCAATCTGCTGGGCCTGGGCATCAGCGCGTATTTCACGGTGCGGCCCTTTCAACTGCCCGGCGACCTGTACTTCATCACGGCGCTGCCGGTCGAGGTGCGCTGGACCGATCTGCTGTGGGTGAACGCCGTCGGGCTGGGCACCACCCTGCTCGCCGCGCTGATTCCGGCCCGCCGCGCCGCCGGGGTGGAACCCGCGCGCATCATCCGCTGAGCGTGCTGCCAGAGCGAAAAAACTCCGTGTCAGACGGGCATCACCTTCCTGACGGTGGGCTGAAGCACCATTAAGTTTCCCCCCCCGGTGGCTCATGGCCCGTCAAGTTGCTCCCCGTAACCTGCTTCTCGGAGGTACCACATGAAAAAGCTTCTGATGATTCCCGCGGCGATGCTGCTCGGTACGGCGGCGGCGGCTCCCAAGATCAGCGCCCAGAGCATTATCGTCAACCCCGCCCAGCCCGACCTCAGCGTCAGCGTGCGGGTCGACAAGGACACCACCGGCAACGCCAACCCCACCTACCGCGTCGGTGAGAACATCCGCATCAGCACCTCTGTCAACCGTGACGCCTACGTCTACCTCTTCAACGTCGACGCCAACGGCAATGTGGATCAGATTCTCCCCAACCAGCTTGGCGGCGAGAGCAACTTCGTCAAGGCGAACACCGTCCGCATCTTCCCCGCGCCCGGCGACAACTTCACCTTCACGGTGGGGAACGACACGGGTCTGAACAAGGTGCTGGCACTGGCGAGCCTGACGCCGCTGAACCTGGACCAGCTCAGCTCGTTCAAGACGCAGCAGGACCAGTTCGCCACCGTGAACGCCCGCGGCCAGCAGCAGCTTGCCC
Organism: Deinococcus carri; assembly: GCF_039545055.1. NCBI lineage: Bacteria > Thermotogati > Deinococcota > Deinococci > Deinococcales > Deinococcaceae > Deinococcus > Deinococcus carri. Next base: position 744,837 of record NZ_BAABRP010000001.1, read on the forward strand.
AGGCCCTCAGCATCGTGGTGAACCCCCTGCCCCAGAACAGCTGGGTCAGTGACACCGCCTTCTTCACCGTGGTCGGCCAGACCCCCGTGCAGACGGGCAGCCTGTTCGTGGGCACCAACGTCGCCAACGCCACCGTGATCCTGAACGGCCAGCGCCTCGGCGGGGCCAACGTGACCTTCAGCAATATCCGCCCCGGCACCTACCCCGTGCGCGTGCAGGCCCCCGGCTACCGCGACTACACCACGACCCTCACCATCCGCGCGGGCAGCACCACCAACCTGAACGTCGAGTTCTCGCAGGTGGTCGTGACGACCCCCGCTCCCGCCCCGGTGCAGAACCAGTTCACCATCGCGCTGCGCAGCCCGGTGAACGGTGCGCGCGTGTTCGTGGACGGCCAGGAAGTCGGCACCATCCGCAACGGGGGCCTGAACGTCACCGTCAGCCGCGGCAGCCACGAGATTCTGCTGCTCGCCCCCGGCTACCGCACCTTCAGCAACGTCTACGACGTGCAGCGCAGCGGCCAGATCACCATCACGCCCACCCGCTAAGCTCCCTTCCTGACCTGCACCCCTGCCCCCGCGGCGGGGGTGTTTCGATTTACGGCCCGTGTTCCAGCAGGTCGTGCAGCACCCGCGCCGTCATACCCCAGATGTCATGCCCCTGCCAGGGGTAGCGGTAGAGCGGCACCCGCTGGCCGTCGGGGAGGAGGCGGGTTTCACGCACCACGTCAAGCGAGCGCAGTTCTCCCAGCGACGGCAGGATGATCTGCGCGACCTCGGCGGTCAGGGTGAGGCGCGGCTCGGCGGGGATGCGCGCCAGCACCGGCGTCACGTGGAAGCCCACTGGGGTGAACACGTCGTCCAGCTCGCCCAGCACCGTGACCATGCGGGGGTCAAGGCCCACCTCCTCCTCGGCCTCGCGCAGCGCCGCCTGGACGGGGGATTCGCGCGCTTCCAGACTGCCCCCCGGAAAACTGATCTGGCCGCGGTGGGTGGGCAGGTCCGCCGACCGCACGGTGAGCAGCACGCGCGGATCGCGCTCGCGGGTCAGGGCGACCAGCACGGCGGCGCGGCGGTAGTCCGGCAGGTGCAGCGGCGTGCGCAAGCGGCAGCTCAGCCAGACCGCCCAGGGGTCGTCGAGCGCACAGTCCAGTGGGTCGGGGGCGTTGTCGTCCGGCCTCACGTGCCTTCTCCGGGGTCGGGCAGGGCGGCCAGGGCCTGGGCGGTGCGCTCCCGCAGGGCCACCTCCGCCTCCACCCCCGCCGACCTTGCCCAGGCGACGACAGCCGAGAGCACGTCCGCGATGCCCTCCGCGGTGTCGGGGGCAGCGTGGAGCGCCGCCTGCACCGCCTCCTTACCACTCTTCTCCCGCCCCCCCAGCTTCTGCGCCTGCGTCTCGCGGGCCAGCGCGCCCAGGGAGGCGGGCACCCGGTCCGCGGCGCTGCGGGGCCGCCCCCCGCGTTCGGCGGTCTTGATGACTTCCCAGTTGGTTTCCACCTCGGCCGCGCCGCTCACCTGCACGTCCCCGAACACATGCGGATGCCGCCGCACCAGCTTCTCCACGATGCCGCGCTCAACCTCGGCGTAACCGAAGGTGCCTTCCTCCTCCGCAATCACGGCATGAAAGGCCACCTGGAGAAGCACGTCCCCCAGCTCGCCGCAGAGGGCGGCGGGTCCCTCACCGACGGCGTCCACGGCCTCGGCGGCCTCCTCCAGCAGATAGGGGCGCAGGGATTCGTGTGTCTGCTCGCGGTCCCAGGGGCAGCCGTCCGGGGCGCGCAGGCGACGCAGGGTCTGAAGAAGGTCTTGCACCCGCCCATGCTAAGGCGGCGCGCCGCTCTACCTCCCGCCTCCCGCGCCCGAGTCTTCACTTCAGGTGAAGGCACATGATGAAAAGGTGGCCTGGGCCTGACGACGCTCACCGCCGGTTCACCGTTCATCAGACACAGTGTGTTGGACTGGCAGGCATGAAGAAGCGACTGACGGTTCCTGTCCTCACGGCCCTGCTGGGGGCCTTCGCCCTGCCCGCCCTGGCGCAGGCCACGCCCGCCCAGACCACGCCGGCTCAGAACGCGCAGCTCGGGGCCGCCTGGAGCGCGCCCACCCTGGCGAACGCGACCTACGTGATTCTCGACCCCCGGATCGAGGGCAACCCGAACATCATCAGCGGCGACCAGCGCACCGGCATTCTCGCGGCCATGAAGCGTGACTCCGCGGGGGCCATCAAGCGCCACTACCCCAACGCCATCATCGCGGACAACCCCCAGACGCCGGGGGCCATCAAGGTGACGCCGGTTCTCCAGACCCCGAATGCGCTCGTGCCCTGGGCCAAGCTCACCGCCGCCCTGCACTTCGACCTCGCCAGCGGCCAGCGCGTCACGCTGAACGACCAGTTCGGCCTGCTGACCCTGTGGCAGCACCAGGCTGAGGCCGCCAACTTCCTGTACGACCAGCTCGCCAAGCGCCTGCCCTGAGAGGGCTTCCTGCCAGAGGCGGCAGGAAGGGTCCAACCCCATAAAAGCTGTTCGACCTCTGGACCCCTCGCCCCATCCTGCACGCGAGTTAAGTCCCCCTTCACGCGCCCCGGCCCACCTGCCGGGGCGTGTTAGCTTCGCCGCATGACCCAGCAGGATTCTCAGAACGGCAAGAGTGCCTTTGTCACGGGCGCGAGCAAGGGTATCGGCCTCGCGGTTGCGCGGGCGCTGGCAGGGGCGGGCTACGCCGTGACCCTCACCAGCCGTCACCAGGGCGAGGTGGAAGCCGCCGCCCGCGACATCGGCCAGGGCGCGCGGGGTGTGGTGTGCGACGTGCGCGACCCGCAGGCGCTTCAGCAGGCGGTGGATGCGCATGTGGCCGCCTTCGGGGGGCTGGACGTGCTGTTCGTGAACGCGGGGGTGGGGCGCTTTGCCAACGTCGCGGACCTCACCGTCGAGCAGTGGCAGGACGTGATCGACACCAACCTGAACGGGGCCTTTTACACCATCAAGGCGGCGCTGCCTGCCCTCAAGCAGCGGGGCGGGTACATCTTCACCCTCTCCAGCCTTGCGGGCAAGAATCCCTTCGCGGGCGGCGCGGCCTACAACGCCAGCAAGTTCGGCCTCAACGGCCTCTCGGAGGTGCTGACCCTCGACCTGCGCCAGCACGACATCAAGGTCACGCAGATCATGCCCGGCAGCGTCGCCACCCACTTCGGCGGCCACACCCCCAGCGAGGCCGACGCCTGGAAGATTCAGCCCGAGGACATCGCCCAGCTCACCCTCGACCTGCTGGCGATGCCCGCGCGCACCCTGCCCAGCCGTATCGAGGTGCGGCCCAGCAAGCCACCCAGGAAGTAGGGGAGTTGGAAGGGAGGCGCGTCATATGGATTGACGCGCCTCCCTTCTTTGGAATCCCATAGACTGCTGCTGTCCGGTGTGGACGGGTTGCATGACAGGGGAATATGCGGGAGGGGGCAACTCGATGCGAAAGCACCCGGAGTTGCCGCTCCGGGTGCAGAAAGGGGGTATGCCTATGACTAACCGTCGCAAGCATACCCCCATACCCCGCGCGAGAAACGGAGAAGAAGGCCCCTGGCGGCCGCCGAGATCGTTGCGACCATCGGCGCAGTCGCGGGCCTGATCACGGCCATCGCGCACCTTATTCGAGCCTCTGAAGTCAACCCTCTCGCCCCCTGACACGCCGTCCGGCCGGACGTTTGGCCCCTGAGAACCCTCTCGGGGGTCTTGTCCTGCCGCCCTCCCCGGAGGCCCTGCTAGAATGCGCCGCGTGTACACGAACCGCCGCGCACACCACGAATATGAGCTTTTGGAGCGCTTCGAGGCGGGCATCAGTCTGACGGGCAGCGAGGTCAAGAGCGTCCGGGCGGGCGGCGTGGACTTCCGGGATGCGTTCGCGCGTCTCACGAACGGCAATATCGAGCTGGAGGGCCTCTACATTCCGACCTACACCGAAGCGACCTACAACAACCACGAGCCGCGCCGCACCCGCCGCCTGCTGCTGCACCGCGAGGAAATCGGCAAGCTCAAGCGCGCGCTGGAGCAAAAGGGCCTGACGCTGGTGCCCACCCGGCTCTACCAGAAGGGCCGCGTCTTCAAGGTGGAACTGGCCCTCGCGCGCGGCAAGAAGCTGCACGACAAGCGCCGCGCCGAGGCCGAGAAGACCGTGCGCCGGGAGCTGCGCGAGCTATGAGGTGGCGCTTCACCAGGCCCCTGCTGCTGGCGGGGCTGCTGCTGGGGGCGGGGCTGGCGGGCGCGCAGATCGCCTTTACCCGGCTGAACCTCGCCGGGCAGCAGGTGCAGAGCATCAACCTCTACGGGGCCGAGTACGCCAGCCAGAGCGTGCTGGACGAGGTGCTGAGCGTGACCCGCGACGGCGGGCTGGTGCGGGTGCAGGGCTACGGCCACACGCTGCTGCTCCCCATTGACGAGGATCAGCAGCGGGCCACCACCGACTTCAACACGGTGCAGCTCGACACCGAGCGGGTCAAGGCCCGCTCCGCGACGCTGGTCAACGGGAACCTGTACCTGCCGCTCGACACGCTGGCGCGGGGGCTGGGGGCCAGCTACCAGGCCGGGAACTTCCGGCTGGTGCCCGCGACCCTCCAGGGCGTGAGCAGCCGTGCAGGCAAGGACAGCGACCGGCTGGTGCTCGACCTCAGCCGCGACGTGTCCTTTACCGACGAGCTGCGCGGCACCACCGTGACTGTCACCCTGAAGGGCGTGCAGGGCGAGGCACGGCGCTACACGACGCGCGGGGCCTTTGTGCCCCAGGCAGAGGTGACCCGCAGCGGCGACGACCTCAAGCTCACCTTCACCCTGCCGCCGGGCAGCGGCTACCGCGTCTATCCCGTGGTCCGCCCCGGTGGCGCGCGGCTGGTCGTGGACGCGGGGCCGGGCGTGCCCTACACGGCCCCCGCCCTGCTGGAGCGCATCTCGCGGCCCCTGATCGTGCTGGACCCCGCCCGCGTGAGTGGCCTGGGCCGCGACGTGACGCTGGAGGTGGCCCGCCGCGCCGCCGAGCTGCTCAACAAGGCCGGCTGGCAGGTCAAGCTCACCCGCGACGCCCAGAGCGCGCTGGGGCAGGACCAGAAGTTGGCCCTGGCCCGGCGCAGCGACGTGTATCTGGCCCTCGATCTGGGGCGCTTTCCCGGAAGTCCGCGCGGGGGTGTCACCGTATACGAACCGACCGGGCGCGCCCCGGCCCAGATTGTCAATGCTGTCCGCAACGGTGCCCAGGCCCCCTATATCGACCTCGCCGTCGGGGACGGGGGCGGCACACGGCGGCTCAGCGAGCTGCTGCGCGGCGAGTTGAAGGGCGGGGGCGTCACGGCCAGGAGCGAGAACGTCACCCGCTCGCTGACCCTGAGTGAGGCTCCCGAGGCCTCGCTGCTGCTGGAGCTGGGCTGGGCCAGCAACGCCGAGGACCGCGCCAAACTGGGCGTGGATGACCGCCTCCAGGCAATGTCGGTGGCGGTGGCGCGCTCGATTGCCACCTACCTGACGGCCCGCGCCGCCAACGCTGGCCGGGCGGTCCCCGCGGGCCAGAACGGAGCGGGACAGTGAAGCGGCTCCTTTCGTTGTTCAACGTGGTCAGCCTCGCGCTGCTGGCCGCCGCCGCCTACGCCTATCAGGAAGTGCGGCAGCCCCCCAGCACCCCCAAGCCCCCCCCGCTGGAGCTGGAGGAAAAACGCGCCGTGCAGGTCCGGGTGTACTTCACCGACCCGCAGATCCAGAGCATGAAGCCCGAGACGCGCACCGTGCAGGTCACGCAGGAAAACGCCAGCACGCTTGCGCAGGCCGCCCTGAATGCCTGGGCCAGCGGCCCCCGGGCCTCCGGTGCGCTGCGCCTGGTCCCCGAGGGCACGGCTGCCCCCAAGGCCTGGGTGCGCGGCCAGCACTACTACGTGAACCTCCCGGCGGCCTACCAGAAGCTCCGGTACGGCACCAGCGGCGAGCGGATGCTGCTGTGTACCCTCACCCGCACGCTGCTCGAAAAGGGCGGTCAGGACGTGACCTTCCTGGTCGAGGGCAAGAACGTGGACACCCTGGGCCACCTCGACGTGCGCGAGCCGTACACCCGGCAGGACTGTGCGGACTAGGGCGCGGCGCGCCCGTCTAACGGTCGAACCGTCTGATACGGTTGCCGTCCAATCCGTTATCGAATCAGGAAAGCGCCGATTCGATAACTCCTTTCCCGGCAACCGTTGTGTTCCTCCTCGCTCTGCTCGGGTTGAACAGTTTTTGTCACTGTTCAACCGGAATACGTCTGACCGCCTAGAAACCGACCTTCGACCCTTGCCGTTAGACGGTTAGACCGTCAGACTTTTAGACTCCCATCCCATGCTCCAGAGCATCACCCTTCAGGGCTTCAAGAGTTTCGCGGACCGGACCCGGCTGGAGTTCGGTCCGGGCGTCAGCGCCGTGATCGGGCCGAACGGCAGCGGCAAGAGCAACGTGGTCGAGGCCCTGCGCTGGGCGACCCACCAGGCGCGGGCGCGGGAGCTGCGGGCGGGGCGCGGCACCGAGCTGATCTTCCACGGGAGCGGCGGGAAGGCTCCCCTCGGCCTGGCGGAGGTGCAGGTCGAACTGCTCACCGCCGAGGGGCACGTGAACGTGACGCGCCGGGTCTACCGCGACGGCACCGGCGAGCAGGACCTGGGCGGCCGTCCCGTCCGCGCCCGCGACGTGCAGTCGGCCCTGCGCGGCACCGGGCTGGGGCCGGGGGGCCTGGCGGTGATCGGGCAGGGCGAGGTGAGCGGCGTCGTGCAGGCCGAGGGGCGCACGCTGCTGGGCTACCTTCAGGAGGCGGCGGGCCTCTCGCGAACGGTGTCAGCCCGCCAGGAGACGGAGGCGCGGCTGCGGGGGGCGGATGGGCATCTGGAACAGCTCCGGCTGGTGCAGGGGGAACGGGCCGCGGGGGTGGAACGGCTCGCGCAGGCCGCCCGCGACGCCCGCACGCACCGCGACCTCACCCTGCGGGCGCTGACCCTGGAAGACGCCCTGAAGCGCGAGCGGCAGACGGCGCTGGTGCGCGAGATAGCCGCCGCCCGGCTTGAGGCCGACACGCTCGACGCCCGCAGCGCCGAACTCGCCGCCGGGGTGCAGGTCGCCGCCGCCCGCGCGGAGGCTGCCCGCGAGGCCGTGGGGGACGCCCGCGCCCGTGCCGAGGCTTTTGCCGGGGCGCTCGATGCCCTGCGCGCCGCCCGGGATGCCCACGCCCAGGCGGGGCGTTACGCGGACCACCTCCAGGCCGAGGCCGAACGCCTGCGCGCCGAACTCGCCGCCCTGCCCAGCAGCCCGCCCGCCGGGGCCGCGCCCGACCTTCCCGCCCTGGAGGTGGCCGTGAGCGCCGCCCGCACGGACGCCGAGGCCGCCGAGCGCCGCGCCCGCACCCTGGACGCCGACCTGACCCGCGCCCGCGCCGCCGCCGCCCGCCTGGCCGAGGCCGCCGCCCGCCTGGACGCCAGCCGCGAGACGCTGGGGGGCGAACTCGAACGCGCCGAGGGCAACCTCGAAGGGGCGCTGGAAGCGCTCGCCGCCGCCCAGGAGCGCCTGGCGGCCGCCGCCCACGCCCGGCAGCAGGCCGAGGCCGGATACGCGGCACTGGCGGGCCGCCGCACCGACGCCCAGGCCCACGAGCGGCACCTCACGGCCGAACTCGCCCGCCTGAACGCCAGCGCCCTGCCCCTGCGCCGCGAGCGCGAGCGGCTGGAGCAGACCCTGAACTCCTACGCCCGCTACGGCGAGGGCGCGCGCAACGCCCTGCGGCTGGACCACCCCGGCATCGTCGGCTCGGTGGCCGACCTGCTGACCGTGCCCGCCGAGTACGAGACGGCCGTGACCGCCGCGCTGGGCCGCCGCCTGGAACAGATCGTGGTGGGCAGCGGCGAGGACGCCCGCCAGATCATCGAGGAACTCAAGCGCGCGGGCGGACGCGCGACCTTCCTCCCCCTCGACCTGATCCGCGCCCGGCCCCGCCGCGACGGGCCGCTGCTGCGCGAGGCGGGGGTGGTCGGCAACCTGGCCGACCTGTGCCCCACCAACCCCCCCCTGGTGGGCGAGGCGATTCTGGCCGACACGCTTATCGTGGAGGACCTGCGCGCCGCCAACCGCATCGCCCGCGCGCACCCGAACCGCCCGCGCCTCGTCACCCTGGACGGCGAACTGCTGGAGGCGGGTGGGGCCATCACCGGGGGCCGCCTGCGCGACACCGGCTCCAACATCCTAGCCGACCAGCGCCGCTTTCAGGACCTCGACGCGGAACTGGAGGACGTGGACCGCCAGACCGCCCGCCTGGGGGCCGAACTGAAGAAGGTGCAGGCGACCCTGGCCGGTGACGCGGGGGGCCACGATGCCCTCCTCGCCGCCCGTGAGCGCGCCGCCCGCGAGGAACGCGAGGCCGAGAAGCGCGTGACCGAGCTGGAGGCGCAGGCCCGCAGCCTGGGCGCGCACCGCGACCGCCTGCTGGCCCGCCTGGCCGACCAGACGCCCGCCTCCCCGGAGCCGGACCACCCGGCCGCCGACCCCGCCCACCTGGAAGCCGACCTGCTCGAAACCCGCGCCGCCGCCGAGGGGCACCGCGAACGGGAGCGCGCCGCGCGGGAGGCCCTCGCGCTGGCCCGCGAACTCGACGCCGCGTGGCGGGCCTTTCGCAGCGCCCGCGCCCGCGCCGCCGACCTGCGGGAACACCTGACCGCGAACGCAGAGGCGATGGCCGCGCAGGAGGCCCACCTGACTGCCGCCGCCGCCGAAGTCCAGCGCCGTGAAACGGCCCTCGGCGTGCTGGACGAACACGAGCTGTACCGCGCCGAGAAGGAACGCGACGCCGCCGCGCAGGCCTACACCTCCCTGCTGGGCGAGCAGAACAAGGTCCGCGCCCGCCTGGAAGACCTGCGCCTGCTGGTCGCCCGCCGCGAGGGCAGCCTCGATTCCATTCCCGACGGGTGCAGCCCCCCTGGCACGCCCCGCGAATGGACCGCCGACCTGAACCGCACCCGCGCCGACCTGGAACGCCTCGGCCCCGTCAACGCCCGCGCTGAGGCCGACCACGCCGCCGAGCGGGCCGAACTGGAGGCCCTGACCCGCGAGCTGGACGACGCCGAGGGGGCCGCCGCCGAACTGCGCGCCCACCTCGCCGAACTCGAAACCGCCGAGGGCCTCGCCACCCGCGCCGCCTTCGGCCGGGTGAACGCCGCCTTCCGCGAGTATTCCGCCGAGCTGCTGGGCGGGCAGGGCGAACTGGAACCGGAGGAGGACGGGGCGGGAAAGCTGACCGGCCTGCGCCTGGCCGTGCAGCCCAGAGGCAAGCGCACCCGCTCGATGACCCTGCTGTCCGCGGGCGAGCGCACGATGGCGGGCCTGGGCTTCCTCTTCGCGCTGAACCACGCGGGCGGTGAGGGCGGTGCTGTCGGGGAGGGGGCCGGGGGCCTCCCCCTCGCCGTGCTGGACGAGGTGGACGCGCCCCTCGACGAGGCGAACATCCGGCGCTTCACGGCCTTTTTGGAGCGCTTCTCGGCACGCGGGGCGCAGTTCCTGCTCGTCACCCACCAGAAGGCGACGATGGAGGTCGCGCAGGCGCTCTGGGGCGTGACGACCGACCAGACGGGCGCGAGCCGCGTGCTGAGCATCCGCCAGGCGGAGGAGGCGGTGGGGCGGTGAGGGCCTCACGGGGCGAGGCTGGGGTGATACGGATTCCGGATAATCCGTTACGGCCCCTCCGCTCCGCTTCGGTGCCTTCACTCCTATCCGTCGCCCTTTTTCCTTCTCCCTCCGGTCGGGTTAACCAGTTACTGCATAACTGATTAACCGGAGTCCGTATGAGGTGTCAAAGTCGCCTACGCCGAACGGTTCATGTCGGCGCGGCCCCTTTGCTGTCATCCTGCTCCCCATGACTCAGGAGACGCCACGGGAAGCACTGCTGGCGGCGCTGAGGTGCTGGCAGGGCCGCGACTATGCGGCGCTCGCCCTGCGGGTGCGCCCGGCGCAGCGCGAGCCGACGCGCCGCGAGGTGCAGGAGGTGCGCCTCGCCTACCGCCAGGAAATCCTGCGGGGCTTCCGGATTCTGGACACGCGCGACACCGACCCTGCCGCCGCCAGCGTGGACACGGAACTGCTCCTGACCCAGGGCGGCGAGTGGCTGCTCGTGCGCCGCCGGTACCGCATGGTCTACCTCGATGGCTCGGGCCGCCCGGTGGACCGCACCCGCCCGGAGGGGCGCTGGATTCCCCACACCACCTACGCGCTGCCCGGCCCGACGCCGCTGCTGGCCTGAAGCTCTGCCTCCAGCGCCTCCCGCAGGAGGGCCTGCCCGATAGCCCCGGCTCCCCAGGAGAGGCGCTGGGCGAACTCCCCGGCACAGACGGCCAGCCGGTGCCGTGTCTCGAAGGCCGGGCGAAAGGCCTCAAGCCGGACCCTTGCCCAGTAACGGAGCTGGTAATAGGGCTGCGGCGTCAGGCCCTCAACCCGCTGTGCCCCCAGGAACTGCCAGCGCAGGACCTCGGCGCAGGCTTCCTCGGCGACCTCCCGCCGCAGCGTCTGCTCCCAGGTTTCCTGGTCTTCGGGCTTCCCGCCGGGGAGGCTCCACGCGCGGCCGTCCTCCGACACGAGGAGGATGCGGGCGTCCGGGGTCAAGCAGAGGCCGCTGACCTGCGTCACCGTTTCGGTGGGGAGGGGCCGATGGCCGGGCAGCCAGGTGATGAGGCCGGGCCGCCCTTCCCAGGTGGTCCGCTCGCGCAGGCTCATCCGTCCAGCCGCTGCACGCTGCTGCCCGCCACGCTCTTGGTGACGATCAGGCGGCTGGGCAGCCGCTCGGACAGGCTTTCCACGTGCGTGACCACGCCCACCATGCGCCCCTGCGTCCGCAGGTTTTCCAGCGCGCCCGCCACGGCTTCCAGTGCCTGCGGGTCGAGGGTGCCGAAGCCCTCGTCCAGAAACAGGGCACCCAGAATCTTGTTCCCGGCGAGGTAGTCGCTCAGCGCGATGGCGAGGCTGAGGCTGGCGAGGAACGTCTCGCCGCCCGATAAGGTCTTCACGGCGCGCGTCTCGCCCGCGTTCCAGAGGTCCTGCACGACGTACTCGCCGTCCTCCAGCGCGAGGCGGTAGCGTCCGTCGCTGATGTCGAAAAGCAGCGCCCCGGCCCCCGTCAGCAGCCGCGCCTCCACCTCCGCGAGGAGGTACTGCTGGAACTCGTTGGCCTTGAGGGTGTTCGTGAGCGTCTGCCAGGTGTCCAGCCGGGCGGCCAGTTCCTTTGTCTGCGTCTCGATCTCGCCCCGGCGCTTCAGGCGTTCTCGGGCGCTGCGTTCCTGCTCGGCCAGACTCCCGGCCCGCTCGCGCACCCCGGTCAGGGCGGCGTCGGTGGCCGTCAGCTCGCGCTCGGCCTGGCGAAGCTGTGCCGGGTCGAAGGGTTCCAGCCCCAGTTGCCGTTCGAGTTCGGTGAGCTGGGCGCGGAGCTGTTCGACCTGCGCGGCGTGGGTGCGCGCGGCCTGCTCCAGCGCGGCGATATCCGCCTCGGGGAGGGCGGCGGCGCGGGCCTGCGCGGCGTCCAGCCCCAGCGCCGTGAGGGTCGCCTCCAGCGCACTCTGCGCCTCCTGTGCCTCCCGACCCCGGCTCGCGGCGGCGTTGCGGGCCGAGGTCAGCGTGGCCTGGGCCGCCGCCTGGGCACTCTGCGCGCGGGCGAGGGCCGCCTGCGCCTCGTTCAGGCGGGAGCGCACGCCCTTGACCTCGGCCAGCAGCTTCTGCCGTTCGCGGGCGGGGTCGGTGCCCGCCGCCCGCACCCGCCCCGCCAGCCCGGCCAGCAGGCGCAGCGCGAGGTCGTGCGGGTCGCCGCTGACCTGCGCCTCAAGGTGCCGCAGGTCGAGTTGGCGCTGGTCCAGCGCCGCTTCCCAGTCGGCGAGTTCGGCGGTGCGGGCCTCGATGGATTTTTTCAGGTTGCCCAGCTCCAGCCCGATTTCCTTGTAGCGCAATCGGCGGTTTTCCAGCGTGCCCTGGAGGGCCGTCACCTGCCGTTCCAGCGCGGCGAGGTCCACGCCGGACGCCTGGGGCAGCACCCGCACGGGCTGCTCGCACAGCGGACAGGGGTCGCCCACGTGCAGGTGGGAACGGTAGGCACTGAGGCCCGCTTCCAGCCGCGCGGCCTGCAACTCCGCCCCGGCGCGGTCGAAGTCCGCCTTGGCCTGCTTGCCCTCGCGCTCGACCCGCTTCTGCTCCTGCCCGAGGGCCTCCTGCTGCGCCTGCTCGGTCTTCTGCCGCTCGCGGCCCGCGTCCAGCGCCGCCTTCTGCGCCTCCAGCTGAATGCGCTCCTGCCGCAGTTTTTCCAGCTTCTGCGCCGCCTCACGGGCCGCAAAGTGCGCGTCCTCGTCCCAGGGGAGGGGCTGGGGGTGGGTGGTCTGCGGGGTGCCCCCGGCGCGCCTGAGGCGGGCGGCATCGGCCTCGGCCTCGCGCAGGGCGTCGGCTCTGGCTTCCAGGTCGGGAATGCGGGCCTCGGCCTCCTGCGCGGCTTCAAGGGCCGCTTCTGCCGCCTCCGCCGCGCGGCGTGCCCCGGCTTCCGCCGTCCTCGCCTGGGCGCACTCGCGGTCCTCGCGCTCGGCGGCGATGCGGGCGCGTTCGGCCGCGTCGAGCAGGGGCAGCACGCCCGCCACCCGCCGCGCCCGTTCGGCCCGCGCGGCTCCCTCGCGGACTCCCGCCGCGCGGGCTTCCAGGGTGGTCAGGCGGCGGGCGGTGTCCTCGCGGGCGGTCCAGACGCCCTCCAGGGCACGCAGGCGGTTGACCTGGCCCTGCAACCGTTCGCGCATGTCGGTCAGGCGCTCGGCTTCCGCGTCCACCGCCTCGCGCTCGGCGCGCAGGGCCTTCACCGCCTCGCCCGTCACGCCCGCATATTCGCCGTCCAGCAGGGCGTGCAGGCTGCCCAGCGTGTGCTTGAACTCTTTCGCCCGGTCGCCCGCGAAGGCGTGCATGGCCTTCACGTGGTCCAGGCCCATCAGCTCGCCCAGCAGCGCCTGCCGCTCGCGCCCGGTGCCGTGCAGCAGCCGCGAGAATTCGCCCTGCGGCAGCAGCACGCTGCGCACGAAGGTCTTGAAGTCCAGCCCCACCGCGCGCCCGATGCGCTCGTTCACGGCCCGCGTGCCGCCGTCGCTGAGGTTGACCCAGCGGCCTTCCTCGTACCGTTCGAGCCGCACCTCGTTTTCCGCCTGCCGCCGGCCCCGGCTGCGGGCCACCCGGTACGTCTCGCCGCCCGCCTCGAAGGTGAGGCCGACCGACAGCCCCCGCTCGCCCTGCGAGATCAGCGCGTCCAGCCCGGTCGCGCCCAGCCGCGGCGTGGTGCCGTACAGCGCGAACGTCATCGCGTCCAGCAGGCTGCTCTTGCCGCTGCCCGTCGGCCCCACCAGGGCGAACAGTTCGAGGTCGGAAAAGTCCAGCGCGGTGTGCTGCCGGAAGGCGGTGAAGCCCTGGAGTTCGAGGGAAAGGGGCCTCATGCGCGGGTTCCCTGCTTGCAGACGGCAGAAGGCTGAAGGTAGAAGGCCAGAAATGCCTCGGCCTCTGCGCTTGTTGCCATCTGCCTTCCGCCATTTGCCTTCTGCGTCCTCACGCCCCCACCTCTTCCCCCCGCGCCGCCTCGTCCGCCTCGTGGAAGGCGGCGCGCAGGTCGTCGGGCAACTCTCCCCGGCGCTCCCTGTGAAACTGCTCGTACAGTTCGGTCAGGCTGAGGCCCTCGCGCCGCAGTTCGGGGAGGGCGAGGTCGTCCTGCACCGCGTCGAGTTCGACGGCCAGCGTCCCCGGCACCTGCCGCAGCACGCGGTCCTTGAGGCCGGGCAGGGCCGTGCCGGAGGGGGCACGCACGACCACTTTCACCAGGCCCGCGAAGCCGCTCAGCGAGGCGAGGCGGGCCTCGATCTGATCCAGATTCACCTTCACCGTTCGCAGTTCGCGCCCGCTGCTGAGCGGGATGGGCGTCACGCGGGCGGGGCGTCCGGCCTCCACCTCGACCAGATTGACCTGTTTCTTCTCGCCGCCCTCGCCGAAATCGAGCTGGATGACCGAGCCGGGGTAATGGGCGAGCGGCATCTCGCTGGATTTCTGCGGCTTGTGGACGTGCCCCAGCGCCACGTACTGCGCCCCGGCGGGCAGTTGCAGCGGCGAGAGGGTGTAGGCGTTCATCAGGTCGAACTGCATGGTGCGCTCGGAGCCGCTGGGCACCGCGCCGTCCATCGTGGCGTGCAGCATCAGCATGTTCACGCTGTCTCCCCGGAATCCCTCGGCGAGCCGGCGCAGAAAAAAGCCCATCCCCTCGCGGTACTTCTGCCGCCACGCGCCCACGTCGCCGCCCAGCACGTCGGCAGCCTTCACCAGCCGCCGCTCGGACAGGAAGGGGAGCGCGCCCACCGTCAACTTCTCGCCGCCGCGCGTCTCCACCGTGCGAATCATGTCCAGCGGATGGGCGGCGGGCTGCGCCACCAGTTGCACGCCCACCCACCCCAGCAGCCCGGCGAGGCTGTGCAGCCGGGCCGCCGAGTCGTGGTTCCCCGCGATTGCCACCGCCGGGATGTTCGCGTCGCGCAGGCGCAGGAAAAAGTCGAACACGGCGGCCTCGGCCTCCGCCGACGGGTTCACGGTGTCGAAGAGGTCGCCCGACACGAGCACCACGTCGGCCTTCTCACTGCGGGCCAGCCCCGCGATTTCCACCAGGGCCTCATGTACCTCCGGCGTCCGGTCAAGGCCCCTCAGATTCCGCCCGGCATGGAAATCTGCCGTGTGAAGTACGCGCATGACGGAAAAAATAGCACGGGGCAGAAGTTGGAGTCGTACCATCTGGGGATGAGCGATCCTGCCTTCCAGCGCATGAGCGTTGAGGAATACCTCCGCACCGAGCCGGACAGTCCGGTGAAGCGGGAGTACGTGAACGGGTTCGTGTACGTGGTGGACAACGGTGACAACCTACGCGGTCACGCGGGCAGCAGCAAGGCGCATGCCAGAATCATTTTCAGAATCATGCAGCGGGTTGAGCCTGCGGCTGAAGACATTAGTTGCCGCGCCTTTTCCAGCGAAATCAGGCTCAAGATCGAGGGGCGGAACAGTTATTACTACCCGGATGTGATGGTCGCCTGTGGTCCCGACACGAATGACCCCTATTCCGAGACTTCCCCCTGTCTCCTTGTGGAAGTCCTCTCCAGAGGCACCGCCCATACCGACAGGCACGCCAAGTATGAGGCGTATACGGCCCTCCCCACCCTCCAGACCTACCTCATCGTCGCGCAGGACGAGCGCCGCGTCTACGCATACCAGCGCCAGGGCGAAAGCTGGGAGCTGGCCGAATACGTGGGCCAGGGTGAGATTGAGCTCCCGTGCCTGAAAGTGTCGCTCTCGCTGAACGAGATTTACGCGGGCGTGCTGGAGGGTTGAACTGGCAAGAGCAGAGCTGGCGAACATTCTTGAGCCACCACATCTCTACACTTTCACCATGAGGGGCCAGGAGCTGAGGATGGACGCTCAGGGACGGGTTCTTATTCCTGCCTCCCTGCGCCGGCAATTGCAGTTGCAGCCCGGAGAGAAGCTCATTCCGCGCATTGAGGACGGCAAGCTCATCCTGGAGAAGCGGTCGGAGGTGCGCCGCCGCCTGCTGGGCATCTTCTCGCCTCAGGAGCCTTCGCCGGTGGGCGAGTTGCTGGAAGAACGCCGTCAGGAAGCGGAGCGGGAATGACCGTGGTGCTCGATGCCAGCGCGGTGCTGGCCTGGATGTATGGCGAAACGGGGGCTACGGAGGTTGAAGCGGTGTTGGACGGCGGGCAGATGAGCCTGGTGAATCTGGCAGAAGTCACCACGAAGGCGGTCGAGCGCGGCGCGTGCTGCTCGTGTTCGTCAGGATCTCGCTGCCTACGGGGTCGAGTTTCATCCATTTGACGCGGAGCAGGCGGACCGCTGTGCCGAACTTCGCCCTCTGACCCGCGCCGCTGGCCTCTCGCTGGGGGACTGCGCCTGCCTGGCTCTGGCCCAGACGCTGGCTCTGCCCGCCATGACCGCTGACAGGGCCTGGAGTGGCCTCGGCGTCGGCGTGAGATCACGGTCATTCGCTAACCCCTACTCCCCGCCTCCCCCTGCCGCGTGGAGTAGCTTTCCGGCCAAGCTGGGGCATGACCCAGGCCCCGGCTGCCCCCCAGACCCCTGCAACACAGAAGCTCTGGAACCGCAACTTTCTCCTCTGGTGGCTGGGCGCGGCGCAGAGTGCGCTGGGCAGCGCGCTCTCGGGCATTGCCCTGAGCTTCCTGGTGCTGCACCAGACCGGCAGCGCGGGGGCGATGGGCGTGAACCTGGCGCTGAGCATGTTGCCCGCGCTCTTCGCGCCCTTCTTCGGCACGCTGATAGACCGCCTGCCGCTCAAGCCGCCCCTGATCGCCTGCCACCTGCTGCGCGGCGTGATGCAGCTCGGCATCGGCTTCGCGGCGCTGCGCGGTCACGTACCCATCGAGGCCATCTATGCCGTTTCGTTCCTCACCGGACTGATTGCGGCGTTCTACACGTCGGCCAGCATGGGCGTCACGGTGCGGCTGGTGCCGCGTGAGCAGCTTCAGCGGGCCACCGGGCTGATGCAGGGCACCTCCCAGACCATGCAGATGGTCGGTTTGCTGGGCGGCGGCTTTCTGGTGGCGGTGCTGGGCCGGGGCGAGGCCCTGATCTTCGACGGGGTGACGTTTCTGGTGTTCGCGGCCCTGCTGTTGCCGGTGCAGTTTCCGCCGCGCAAGGCAGCGGCAGCGGGCGAGCGTTTCTGGCAGTCCTTCCGGGGCGGGTTGAAGTACGCGCGCGGCAGCGTCCTGCTGACCGGTCTGCCGCTGGTGGCACTGGTGCTGAACGCCAGCTTCGCCCCGCTGGACATGCTGATTCCCAAACGGATGCAGGTGCTGGGGGCGGGGGCTGCTGGCTATGGCCTCTTTTTCGGGATGCTGGTGGCGGGGATGGCGGCAGGTGGGTTTCTGGTGGCGTGGCTGGGCGAACGGGTCAAGCCGGACCGCGCCTCGGTGTGGGGCATGGCGCTGATGGGCACGATGACCCTGCTGCTGGCCTTCACGCAGACCGCTCCGCAGATGTATGCCCTGGCCCTGCTGATGGGCCTGGCGAACGCCTTTTGCAACATGGGCATCGGCGTCATCTTCCAGACGCGGGTGGACCCCGATTTTTACGGGCGGGTCGGCAGCCTCTTGAGCGCGGTGGGCATGGTGGGGATGCCGGTCACGCTGCTGGCGCTCTCGCCCTTCGCGGACCGGATTCCTGTGGCCGTCATCTTCGGGGTGGCCGGGGGGCTGACGTTGCTGGGGGCCGCCGTGTGGGGAGCCATTCTGCGGCGTGAGGGTGCCTCTACCGCTCCGGCAGCCGCCCCGGCGTGAACATCAGCCCCAGCAGGCAGTCCTCGGCCCCGGCGGCCTGCCGTTCCTCCTGTTCGCGCTCCAGGGTCCAGGCTTTCAGGTCGCGCAGCCGCCGTTCCAGTTCCAGCAGGGTCTCGGGCAACAGCCGGACCTCCCCGATGGTTCCGAAGCCCCGGAACGATGCCCGCCTGTCTTTGAGGCCGCCGTAATTGACGCTGAGCTGTCCCTGCGCGTTCATCGCCAGCACGACCTCGCGCACCTGCTCGCGGCTGAGGGCCGCGATATGGGTCAGGTAGGCGTTCAGAAAGGGCTGGTGCAGCGCCGCGAACAGGCCCCGCACGTCGTCCGCCTCGGTCAGGTCGAAGGGCACGCGGTAGGCGGGGGCGGCCGCGCGGTAGAGCTTGACCGGCCTGCCGCCGCGTTTGCGCTCGCCCGTCACCCCGACCAGGCCCGCGGCACACAGCCGCGTCAGGCGGTGGTGGGCCTGCTTGACGGTAATCTCGGCATCCAGGGCCACCTCCCCCGCGCTGACCTCCCCGTGCATGGCCGCCCCCAGCACGCGCTGGTAGGCGAAATCCAGCAGCAGCCGCGCCTGCTCGGGCGTCTGCGCGGTGAAGGCTCCGGCGGGCAGCGTCACCCGCACAGCATGGCGCATTCGGCTCGGTCCCGTCCCGTTACGTTGAGCGCAGAACGCTACCCCCACGCTATCCTCTTTCCCATGACCGCCGCGCCCCCCATCGAACCCTTCCGCGTCACGGGTGGCGTGAACAAGGTCCGTTTCCGCGCCGAGAGCGGCTTTACCGTGATGACGGCCCGCCTGCGCAACAGTGAGGGCGAGGACCCCGACGCCACCGTGATCGGTGTGATGCCCCCGCTGGAAGCCGGCGACACCTTCAGCGCCGACGTATTGATGGAGGAACACCGCGAGTACGGTTACCAGTACCGCGTGCTGAATATGGTGCTGGAGGCGCAGCCCGCCGACCTGACCGAGGCGGGCGTGGCGGCTTACCTCGAAGCCCGCGTGGGCGGCGTCGGCAAGGTCCTGGCCGGGCGCATCGCCAAAACGTTCGGCCCCACCACCTTCGACGTGCTGGAACAGGAACCGGAAAAGCTGCTGCAAGTGCCGGGCGTCACGCAAAGCACCCTGCACAAGATGGTGTCGAGCTGGTCCCAGCAGGGCCTGGAACGCCGCCTGCTCGCGGGCTTGCAGGGTTTGGGCCTCAGCATCAGCCAGGCGCAGCGGGCGGTGAAGCACTTCGGGGAGGCGGCGCTGGAACGGCTGCAAGCCGACCTGTTCGCGCTGACCGAGGTGGAGGGCATCGGCTTTCTGACCGCCGACAAGCTGTGGCAGGCGCAGGGCGGCGCGCAAGATGACCCCCGCCGCCTGACCGCCGCCGCCGTGTACGCGCTTCAGCAGGCGGGGCAGCAGGGCGGCCACAGTTTCCTGCCGCGCGAGCGGGCCGAGCGGGGTGTGATGCACTACACCCGCGTCTCGGCCGAGCAAGCCCGCCTTGCTGTGGAAACCGCCGTGGAACTGGGCCGCCTCTCCGACGACCCCGCCCCCGACGGCAGCACCCGTATCTACCTCCCCCACGTCCTGCGCGCCGAGAAGAAGCTCGCCACGCTGATTCGCACCCTGCTCGCCACGCCGCCTGCCGGGGACGAGTGGCCCGCTGCCGACCGCCTGCCCGCCGGGGCGGCAAAGGGCCTCTCGGAGGAACAGGCGCAGGTGCTGCACCTGCTGGAAGACCACCGCCTGGTGGTGCTGACCGGCGGCCCCGGCACGGGCAAGAGCACCACGACCCGCGCGGTGGCGGACCTCGCGGAGAAACTGGGGCTGGAGGTCGGCCTCTGTGCCCCCACTGGCAAGGCGGCGCGCCGCCTGGGCGAGGTTACGGGGCGCACCGCCTCCACGATTCACCGCCTGCTGGGGTACGGCCCCGCGGGTTTCCGGCACAACCACCTCGAACCCGCGCCGTATGACCTTCTGATCGTGGACGAGGTGAGCATGTGCGGCGACGGGCTGATGCTCTCGCTGCTCGCCGCCGTGCCGCCCGGCGCGCGGGTGCTGCTGGTGGGCGACACCGACCAGCTTCCCCCGGTGGATGCGGGCCTGCCGCTCCTCGCCATCGCGCAGGCCGCGCCCACCGTCCGGCTCAGCACCGTGTACCGCCAGGCTGCCGAGAACCCGATTATCCGCGGGGCACATGGCCTGCTGCACGGCCAGGCCCCGGTGTGGGGCGACCCCCGCCTGCACCTCACCGAGACGGAACCCGACGTGGGTGCCCGCCGGGTGGCCCTGATGGTCCGCGAACTCGGCGGGCCGGGGCAGGTGCAGGTGCTCACGCCCATGCGCAAGGGGCCGCTGGGCGTGGACATGCTCAATACCCACCTCCAGTCCCTCTTCAACCCCGGCCAGGGCGGCATCCGCATCGCGGACGGCGAGGCGCGGCCCGGTGACGTGGTGGTGCAGACGAAAAACGACTACACCAACGAGGTCTTCAACGGCACGCTGGGCACGGTCCTGAAGGCCGAGGGCAGCCGCCTGACGGTGGATTTCGACGGCAACATCGTGGAACTGGCCGGGGCGGAACTCTTCAACCTGCAACTGGGTTACGCCCTGACCGTCCACCGGGCGCAGGGCAGCGAATGGCCGACCGTGCTGGGCGTACTGCACGAGGCCCACATGCCGATGCTCTCGCGCAACCTCGTCTACACGGCCCTGACCCGCGCCCGCGAACGCTTCTTCGCGGTCGGCTCGGCCTCCGCCTGGCAGAAGGCGGCGGGGCGGCAGCGCGAGGAGCGGAACACGGCGCTGCTGGAGCGGGTGCGGGGGCGGTAGGATCTCTATCACTGCTGCTCGTTGTCTTCTGCTTTCACGTTGTTTGCTCAAGGCTGCCTGTGAACGGGGGAACCGGAGCAGGAAAAATCCCCACCGAGAGTGCTCGGCGGGGGGAGTGGGTCAGCGGGGTTCAGACCGTCAGCGGAAGTAGAGCCACTCCTCTGGAAATGGCCCATTGCTGATTTCGTGGCTTTCCAGGGGCAGGGTTCCCTCAGGCGTGGTCAGCACGGTGTCTGTCCGGACATCCTGAAGTTTGTTCCACCCCTTGACGAGCTGAACATTCTCGAGGGTGATCTGAAAGGGAGACCAACCGCCATCCAAATCACAACTGTAGGTGCCGTTCAGGGTGCCGGGGCGGTCCGCATAGATCAGCAGGCCTGACTCTACGAACGCAGTTCCCTCGCTGAACTTGAGGCTGTCTCTGCGGGCGGGAATGATGATCCGGCTGTCGCCCTTTCCGGTTATCCCCAGCATGTCTATGATGAGAGTGCGTATCCTGGGATCAGAAGAGGTGACTGTGGTGGTGCAGCCTTCCCGATTGTAGTCTCGCGCATTGCCGGGATAGCTGTTGTTCAGGCCCACGAGTTCGCGTTCGCTGGCAAGTCTCAGGTCAAGCTGGCCCGCGCTGCTAATGCTGGCGGTCGCGGCCACATAGCTGTTGGGATCTACGGAGGACAGGAACTGCTGCCGAACCTGGGCAGAACCTGCCCCGCCCGTCCAGGCGGAAACGGTGCTGGTCGTGCGGTCATACTCGAAGACCGGTGCGGCCAGTGGGGTTTTCTCGGTCGAGGCATCGTCCTGCGCCACGGCCAGGACAACGTCCAGATTGTAGGGCTTGCTGGTAAAGCCAAAAGTTCTGATGCCTGCGCCTAGTTGCAGGATGGTGCTCTCGCCGGGGGCAAGCGTGCCGATATGCACCCAGCCAGCAGAGCCGACCTGGGCGGTCAGGCCTGTAGGAACAGAGGTCTGAAATCCTGGGGCCTGGAGGTTCTGCCGGTAGAGGGTCGCTGTATCGTCATCCACGACGGTGGGGCTGGTATAGGTCTGCGTGTCCAGCTTGCGTACCTGCCCCAGTTGGACGTAGGGTGCCTGCTCGCTGGCGTCACTGCCGTCGTAATACCGCAGATTCTTGAACGGCGTCGTCCCCACCGTTGGTGTGGATGTGGTTGGCGTGGCAGGATCGCTGTCCTCATCCGTATTCGTTGGCAGGAACGTCAGGTTACGCACTGGCTCGCTGCCGACATTCGTGATCCTGAACGTCGAATGTATATAGAAGGTGTTGGCATGGGCTGAATCGTCAAGGGTACTGACGGCGAGGCGCTCAAACTTCAGCGCCGGTTCCGGTCCCGTCAATGTCTGTGCACCAACGCGGGTTCCCGTTCCTGTCCCGCCCTGCAAATTCAATTCATAGAGGCCGAGCGTGGTTGGAGGAAGGGGGGTGACCGGTGCCGGGTGTTGAACGATAGGGCTATTGCCACAGGCGGTGATGAGCAGAGCACTCAGGAGGAGGCCACAGGGAAGACGTGAGAGCACGAAAACACTTTAGTACACCGTCCAGCAGGCCGAGAGGGAAGTCGGGAAGCCAAGAATCCCGGTTGCCGACTCGCCCCAGGGTGTGTGGCTGACTCTGCCTGATTGTATGTAGAGGTGGTTTCAGCTTCCGACAGGCGGTGTTGGCCTTCTTCCACCCCCTCACCCGTGCTATCCTGTAATCCCGGAGGCCGAGCGCCCCGGCTTTTCTTTTTGGCCCTATCAGCAGGGGTCAGGCGCTCGTGTTCAAGCATGAAATACATCTTCGTGACGGGCGGCGTGGTCAGCAGCCTCGGCAAGGGCGTGGCGAGTGCCAGCCTGGGGGCGCTGCTGCGGGCGCGCGGTTATAAGGTCACAGCAGTCAAGATCGACCCCTACATCAACATCGACGCGGGCACCATGCGGCCCTACGAACACGGCGAAGTTTTCGTGACCGCCTCGGGGGCGGAAACCGACCTCGACATCGGGAACTACGAACGCTTCCTCGACCTCGACATTCCGCCGGGCAGCAACATCACCACCGGGCAGGTATACCTGGAGGTCATCCGCAAGGAGCGGGCCGGGGATTATCTCTCGCAGACGGTGCAGGTCATCCCGCACGTCACCGACGAGATCAAGCGCCGGATTCGCGCGGCGGGCGAGAATGCCGGGGCGGAAATCGTGCTGATCGAGGTGGGCGGCACGGTGGGCGACATCGAATCGCTGCCCTTCCTGGAGGCGATCCGGCAGTTCAAGTTCGACGAGGGCGACGAGAACGTGCTGTACCTGCACCTCACGCTGGTGCCTTACCTGGGCACGAGCAACGAGTTCAAGACCAAGCCCACCCAGCACTCGGTCGCGGAACTCAGAAGCGTGGGCATCAGCCCCGACATCGTGATGGTCCGCTCCAAGGAGAAGCTGCCCCCCGACATCACCCGCAAGATCGCGCTGTTTACCAGTGTGCGCGAGAACCGCGTCTTCTCCTCCTACGATGTGGGGCACGTCTACGAGCTGCCGCTCGCGCTGGAGGAACAGGGCCTGGGTAAGGCGGTGGAGGACCTGCTGGGGCTGGAGCGCACGCACCCCAACCTCGGCGTGTGGCAGAACGCGGTACGCACCATCAAGCAGCCGAAAAACGAGGTCACCATCGCGCTCGCGGGCAAGTACACCGAGATGCCCGACGCCTACCTCAGCCTGCTCGAATCGCTGACGCATGCCGGCATCGCCAACGACGCCCGCGTGAACATCAAGTGGGTCAACGCCGAGGAGCTGACGGAAGGCGACCTGGAAGCGCAACTCGGGGACGCGGACGGCATCCTGGTGCCGGGCGGCTTCGGCATTCGCGGCATCGAGGGCAAGGTGCGCGCCGCCGAGTACGCCCGCACGCATGACGTGCCCTACCTAGGCATCTGCCTGGGGATGCAGATCGCCGTCATCGAGTACGCCCGGAACAAGGCGGGCCTCGCGGGGGCCAACTCCGCCGAGTTCGACCCCTACGCGCCGCACAAGGTAATCGACCTGATGCCCGAGCAACTGGAGGTCGAGGGGATGGGCGGCACCATGCGCCTGGGTGACTGGCCGATGGACCTGCGTGCTGGCACGAAGATTGCCGAGCTGTACGGCGTCCCGCAGGGCGGCACCGTCCGCGAGCGCCACCGCCACCGCTTCGAGGTGAACCCCGCCTATACCGGGCAGCTTCAGGACGCGGGTCTGGTCATCAGCGGCGTGACGCCCGGCGTGGAGGGTCGCGGCGCGGGTCTGGTCGAGAGCATCGAGATTCCCGGCCACCCCTTCTTCGTGGCGCTTCAGGCCCACCCCGAGTTCAAGAGCCGCCCGATGCGGCCCAGCCCGCCTTTTGCGGGGTTCGTGGCGGCGGCGCTTCAGGGCGGCCAGCGGCCAGCTTCCAGCGACCAGCCGGAGAGGGCGGAAGCGTAAGCCACAGCATGGGAGGGAGCCTCAGCTTTGGCTGGGGCTTTCTTCTTGCTGGCCGCTGACCGCTGGAAGCTGGATGCCCAGCCCCGCCAGCGCCGCGTCCACCTGCCGCTCCAGCCCCGCCAGGTCGCCGCTGTTGTCCAGCACGAAGGTCGCCCGCTTCCGCTTCTCCTCGGCGGGCATCTGCCGCACATCCCGCGCCAGCACCTCCTGCGCCGTGAGGCCGCTGCGGGCGGTCACGCGGGCCAGGCGCAGGTCCAGCGGTGCGTCCACGACCAGCACGGCGTCCATCTGCGCGTCGAGGCCGCCCTCGAACAGCAGGGGCACGTCCTGCACGATCCAGCGCTCGCCGCGCGTGGCGGCCGCCTGCTCCAGTGCCAGCATCCTGGCCCGCACGCGCGGGTGGGTGATGGCGTTCAGCCTTGCCAGCCGCGCGGGGTCCGCGAATGCCGCCTCAGCCAGCGCCGCGCGGTCGAGCACGCCGCCCCGCACCACCCCCGGAAAGGCCGCCTCGATCTCGGCCAGCGCCGCCGGGTCCTGCGTCACGGCGCGGGCCTCGGCGTCGGCGTCCAGGACGGTCAGGCCGCGCTCTCGCAGCAGGGCGGCCACCGTGCTTTTGCCCGCGCCGATGCTGCCGGTCAGGCCCAGGCGGCGGGGTGGGGGGGGGGCTGGGGGGGCAGACATCCTCCCCAGTCTAGAGGCCGCGCCGGGGGTTGGGGGCCGGGGTCAGACGGGCGTCAAGCGCGTCCCCTAGCCTGTTTTGCGGTGGTGGGGGAAGCGGCCCTGCTCTCACAGGGACTTCACCCCGCTTCCGGACGTGTTCTCTATCCTGTTCGCATGACCCGCCCTGCGCCGGAATCCGGCTTGCACCCCCTGTGGCGCGGTGTTAGCCTCACCCCGGAGGTTTCTGAGTGAAACGACGTACCCTCGGCCTGCTCCTCGCGGCAGCCACCCTGTCCGGCGCAGCCGCGCAGACGCAGCCGGCGGCTCCGGCCACCGCTCAGCCCGCGCCCGCGGCTCCCGGAGCGGCACCCGCCCCGGCGACCCCGGCCCGGACCACGCCTCCCGCCGCCAACTACGTGCTGGTCGGCAACTACTACTACGAGCAGGGCAAGTTCGATCAGGCCTACGCGGCCTTCCGCGCCGCTGCCGAGATTGACCCCGCCAATGCCGACGCCCTGCTGGGCCTGGGCCGCTCGCAGATGCGGCTGCGGCTCTTTGCGCCTGCCATCGAAACACTGCGCCGCCTGACCACGCTCAGCCCCCGCAACATCAGCGGCTATCTGGCGCTGTCGCAGGCGTACCAGCAGCAGTTCATCGGGGCCGCCGACCGCGCGAGTGTGGCGGGCAACCTCGCCGCGGCGCTGCGGACCCTCACCGATGCCGAGACGGTCGCGCAGAACCAGGGCGGCGACAAGAACCTCAACCTCAGCAAGGTCTGGAACGAGCGGGGCTATGTCTACAAGCTTCAGGGTGACCGGGCCAGGGCTGTCGACGCCTTCAAGCAGGCCAGCACCCTTAATCCCGACAACGGCGTGATCCTCTCCAACCTGGGCGAGATGTACTACCTGACTGGCAACCTGATGGCCGCGCTGGGCAGCCTCCAGCAGGCGGTAATTGCCGATCCGCGTGACGCCTACAGCCGCGCCTACTATGCCAAGCTCCTGGCCCTGAGCGGGAACACGGTCGCCGCCAAGCCCGAGGCCGCCCAGGCCGCGCGGCTAGCCCCCAGTAATGCCTACGCGGTGGGGCAGTACGGCGTGGTGAGCTACCTCAGCAAGGACAGCTCGACCGCCCGCTCGCAGCTCGACCAGGCCGTGAAGCTCGACCCGCTGCGTTACCCGGAGTTCTACTACTACCTGGGCCGCCTGGACCTCGACGGCGGCGACCTGCGCAGCGCCCGCGAGAACCTGACGCGCGCCGCCGCGCTGGGCAGCACGGTGGCCGAATTCATCTACTACCTGGGCCTCAGCTACGAGCGCGGGGCCGGTGCCGTCGCGCCCGACCGCATCAAGGCCCGCGAGAACTACGAGCGCGCCCTGAAGCTCGACCCCAACTTCACCCTGGCCCGCGAGGGCCTCGCCCGCCTGCGCTGAGCGGTTTTCCGCCCCCCGGCCCCTTCCGCCTCCCGGAGGGGGCTTTTTGCGCGGTGCCGGGCCTGCACACTGTTCTGAACGTTCCCTAAAGCCCCTTTTGCCGCTGCAGCCTCATCAGGCGCAGGTAAGATGAGTGCCAATGCCGCCCCCCGTCACCCTGGCGGGTGGACCACGGCCACGAAAGGAGCACCACCATGGCTTACCAACTGCCGCCGCTGCCCTACGCCTACGACGCCCTCGAACCCTACATCGACGCGCGGACGATGGAGATTCACCACACCAAGCACCACCAGACCTACATCGATAACGCGAACAAGGCGCTGGAAGGCACCGAGTTCGCGGACCTGCCGGTGGAAGTGCTGATCCAGCGTCTCGACCAGGTGCCCGCCGACAAGAAGAACGTGCTGCGCAACAACGCGGGCGGCCACGCCAACCACAGCCTCTTCTGGACCGTGATGGGTGGCGGCCAGGGTCAGGGCAATCAGCCCAGCGGCGAACTCGCGCAGGCCATCGACCAGGCCTTCGGTTCCTTCGACGCCTTCAAGGAGAAGTTCGAGGACGCCGCCAAGACCCGCTTCGGCTCCGGCTGGGCGTGGCTGGTCGTGCGGCCCGGTGGTGAGCTGGCCGTCGTGAGCACCGCCAACCAGGACAACCCCCTGATGGGCGAGGCGATCTCGGGCGCGAGCGGCACGCCGATCCTGGGCGTGGACGTGTGGGAGCACGCCTACTACCTCAACTACCAGAACAAGCGCCCCGACTACCTCAAGGCCTTCTGGAACGTCGTGAACTGGGACGAGGTTGCCCGCCGTTACCAGGAAGCGAAGTCGCAGGCGTAAGCCGCAGAGGAAAGCCCCCAGGCCGTGTGGCGCTGGGGGCTTTGGCTTTGGGCTATGAGCCGTGAGCTATGAACCTGCCGCTGAGGCTTGAGCCATCTTTTTCATAGCTCATCGCTCGGCGCTCATGGTCCCTTTGGCCGTCCTCGCTGCCCGCGCCCGCAGCACCGGCGGCAGAATCAGCGCCAGTACCACGATCAGCAGGATGCCCGCCGTGAGGGGTTGCCGGGCGAAGATGCTGAAGTCGCCGTTGCTCTGCTGGAGGGCGGTGCGGAACTGGCTCTCGGCGGTCGGCCCCAGAATCACGCCGATGATGGCGGGCGTGACCGGGAAGTCGAAGCGGCGCATGCCGTATCCCAGCACCCCGAACAGCGCCAGCAGGAACAGGTCGAACACACTGTTGTTCAGGCTGTACACGCCGACGGTCGAGAACACCAGAATCCCGGCGTACAGGAAGGGGCGCGGAATCAGCAGCAGCCTGGCCCAAATCGGGGCGAGCGGCAGGTTCAGCGCCAGCAGCATCACGTTGCCGATGTAGAGAGAAGCGATCAGGCCCCACACCAGGTCGCCGTTGGTCACGAACAGCAGCGGCCCCGGTTGCAGGCCGTACTGCTGGAAGGCGGCGAGCAGAATCGCGGCGGTCGCGCTGGTGGGCAGGCCCAGCGTCAGCAGCGGCACCAGCACGCCCGCGGCGCTGGCGTTGTTGGCCGCCTCCGGCCCGGCCACGCCCTCGATGGCCCCCTTGCCGAACTCCTCGGGGTGCCGGGTGAGCCGCTTTTCCAGCGTGTAGCTCAGGAAGGTCGGGATTTCCGCGCCGCCCGCCGGAATCGCGCCGAAGGGAAAGCCCAGAACGGTCCCGCGCAGCCAGGGCTTCCAGCTGCGCCGCCAGTCCTCGCGGTTCATGCTGGCCCCCCCCTCCAGCTTGATCACGCTGCCCTTGTCCCTCCGCAGGCGGCTGGCGACATACAGCGTCTCCCCGATGGCAAAGAGGCCGATGACCACCGTGATGAAGTCGATGCCGTCGAGCAGTTCGGGGCGGCCCAGCGTGAAGCGGGCCTGGCCGCTCTGGAGGTCGGTGCCGACCAGGCCGATGGCGAGGCCCAGGAACAGGCTGACCAGCCCCCGCAGCGGGCTGCCGCCGAAGGTCGCACTGATGGTCACGAAGGCCAGCATGATCAGGGCGAACTTGGCCGAGGGCGGAATCTGCACCGCGACTTCCGCGATGACGGGCGCGGCAAAGGTCAGCAGCGCCGTGCCGATGGTCCCCGCCACAAAGGACCCGATGGCAGCGGTGGCGAGCGCGGCGGCGGCGCGGCCCCGGCGGGCCATCTTGTTACCCTCCAGCGCGGTGATGATGGAACTCGACTCGCCGGGCGTGTTCAGCAGGATCGAGGTGGTGCTGCCCCCGAACATCCCACCGTAGTAGATACCCGCGAACATGATGAAGGCGCTGACGGGCGGCAGTTTGGCCGTCACCGGCAGCAGCAGCGCCACCGTCAGCGCCGGGCCGATGCCGGGCAGCACGCCCACCAGTGTGCCCAGCGTCACGCCGACCAGCGCCCACAGCAGGTTCAGAGGGGTGAGGGCCGTTTCAAAGCCCGCGAAGAGGGAATGCAGGGCGTCCATCTACAGCACCCCTTTCAGGACACCGGGCGGCAGACTCAGCCCCAGCCCATGCGTGAAGACGAGGTACGTGACCAGCGCCACGGCCAGCGAAACGAACACCATCAGCCCCCAGCGCCTCTCCCCGAAGGCGAGGGCCACACTGAAGTACATGATGGCGGTGCCCAGCACGAAGCCCAGCGTGGGCAGCAGCACTGCGCCCAGCAGAAAGCCGCCCAGGATGATGCCGGCGGCCCCCAGGTTCACGGGCGCGTCGGGGTCGGTGTCCTCCTCGGCGGCGGGTTCGGCCCGGCCGCCGCGCAGGACATTCACGGTGAGCAGCGCACCCAGGATGGTCATGCCGACGCTGACAATCAGGGGAAAGACACGCGGGCCGACCACCGCGTTGATGCCGAAGGGAATCTTGAGGCTGCCCGCGAGCAGCGCCAGCCCCAGCAGCGTGACCCCCAGCGCGACCAGCAGATCCGGCACGCTGATGCCGCGCCGGGCCGCTATGGGCGGGGGAGAGGGAATGTCTGACATGAAACCTCCTCACGGACAGGGTGCTTTCAGAGGGCCTGGCCTCCAGGGAGACGGGCCTTCAGAAAGGCGTCAGGAACACAGGAAAAAGGGGCGGGGCGGACGATCTTCTGCCCGCCCCGCCGCGCCGCGATCACTTCACCAGGCCGATGTCCTTGAGGATGTTCCGGGTGCGGTTGGCTTCCAGCTTCAGGTACACGTCGAACTTGCTGCCGCTGAGGTACAGGTCGGTCCAGTTGCGGGTCGCCAGCAGGTCCTTCCACTCCTTGCTGGCGTGCATCTTGTCGAGGGCGGCGACCAGTGCGGCCTTTTCGCTGGCGCTGATGCCGGGAGGGGCCACGATGCCGCGCCAGTTGGCGAGGTCTACGTTGAGGCCCTGCTCCTTGAAGGTGGGCACCGCAATCCCGGCCTGCCGCTTGGGCGCGCTGATACCGATGGCGCGCAGCTTGCCGGCCTTGATCTGCGCCTCGAACTCGCCGTACCCGGCCACGCCCGCCGCGACCTGGTTGCCCAGCACCGCCGCCAGCGTCTCGCCGCCGCCGCTGAAGGGCACGTAGTTCATCTTCCTGGGGTCCACGCCCGCTTCCTTGGCGAGCAGGCCGACCAGCATGTGGTCGGTGCCGCCCGCGCTGCCGCCCGCAAAGGCGACCGCGCCGGGGTTGGCCTTCCAGGCCGCCGCCAGGTCCTTCATGTTCTTGTAGGGGCTGGCGGCGGGCACCACGACGACCTCGTACTCGCCGGTCAGGCGGGCGATGGGCGTGACGCGGCTGAGGTCCACCTTGCTGTTGTTGGTCTGGATGGCCCCGACCATCACCAGGCCCATCGTCATCAGCAGGTTGCCGTCGCCCTTGGCGTTGTAGAGTTGCGCCAGGCCGATGGTGCCGCCCGCGCCGGGCACGTTGAACACCTGCACCGGCTTGACGATGTTCTCGTTTTGCAGCACGGTCTGGATCGCGCGGCTGGTCTGGTCCCAGCCGCCGCCGGGGCTGGCGGGAGCCATGATCCGCAGGTTACCGAGGCCCTGCGCGGCGGCAAGGGGCGTGAAGAGACTGAGCAGGGCCAGCGACAGCACTTTTTTCATGATTCCTCCGGGGCGGGCCGGGACACGGCCACGCGGCGTCTGACTGTGAGAGCAGATTCACCTTACTCCCCCACGACGTGGCACGCAAGGCATTTTTCCCGTGCTGCACGCACTTTTCTGTGAGCGTTATTTACAATCCTGAACGCAATGCACGCAAGTCGGACAGGTCCACGGGCTGTGCCTAGAATGGAAAGCCACCCATGTTGCCCCTCGCCCGTCCAGGATCGGGACGCCCCAGGTTGCGCAGAACAGGCTTGCAGGGCCGCCTCGTGCGCCTGCACCTGCTGGTCCTGTGTGCGATGACGGTGGTCCTGGCCGCCGTGCAGACCGTGTCCCTCTACGGGGAGGCCCGCGAGCGTCTGGGCGAGCGGGCCATCACCACCAGCCGCCTGGTGGCGCGGCTCCCCGTGGTGGTGCAGGGGGCGGCGGCGGGCGTGCAGAACCCGGCGCTGAATGCCCAGGTCAATGCCCTGCGTGACGAGGCCGAGGCGGACTTCATCGTGGTCGGCAACCGCCGGGGCATCCGGCTGGCCCACCCGGTGCCGGCTCGCCTGGGGCAGCCGATGGAGGGCGGCGACAACGTGGGGCCGCTGGCGGGCCGCGAGGTCGTGAGCGTGGCGCGCGGCAGCCTGGGCGTGAGCGTGCGCGGCAAGGTGCCCATCTGGCAGGGGGGCAAGGTGGTGGGCGTGGTCAGCACCGGCTACCTGATGCCGCAGGCCTGGCATCTGGTCATCACGGCGCTGCTGACCCTGGCCCCCTGGTTCCTGCTGGCGCTGGCGCTGGGAACACTGGGGGCGGTGTGGGCGGCACGGCGACTGCGCGCCGAGATTCTGAACCTCGAACCCGAGCAGATCACGGCGCTGGTGGGGCAGCACCGGGCGGTTCTCGCGGCGCTGCGCGAGGGGGTGATCGCCGTGGACGCGGGCGGCGTGGTGACGCTGGCAAGCGACCGCGCCGCCGAGATGCTGCCCCCCGTGGCCCTCCCGGCCCCGCTGGCCGCCGTCTGGCCCGAACTCGCCGCGCATCTGGCGGCCACCGGCCCCCTGCGGCAGCAGAACGTGGAACTCACCCTGCACGGCCAGCCGGTACTGGTCAACGTGGAGCCGCTGGAGGGCGGGTTCGTCGCCAGTTTCCGCGACCGGGCCGAGGCGCTGGCCCTGGCCGACGAACTCACCCACGCCCGCGGCTTCGTGGACGTGCTGCGCGCGCAGACCCACGAGTACCAGAACCGCCTGCACGTCCTTTCCGGGCTGCTGCAACTTGGCCGCCCCGAGGAGGCGCTGCGCGTGCTGGACGCCGAGATCGAGCAGGGCGCGCAGTTTCGCCAACTTCTGCGTGACGTGCAGGTGCCCCGGCTGGTGGCCCTGCTGGCGGGCAAGCGCGAGCGCGCGCAGGAACTGGGCATCGACTTTCAGGTCGCGCCGGAAAGCAGCCTCTCGCCCGCCTGGGAGCGGCACGCCGACACGCTGGTCACGGCGGTGGGCAACCTCACCGAGAACGCCTTCGAGGCGCTGGGGGGGCGGCCCGGCCGCGTCACCATCCTGATCGGGGAGGACCCCGAGGGCGCGCAGATCGAGGTCGAGGACAGTGGCCCCGGCGTGCCGCCGGAGGTGGCGGCCCGGCTCTTCACGCGGGGCGCGAGCAGCAAGGGCGAGGGGCGCGGCTACGGCCTGGCGGGTGTAGGCGACCGGGTGCGGGCGCTGGGCGGCGCGGTGCGCTATGTCCGGCGGGGGAGCCACACGGTCTTTCAGGTCAACCTGCCCCCACCGGTGGCCGCCGCCCCCCTGGAGAGCGCATGACCCGCGTGCGCGTGCTGCTGGTCGAGGACGATCTGCGGGTCGCCCGCGTGAACCGCGACCTGCTGGAGCGCGACCCCGACGTGCATGTGGTGGGGAGCGCGGCCACGCTCGCGCAGGCGGATGCCCTGGCGCAGGCGCTCGCGCCCGACCTGATCCTGCTCGACGTGTACCTGCCCGACGGGAGCGGGCTGGGTCTGCTGCGCCACTGGCGCGCCCAGGGCCGCACGACCGACGTGGCCCTGATCACCGCCGCCGACGACGAGGCCTCGGTGAGGACAGCCCTCGCGCAGGGGGCCTTCGACTACCTGATCAAGCCCTTCACGGGGGCCAGGCTCGCGGAGGTGATCGCCCGGCACCGCGCGCGCCGCACGCCCCGCGGCACCCTCGACCAGTCGCACCTCGACCGGCTGCTGGGGGTGGGCGGCGCTTCCCCCGAACCGCTCCCGCGCGGCATCGACCCCCATACCCTGGAACGGGTCGCGCAGGTGCTGGAGGGCACCGGGGACGCCCTGAGCGCCGAGGAGGTCGGCGACCGGACGCACCTGTCGCGGGTGACGGCCTGGCGCTACCTCGAACATCTGGTGCGGGTGGGCCGCGCCACCCTCGACCACCAGTACGGCCTGACCGGGCGGCCCGCCAAGCTGTACCGGGCACGCGCCGGGGAGGCTCCCGCGGGCGAGCGGCACGAGCCGGAGGACTGAGGCACAGGGCTACCGCAAAGTCCGATTTTGGGCCTGCTCGCCCCGATGAACCCCTCAGTCAGCTCCGTTGACAGCTCCCCTCAAGGGGAGCCAGGGACTCTATTTGCCCCACAGGACGCCAAATCTTTTGCCTCCCTTTAAGGGGAGGTAGCCCGAAGGGCCGGAGGGGTTGAGGGTTAAGGGGGGCTGTGCGCACTCGGCGACTTTGCGGTGGCCCTGACTGAGGCCAAGGGGCCTTCACCCCGCCTCACCTCCGCGCCCTACACTGTCTCCCCGATGCGTGTTCCGGTTCTGTCCGCCCTGCTGGCCGTTTCGCTGCTGGGGGCCTGCGCGCCCCGCGTCACGGTGCCCACGCATACGCCCGCGCTCGACTTCGGCGGGCCGGTGCCGGACGTGGTGATTTTCGCGGTGTCGGGCCGCTGCGGGACAGGCTGCGTCGCCCCACGCGACAACTGGGATTACCTCACCGCACGCGGAACGGTGGACCGAGTGGCGGACGTCATCGCGGCCGCCGGGTACCGCGTGGAGACGGCGGGATATGCGTCCAGCGCCAGCGAAGAGTTCGCGTCGCGCCTGACGCCCCTGGGTCAACGCGGGTACGTGGCACTGCTGGCCGACTATGGCCGCCTCCAGACTGCCTGGGAGGGCCAGCCGCGGCCCCGCGTGGTGCTGCTGGGGCACTCGCAGGGGGTGGCCTGGCTGCACCACCTCGCCCGCATCTTCCCCGAGCAGCCGGTCGCCCTGCAAATTGACCTCGACGGCATCTGCGCCGCCTGGCAGAGCGACCACGGGTCCGCCATCCGTGCCCTGAAGGCAGACCCGGCCCGGCCCTCGCCCGCCGAGGCCTGCAACCTCTTCCGGGTGGCGGGCCAGTCGCTGCGCGGCAAGGACCTCGTGTGGCCCAACGTCGCCCGCAATCTGGAGGTGCAGAGCAAACGCCTCCCGGCCCTGGTCAGCGACAGCGGCGGCTTTCTGTTCAACTATCTCTTCGAGGTCACGCCCAACCGCCGCACCGACGGCAGCCAGGCGGGCCTGGAGCGGTACGTGTCCACCCGCGAGGACCACGGGGCCGTGTCGTACCCGAACAGCGACGCCCTGCGCTGGGTGGTGGACCGGACCGCTCACATCGTGCAGGACTGGCAACGCGAGGACGCCGCCCGGCCCCGCCTGAACGAAGAGCGGCGCTAGCTTCCGGCCCTAGCTTTCGCCGGGCAGCGACGCTAGCCAGTCTTCCGCCGCCTGTGCGCCCTCCAGCCGCGCGCCGCGCTCCGGGGGGAACCACGCGAGCAGGGCCAGCAGGTCGCCCCCGTGATGCTCTTCCAGCGGGCCGAACACCACCTTGTGGTCGCCGTCGGCCAGGTGCAGCAGGCCCGCGGGGGTGGCCCGGACCCGTTCGCCCACGGGCCGCGGTTCTCCCAGCCACACGGCGTCCACCTCCGCGCCGTCTGCCGGATTCAGGATGCCGGGCAGGCACCCGTAGTTCACCGGGGCGGGCCAGGGTTCGGTGCGGTAGGGCACGACCTCGCCGCCGCGCCAGACAAAGCGCTCCAGCGTGCCGCGCGTCCACTCCACCACCCCTTCGCGTGGGCCTTCCCGCGGCGGCCGCTCTGCCAGCCTGGTCACGGCTGCACCTCGTACAGTTCGACCTGCCGCAGCACCGTGCCCCCGAACGAGAGAACCGCCCGGTACGCTCCCTTCTCCGGCGCGGTCAGCCGGAAGGTCGCGTCCCGCTGCGCCGCATCGAGGTACACGCTGTCGCGGCCCAGTTCGCGCGACCCGCCAAACCACGCCACGCTCAGATAGCCCGGCTCGAAGCGCCCCTCCACCCGCGCCCGCAGCACCAGCCCCTCGCCCTCGCGCGTCAGGGTGGCCGCCGTCACGCGGGCGGGGAGCGTCACCTCCACCTGCTGCGGCACCAGGGGAAAGTAGGCATAGCGGCAGGCTGTCAGCGCGGGCGCGAGCAGGCACGCCAGCAGCAGCAGGCGGATGGGGGAGGAGGCGCGGGGCATGGGGGCATTGTAGGGAGGAGCCATGAGCTATGAAAAAGATGGCGTCCGGGTGCCCTTTCACAGCTCATAGCTCAAAGCTCACCGCCTCCTACACCCCCGTCGCCACCAGCGCCCCCAGCAGCGCCAGCGGGGCCGTCTCCGCGCGCAGGATGCGGGGGCCGAGGGTCACGGCGACGGCTCCTCTGGCCGTCAGGGCGGCCACTTCCGCCTCCGCGAGGCCGCCCTCGGGGCCGGTCAGCACGGTCACGGGCGCGTCCCAGTTCAGGTGGTCGGTGAGGCGGGCCACGCTGCCGGGTTGCGCGACGAAGAGGGTGCCTTCCCAGGCGAACTCGGCCAGGGGCAGCGGCGGCAGCACCTCCGGCGTAACCGCGCGGCGCGACTGCTTGCTGGCCTCCTCGGCCACGCGGCGCAATCGCTGGAGCTTCTGCGCCCCGATTTCGCGGGCGTCGGCGTGGCGGGTGACGAGCAGCTGGACACGCGCCGCGCCCAGTTCGGTGGCCGCGCGCACCACGTCGGCCAGCTTGTCACCCTTGAGCAGCGCCACCGCCAGCGTGACCGGCTGGGGCGTCTCGGCGGCCCCGGCCAGACGTTCGCCCAGCGTCAGCACCGCCCGGCCCTCCTCCAGCAGCGTGAGGGTGGCCCCCGCCTCGGCCCCCTGGCCGTCGAACACGCGCACCGCGTCGCCGGGATTCAGGCGCAGCACGTGCAGGTGGCGGGTTTCGCGCGGGCCGAGGAGCATCTCGGGGGCCAGGGCCTCCACCCGGACGCGGTGGGGGGCCATCAGGACGACCTCACGCGAGCGGCGCGCGGGCCGTCACCAGCGCCCACTCGCCGTCCAGCGTTTCCCGCACGTCACCGAAGCCCTCGCGTTCCAGTGCCGCGCGTACCAGCGGCAGCTTGACGGTCAGGATGCCGGTCAGAACCAGCGGCCCGCCGGGCACCAGTTCCGCGAGGTACTCGCCCGCCAGCAGGTCGTGCAGCTCGGCGTAGAGGTTCGCCACGACCACGTCGTAGGCGTCCACGCCCTCCTCCGGAAAGGTGGCGGCCTCCTCGCCCAGCGTGCCCTCCGCGAAGCGCACGCGCCCCGGTGGCACCCCGTTCTCCCCGGCATTCTCCCGCGCAATCGGAATGGTGATCGGGTCGATGTCCACCCCGTAGGCGAAGCGTGCTCCCAGCAGCGCGGCGGCAATCGCCAGCACGCCGCTGCCGGTGCCCACGTCCAGCACACGCGCGCCCCTGCCATCCGGCCCCAGCGCCACGAGGTTCAGCCCCGAGAGGGCCTCCACCGCCAGGCGGGTGGTCGCGTGGTGGCCCGTGCCGAAGGCCATGCCCGGCTCAATCACCAGCGGCAGTTGCCCGGCCTCCACCTCCTCCCGCAGCCAGGGCGGCACGATGGTCACGCGGCCCGCGCGCACCGGGCGCAGCGTGCGTTTGAACTCCGCCAGCCAGTCCTGGTCGGCCTCCTCGCGCCACTCGCCGTCGGAGATGGGAACGGGCAGGTCGCTCCGGGCGTCGAAGTAGGCGCGGATGACGCCCGCACGTTCCTCCAGCCCCGTCGCGCCCGCCTCCCACAGCAGGTCGAGGTCGGCTTCACGGGTGTCGAGCGTGCCGGGCAGGTGGTACACGAGCATGGGGGAGAGTGTAGGGCGTATGGCCTGCCCCGGCCAGGGCTGCTTTGCCCGGGGCGGCGCTCCATTCGGCCTGGAGGCTGGCGAAGCTTTCTGGGCACCGCCCTAACCCCCCACCCCTAACGCCTCCCCCCTCCCCCCTATACTTCCCCCCATGAGACTCGCCATCGTCGGCGTCGGGAAACTCGGCCTTGCCCTGCTGGAGGGCGTCACCTCGCGCGGCGTGATGCCCGCGGGCGAGATTGGCCTCTTTGACGCGAATGCGGCCCGCGCGGCGGACCTGGCCGCCCGCACCGGGGCACGCCCGCTGGCCGCGGCGGACCTGCGCTACGCCGAGCGCATTCTGGTGAGCGTGCAGCCGCGCGTCTTTCCCGAAATCAGCGACTGGCTCGCGCAGGAAAACGCCGGGTACATCAGCACGATGGCCGGGGTCAGCACCGCGAGCCTGACCCGCCGACTGGGCACCAAGCGCGTCGTG
Organism: Deinococcus carri; assembly: GCF_039545055.1. NCBI lineage: Bacteria > Thermotogati > Deinococcota > Deinococci > Deinococcales > Deinococcaceae > Deinococcus > Deinococcus carri. Next base: position 781,233 of record NZ_BAABRP010000001.1, read on the forward strand.
CGGGCGATGCCCAACCTCGCCGCCACCATCGGCCTGAGCCAGACCGCCATCACCGCCCCCCGCGAGGCCGAGGCCGCGGGCGACCTGGAGTTTGCCCGGCAGCTCTTCGGCGCGGTGGGGGACGTGTACGACCTCCCCGAACACCTCTTCAACGCCTTTACCGGCATGAGCGCTTCCGGCCCCGCCTACGCCGCCGTGTTTGCCGAGGCGCTCGCGGACGGCGGCGTCCGCATGGGCCTGCCGCGCGCCCTCGCGCACGAACTGGCGGCCAAGCTCCTCGTTGCCAGCGGCGAACTCCTCCAGGGGCGCGCGCACCCCGGCCTGCTGAAAGACGAGGTCGCCAGCCCCGGCGGCACCACCATCGCCGGGCTGGAGGTGCTGGAGGCGGCGGGCGTACGCGGCGCGCTGATGCGGGCGGTCGTGGAGGCCACCCGGCGCGGGAGCGAACTGGGTAAGGATCAGGAGTAGGGGAGGCAGATGACAGAAGGCTATGCCCCTTATCCTGGCCCATGCGAAAGGTTCTTCCCCTGCTGGCTGCACTGCTGACCGCTTCCGCTCTGGCGGGGGGTGGCGGGCCACACCTCTCGCCGCTGGGCGTGCCGTACAGCGATACGGTCACGCTGCATTGCCGGAGCGGGCGTAGCGTCCTGTTCTTCGCGCCGAACACGCAGTCCGTCCGGCTGATGTACCGGGGGAAGGTGAGCGGCTGGATGGGCTACCTGTCTCTGCCTGCCACGTCAGGCCGCTACTCGAATGTCGGTCTGCTCGGGATGGGCGAGTTCGCTACGCCCCGTCTGGGCGCTGGCCTGGAGTGGCGCGACCTGCCGCCGACGGGCGCAGCGTTGCATCAGGGTGAACTGTACCGAGTCACGCAGCACCCCAACGGACAGCGAATCTACACGCTGCTCGAACGCTGCTCGGGCTGAGACGGTCCGGGCTGCTACATTCCGGGGCGTGCCCGGTCCCGAAGTTCTGCTGTACGGCCTCCCCCTCGCCTTTCTCGCCGGCTTCATCGACGCGGTGGCGGGGGGCGGCGGCACCATCACGCTGCCGACCCTGATTTTTATGGGGCTGCCCGCCGCGCAGGTAGTGGCGACGAACAAACTGCTCGCCATCTTCGGCTCGGCGAGTTCGACTTGGCAGTACTGGCGCAAGGGGCACGTGGAGCGGAGCCTGGTGCTGCGCTTGATTCCGCTGGCACTGCTGGGGAGCGCGCTGGGGGCCTACCTCGTTCATTTCGTGAACCCGGATGCCTTCCGCACGCTGGTCGGCGTGGTGATTCTGGGCGTGGGGGTGCTGGTGCTGGTCAACAAACGCTTCGGCCTGGAGGACCGCTATCCCGGCCTGACCCCCCGCACGCTGGCGCTGACCCTGCCCGGCGCACTGATCATCGGGATGTACGACGGCTTTCTCGGCCCCGGCACCGGCACCTTTCTGATGTTCCTGTTCGCGCTGGTCGGCTTCAATCTGGTGCGGTCCAGCGGCAACGCTCGGACCATCAACTTCGCCACTAACCTGGGGGCCTTCCTGTTCTTCCTGATCGGCGGGCAGATGGTCTGGTGGATCGGGTTGCCGATGGGCGTCGCCAATGCCCTCGGCGCGACCCTGGGTGCCCGGATGGCGATGCTGCGCGGCAGCGGCTTCGTGAAGGTGATGTACGGGGTGATCGTGGTGCTGGTGGCGGCGCGGTTGCTGATGCAGTAGGCGGTGCGCGGGACGCCGTACGCGGTTTTCCTGCGTCCCGCGCACCGCGTCCCGCTTCCCCCCTCCCAACCGTGCCTCCCTCCCCCTGCCCCCCGACCGGATGCGCCACAATCCGCTCATGACCTCAGCACAGACGGGCGGACAAATGCAGCAGGCCATCTTCGCGGGCGGGTGCTTCTGGTGTACCGAGGCCGTGATGAAGGACGTGCGCGGCGTGACGAAGGTGGAGAGCGGGTACATCGGCGGGCACGTGCCGAACCCCGATTACCGCAGCGTGTGCGGCGGCAATACCGGGCACGCCGAGGCCGTGCGCGTGACCTTCGACCCCACGCAGGTGAGCTACAAGGACCTGCTGGGCCTGTTCTTCGCCACCCACGACCCGACCACCCTCAACCGCCAGGGGGCCGACGTGGGCACGCAGTACCGCAGCGCCGTCTTCCCGCTGAATGCGGAGCAGGAGCGCGAGACGCGCGAGGTGATGGCCGACCTGGCTGCGCAGAACATCTTCGACCGGCCCCTCGTCACCACGATTGAACCCGCCACCGAGTTCTACGTGGCCGAGGACTACCACCAGGACTACTACGCCAACAACCCGCGCCAGCCCTACTGCATGGCCGTGATCGCCCCCAAGGTCGCCAAGTTCCGCAAGGCGTACAGCGACCGGCTGCGGGTGTGAGGAAGGCGGGACGCAGGAACAACCGCGCACCGCGTCCTGCGTCCTAACCCTGCGCCAGCAGTTCCTCGATGTTGCGCCGCAGCCGCACCGCCAGCGGGTAGGTCAGGTAGCGTTCCAGCGTCTCGCGTTCCGGCGTGGCCTGGTACCACAGGTCGAAGAGTTCGGCGATGGTGGGGGCACCGGCGGGGACAGCCTCGCGCGTGACCTCGTCGCCCCGACCCACCTCGCCGCCCTCCAGCACGCGGGTGTAGAAGCCGGGGCGGCGGGCACGGGCAAACCGTTTGACAAAGCCCGCGTCCTCCATCCGGGCACCGAGGGTGCCGCAGGGGATGCGCGGGGCCGTGACCTCCAGCAGCACGCTGCCCACCCGGAAGCGTTCGCCCACCTGCACGCCCGCCGACTCCAGCCCGCCCACCAGCAGGTTCTCCCCGAAGGTGCCGGGTTCCAGGGCCGCGCCCAGGCTCTCCGTCCAGTGGTCGTAGTCCTCGCGGGTGTAGATGTACACGGCCTGATCGGGGCCGCCGTGGTGTTTGCGGTTCAGCACCCGGTCGCCTTCCAGGCCCTGCGCCGTGACGCGGACATGCCCCGGCACCGGGTGCTTGCGGATGCCGGTCACGACGCTGCGGTTGCCGACCTGGATGGCGGTGGGCTGGCCCACGTTGACACTGATCACCTTCATGGGGGCAGGCTACCAGTCCTGGCCCCGCGCTGAGACTCGCTTGAACCGTGCCCCCGTTGGCCCGCGGGGGAGCCTGGCGCGGCATACTCTGGCAGAATGCGCGTGCCCCCTCGCCACCGCCTGACCGCCTGGGTGCTGACCCTGCTGGCGCTGCTGGCGGGACCCTGGCCGGACGCGCGGGCGCGGGGACCGGCCTTTGCGGCGGGGCTGGAGGTGGTCAGCGGCAGCCTGCCCCCGGTGAACCGGGCCGCGCTGGACGGCCTGGGGCTGAACACCTGCCCACCGCCCCAGGCCCCGCTGGACCGCCTGCTGTATGACCGCACGCGGGGACAGGGCGCGGCGCTGAGCTGCGGCAACCGGGTGGAGGGCCTGCTGCATTTCCCGAACGCCGACCCCGCCTACAGCACCCAGCCGCAGACCCCCCACGGCGGCTTCGACGAGCTGGAAGCCCAGCTCCGCCAGACCCGCCGTGAACTCCTGATCGCCAACATGATCTGGGACGACGGCCCGGGCGCACCGGGTGCCCAGGTCGCCCGCGCCATCGCGGCCCTGCGGCGGGACGTGGCCGAACACCCGGAGCGCCATCCGGGGGGCATGACCGTGCGGGTGATGCTGGGCAACTCGGTGCGCCTGGACGCCCTGCTCGACCCCACCGCGAGTGCCTACAGCGCCGCGCGGCATCTGTTGGAGGCGGGCGTGCCCCTGACGGGCGACACGGTGCCCGGCTGGCGGCTGGAACTCGCCAACTACGCCTACCTGGTGCCGCACAGCCACGTGAAGCTGGTGGTGCAGGACGGCGAGACGGTGCTGGCAGGCGGCTTCAACATCAGCTTTTTCCACGTGCCCGCGGGCGCGCCGGGCGGGCAGGGCCTGGACCTCACCGACCTGGGGCTGCGGGTGCGCGGACCGGTGGCGCGCCACGCGGTCGCCACCTTTCACGATGCCTGGGCGCTCAGCCGCCTGCTGACCTGCCAGAAAACGCCGACCCCCCTCACCCTGCGCCGCGACTGCACCTTCAGCCAGCCCGCCGCGCCGTCGCCCCTGGCCTGGGCCGCCCCCGCCCCCGCCACCGGTGAGGCCCGCGTCTACCCCCTCTACCGCCGCAACGGCTACACCGACGCGGACGACGCGGTCACGGCCCTGTTCGGCGCGGCGCGGGGCCGCATCGACGTGATGCAGTCGCAGGTGAGCGGCACGCTGGGCTGCACCGGCGACCTGTTCGCGGAAGAGGGCTGCCCCCCGGCCCTGCAACTCCCGGTGTGGCGGGCGGCCGTGCGTGCTGTCCGCGACCGGGGCGTCACGCTGCGGCTGCTGCTCGACTACGACCCGCTGCTCCAGGCCGAGACGCTCGCCCTGCTGCGTGGCCTGCACGCCGAACTCGCCCCGCTGGGCCTGGCCGACCACGTGCAGGCCCGCTGGTACGGCACCGCGGGCGGCCTGCACACCAAGGCGGCCCTGGTCGACGGCCAGATGCTGCTGGTCGGCAGCCAGAACCTGCACTACTCCTCCTTCGGGCGGCTGGGCCTGAGCGACTACAACCTCGCCACGAGTGACGCGGGGGCTGTGGACGAATACCGGCGCATGTTCGCCTTCGAGTGGGCGCGTTCGCAGGCCATCCAGCCGCCCTGGTGGCTGCCCGCCGGCGGTGGCAGAGACACCCGACCCCAGAGGCCGGGGCCGGAGGACCTGGGCGTCCCGGCAGGCGACCCTTGAGCCTTACGTCACGTCCGGTTCTACCTTGTCTGTCATCCGGCTTCCGTCCCAGCCGTTCTCCAAGTGGGAAAGCGCCGCTTCGGTCCCTCCTCGCTCCACAGGGCAGCCGGGGTCGGCCTATGCGGGCGAGGAGATGAAAGCCCGGAGCGACAGCAAGCGGCCCCGGAGCGCCCGCACAGGCTCCGGGGCCGCGTTGCGCTCTGCTCTCAGTCGCGCACGAGTTCGATGCCCGCCAGCTCGTCGACCGGCAGGCCCCACTGGTTCATCGCGGCGATAAAGGGATCGGGGTCGAACTCCTCGACGTTGTACACGCCGGGCTTCATCCACTCGCCCTGAAGCATCAGCATCGCGCCGATCATGGCGGGCACGCCGGTGGTGTAGCTGATGCCCTGCGCCTGCACTTCCCTGAACGTCTCGGCGTGATCGGTGACGTTGTACACGAAATGCACCCGCTCCTGGCCGTCCTTGCCGGTGCCCCGCGCCTGCACGCCGATGCAGGTCTGCCCGGTGTAGTCCGCCGCCAGGCTTTCGGGCGCGGGCAGCACGGCCTTGAGGAACTCGATCGGGGCGATCTTCTCGCCACGGAAGTTGATCGGCTCGATGCTGGTCATGCCGACCGCCTCCAGCACGCTGAGGTGCTTGATGTACTGCTCCCCGAAAGTCATCCAGAAGCGGGCGCGCTTGATGGTCGGGAAATTGACCACCAGCGATTCGAGTTCCTCGTGGTACAGCACGAAGCTCTTGCGCGTGGCGACGTTGGGGTAGTAGATGTCCTGGCTGATTTCCAGCGGTGCGGTCTCGACCCACTGCCCGTTTTCCCAGTAGCGCCCGTTTGCGGTGATCTCGCGGATGTTGATTTCGGGGTTGAAGTTGGTGGCAAAAGCCTTGCCGTGGCTGCCGTTGTTGCAGTCCACGATGTCGAGGTAGTGGATTTCAGAGAAGTGGTGCTTGGCGTGGTGCGCGGTAAAGACGTTGGTCGCGCCGGGGTCGAAGCCGCAGCCCAGCAGCGCCATCAGGCCCGCCTGCTCGAAGCGCTCGCGGTAGGCCCACTGCCAGGAGTACTCGAACTTCGCCACGTCACGCGGCTCGTAGTTGGCGGTGTCCAGGTAGTGCACGCCCGTCTCCAGGCAGGCGTCCATGATGGTGAGGTCCTGGTAGGGCAGCGCCACGTTGATCACCAGCTCCGGGGAAAAGTCGCGGATCATGGCCGCCAGCTCCGGCACGTTGTCGGCGTCCACCGCCGCCGTGGTGAACTTCGTGCGGCTCTGCGGCAGGTGTTCGCGGATTTCCTGCACGATCTTGTCGCACTTGCTCACGGTGCGGCTCGCGAGCAGCACCTCCGTGAACACCGCATCGTTTTGCGCGCACTTCTTCGCCACGACGTTGCCCACGCCGCCCGCTCCGATAATCATGACCTTGCTCATCGGGGGCCAGTGTACCCCGCCACCTGACCGGGCCGCGCCCCAGCCCTGGCCGGGAGACCCCTTGCTGGAAGC